>JBBQXL010000025.1:0-28518 GCA_038209695.1 Hyphomicrobiales bacterium
TTGCGCGTGCCGCGCGGCAGGATCACCTCGTCGATATAGCCCCGCTCCGCCGCCACGAACGGATTGGCGAAGCGCGCCTGGTATTCGTCGATGCGCTTCTTGATCTTGGCGGGGTCGCCGAGTTCGGCGCGATAGAGGATCTCGACCGCGCCCTTGGCCCCCATCACCGCGATCTCGGCTGACGGCCAGGCATAATTCACGTCGCCCCTGATATGCTTCGACGACATAACGTCGTAGGCGCCGCCATAGGCCTTGCGGGTGATGACCGTGACCTTCGGCACCGTCGCCTCGGTGAAGGCGAACAGCAGCTTGGCGCCGTGCTTGATCAGCCCGCCATATTCCTGGTCGGTGCCGGGCAGGAAGCCGGGGACGTCGACAAAGGTGACCAGCGGAATGTTGAAGCAATCGCAGAACCGCACGAAGCGTGCCGCTTTGCGCGAGGCGTCAGAGTCGAGCACGCCGGCCAGGAACATCGGCTGGTTGGCGACGATGCCGACGGTGCGGCCTTCGATGCGGGCGAAGCCGGTGACGATGTTGCGGGCGAACGTCTCCTGGATCTCGAAGAAATCGCCCTCGTCCACCACCTTGTGGATCAGCTCCTTGATGTCGTAGGGCTTGTTCGGATTGTTGGGGATCAGCGTGTCGAGCGACGGCTCCTCGCGGTCCCACGGGTCGCGGGTCGGCAGCTCCGGCACGCCCGACAGATTGCTCGACGGCAAAAAGTCCATTAGCCGGCGCATCTGCAGCAAGGTCTCGACGTCGTTGTCGTAAGCGCCGTCGGCGATCGACGATTTGGTGGTGTGCACTACCGCGCCGCCAAGCTGTTCCGCGGTCACTTCCTCCTTGGTCACGGTCTTCACCACGTCGGGGCCGGTAACGAACATGTAGGAGGTGTCTTTCACCATGAAGATGAAATCGGTCATGGCCGGCGAATAGACGTCGCCGCCGGCGCACGGCCCCATGATCACGCTGATCTGCGGAATGACGCCCGAGGCCAGCACGTTGCGCAAGAAGACTTCGCCATAGCCGCCGAGCGCCGCCACGCCTTCCTGGATGCGGGCGCCGCCGGCGTCGAACAGCCCGATGATCGGCGCGCGGTTCTGCAGCGCCATGTCCTGGATCTTGATCATCTTGTTGGCGTGGGCCTCGGACAGCGAGCCGCCGAACACGGTGAAGTCCTTGGCGAACACATAGGTGACGCGGCCGTTGATGGTGCCCCAGCCGGTCACCACGCCGTCGCCGGGCACCTTGGTCTTTTCCATGCCGAAATCGATGCAGCGGTGCTCGACGAACATGTCGAACTCCTCGAACGAGCCTTCGTCGAGCAGGAGGTCGAGGCGCTCGCGCGCAGTGAGCTTGCCGCGCTTGTGCTGGGCCTCGCTGCGGGCCGTGCCTCCGCCTGCCCGCGCCCGCTCGCGCCGGATTTCAAGCTCTTCCAGGACTTCCTTCATAGCCGCTCCCCATGTGACAGCCCGGTCACGGTGCATAGCATGGGGCGGAAGGGGCGCAAATGGCGGCGGACTCCCTCTCCCCGGTGGGGAGAGGAGGGAGCGCGGGGCCGCAATCAGGCTTTCAGCAGGTCAAGCAGCTTGGCTGCCGCGTCGAAGTCGCGCCGACGGTTCTGGCGGCGCTGCGCCGCCTCGTGGTCCTCGCCCCATTGGCCGATCTGCCAATCCTCATCGACATGGGCGGCGTCCCAGGCCTGCTGCGGCGTCAGCCGCCCCAGCGCCACGGCGAGCCCAAGCAGGGCCGATCCGGTGAGCCCGGTCAGGACATGCAGCGCGGCCAGGCTGAAGCCGTCGCGGCCCGTCAGCGCCGCCTTGACCGCGTCGAGCGAGGCTTGCGGCTGGGGCACGTGAACGGCGCCCTCCCCCGCAGCCAGCTTCGCGCCCAGCGCCTCCTTGGCCCAGGCCAGCACCGGGTCCCAGTGCTGGCGTTGCGCCGCGGCCAGGCCGTCCGGCGCCTGCGCCCGGTAGCACAGCAGGTCCGAGCCGGCATGGGCGGCGATGTCGTCGATCACCGCCTGCTCGCGGCCCACCACGCCGTCGATGGCGCTGTTGGCGAGCCTGGTGAGCGGCATGGTGGCGGGGTCGATGCGCTCTCCTTGCGCCCGCCACTCCTCGGCCACCGCCTCGGCCAGGGCGCGCGTCGGCAGCACGAGTTGGGCCTTGGCCGGCGTCCGTACCGGCTTCCCGCCGAGCAGCAACGCGCCGTCGTCGGTGACGGCAACGTCCTGATAGAAGCGTTTGGGCAGACTCGGTTTGACTTTGCCTTGCCCTCGGGGCGGGCTTGCGTCCTTCTCGCCCACGCTAGGACTTCGCCTTTGCGCCCGACCGTGCCGATCTTTTCGGCACCGCCTTGATGGTCTCCGGCACCTTGGCCCGCGATTTTGCCTTCATCGCCAGCCCCTCATAATCGAGCCGCAGCGTCTCCAGGGTCTTGTCGTCGAGCTCCTCGAGATCGAGCAGGATGTTGCGCGCTTTGCCGGTGACGCGGATCAGCTCGTCGATCTTGATATGCATGGCGGCGGTGTCGCGGTTCTGGGTGTTTTGGATCACGAATACCATCAGGAAGGTGATGATGGTGGTGCTGGTATTGATGACCAGCTGCCAAGTATCGCTATAGCCGAACAGGGGTCCGGTGACCGCCCACAGGATGATGATAGCGACGGCAGCGATGAAGGCGAACGGCCGCCCGGTCAGACGGGAGGCAAGCTGGGCGAAATGGACGAACCAGCCAATTTTCGAAGCCATATTATTGTTCCTTCGTTATGTGGGCCCCCCATCATAACGCGCTCGCGCCCTTTTCGGCGTGATCGCCCTCGTCGAAACCGAAGATGGCGAAGCTTTGTCGCATGTGGGGGGGCAGCGGCGCGGTCACGTCGACCACCCCCTCCCCGGACGGATGGGGGAAGCTAATACGCCGCGCATGCAAATGAAGCCTGTTCTCGATGCCCTCCGGCAGCTCGGCGGTGCTCGGATATTTCTCGTCCCCGAGGATCGGGTACCCGAGAATGGCCATATGGGCGCGGAGCTGGTGCTGCCGCCCGGTGACCGGCTTGAGCGAGACGAAGGCGACCCCCTGCCCGGCCCGGTCCACCACCGCGTAATGGGTCACCGCCGATTGCGCCCGATCCTGCTCGCCGGGTCGCGCCTTGCGCACGCGGTCGCCCTGCGGCCCCGACGCCTTGACCAGCGCCGCCTCGATCTTGCCCTGGGTCGGCTTCGGCACGCCATGCACCAGCGCCCAATAGATCTTGCGCACCGAGCGCGTCTGGAACGCCTTGCCGAGCTTGGCGGCGACCGACCGGCGCTTGGCGATCACCAGCACGCCTGAGGTATCGCGGTCGAGCCGATGCACCAGCCGCGGCCGTGTCTCCGGCCCGTCGCCCATGCCTTCGAGCAGCCGGTCGATATGATGCGGCATCTTGGTGCCGCCCTGCACCGCGATGCCCGACGGCTTGTTGAGCACCAGCAGATCGTGGTCCTCGTACAGGGTGATGTCGGCGAGAAAGTCGCGGTCGGACTTCGACAATGCGTGTTTCGGTCCAGGCGGCGGCGTCACGTCGGGCATCGGCGGCACCCGAATGGTCTGACCTTCGGCCAGCCGCATGCTCGCTTTGGCACGCCCGCCATCGACCCTGACCTGCCCGGTGCGCAACAGCTTCTCGAGCCGGCTATGCGGCAGACCGGCATAATGGGTCTTGAACCAACGATCGAGCCGCATGCCGTCCTCGCCCGCACCGACCAGCTTGGTTTCAACGCCTGTCATGCCTGTCCATTCGATTCGGGTGGAAGGATCGAGTTTACCATGGGGGGCAATAACGGCCGCCGTTAAGCCTTGATCGGTGACAATTCCGGGCTAGAGTGCCGGCACCATTGCGAAAGGGGATGGAGTCCCCCTGAACCGCCGCAGCGCTAATGACTCCTACCGCATGGAACCTATGCGGTGGGAGCTTTAAGTCCGCCCCCCGCCGCAAGGCGGGTTTTTTGTTGCCTCGCGCGACCTCCCGCCCCCAGTCTTATTGCGGACGACGAGGAGAACGGCATGGACAGACAGGGAGCGCGGGGCTGATGGCACTTTTGACGATGGGCAATACCGCCCTGCTCTATTGCTGGATCGCGCTCGGCAGCGCGCTTGGTGGGGTCGCACGCTATTGGTGCTCCGGCCTCGCCGCGCGATTGTTCGGCGAGACCTTCCCCTGGGGCACGCTATTCGTCAATGTCACCGGCTCCTTCTTGATCGGTTTCTTCGCCGCGCTGACCGGACCTGACGGGCGCATCTTCGCCGGCTCGACCATGCGCCAATTCGTCATGCTGGGGATCCTCGGCGGCTTCACCACCTTCTCCTCGTTCAGCCTGCAAACGCTCAACCTCGCCGGTGACGGCGAATGGCTTCAGGCCGGCGGCAATATCGTCGGCTCCGTCGTGCTATGCCTGATCGCCGTCTGGCTCGGGCACCTGCTCGCGGTCTCCATCAACGCCATGAAGTGGATCTGACCATGCCGCTTTCCCGTGACGCCGTGCTGCTGCGCATCTTCATCGGCGAGGATGACAAAGCCGGCCACCAGCCGCTCTACGAGGCAATCGTGCTCAAAGCCCGCGAGATGGGCCTGGCCGGCGCCACCGTGCTGCGCGGACCGATGGGCTTCGGCCATTCGAGCATGCTGCACACCACCAAGATCCTGCGCCTGTCGCAGGACCTGCCGCTGGTCATCGAGATCGTCGATCGTGAAGACAAGATCGGCAAATTCGTCGCCGCCATCGAGCCGATGATGGGCAGCGCGCTGGTCACCACCGAGAAGGTCAAGGTGATCCGCTACGGCGAAGGCGGCCCGTGCGACCCGGACTAGTTCCCGGTGCGTGATTTACGCAGCTCGGCCCAGCGCTTGAGCCGCGCCTTCACTTCGGCCTCATAGCCGTAAGAGGTCGGCGCATAGAACAATTGCCGTTCCATCTCCTCTGGAAAGTAGTTCTGGCCGGAGAACGCCTCGTCCTCGTTGTGGTCGTAGGCATAGGCGCTGCCATAGCCTTCCTGCTTCATCAGCTTGGTCGGCGCATTCAGAATGTGTTTCGGCGGCAGCAGCGAGCCGCTCTCCTCCGCCGCCCGCTTGGCCTGGCCGAAGGCGACATAACCGGCATTCGATTTCGGCGCGGTGGCGAGATAGATCGTGGCCTGGGCGAGCGCCAATTCGCCTTCCGGGCTCCCGAGGAAATCGTAAGTGTCCTTGGCGGCGATGGCCTGGACCAGCGCGTTCGGGTCGGCGAGCCCGATATCCTCGACCGCCATGCGCACCAACCGCCGCGCCAGATAAAGCGGGTCCTCGCCGCCGGCCAGCATGCGCGCCAGCCAATACAGCGCGGCGTCTGGATCGGAGCCGCGCACCGATTTATGCAGCGCGCTGATCAGATTGTAATGGCCGTCCTGGCTCTTGTCGTAGATCGGCGCGCGGCGCTGCACGAGGCTCACCAGCCCCTCGCGGTCCAGCGGCGCCTGGCCACCCGGCGCCTGTGCCAAAAACACGTCCTCGGCCAGATTGATCGCGCCCCTGCCGTCGCCGTCGGCCATGGTGATGAGCGCCGCGCGCGCGTCCGGGGTCAACGGCAGCTTGCTCCCCTCATGCGCTTCGGCGCGGGCGAGCAACGCCTCGATCGCCGCGTCGTCGAGCCGCTTGAAAGTCAGCACGCTCGACCGCGACAGCAGCGCCGAATTGAGCTCGAACGACGGATTCTCGGTGGTGGCGCCCACCAGGATGATGGTGCCGTCTTCCATGTGCGGCAGGAACGCGTCCTGCTGCGAGCGGTTAAAGCGGTGGATCTCGTCGACGAACAGCAACGTGCCGCGGCCCTCCTCGCGCCGCGCCTTGGCGGCGTCGAATACCTTGCGCAGATCGGACACGCCGGAATGGATGGCGGACAGCTGCTCGAAATGGAGCTCGGTGACTTCGGCCAGCAGCCGCGCCACGGTGGTCTTGCCGGTGCCCGGCGGACCCCAGAAGATCACCGACGACAGCCGCCCGGCCTTTACCAGGCGGGACAACATGCCCTGCTCGCCCAAGAGATGGTCCTGGCCGATCACCTCGGCCAGCGAGGCCGGCCGCAACCGGTCCGCCAGCGGGCGGGGCGCGCTAGCGGCGAGCCCGGCAGCCTCGAACAGCGTGACGGCAACCTTTTTCATGGTCAGCCCTGAATGGCCACACTGAAAATCTTCCCGCCGCGCTCGACCGAAAGCCGCCAGGTACCGGTGGGCACCGCGAGAATGCCGGCCAGCTGGTCGACCGAGGCGATCTTCGCATCGTTGATGCCCACGACGATATCGCCGCGCCTAACGCCGAATCGCGCGGCTACAGACCGCTCGGCGACATCGAGCACCACCACGCCTTCACGCGTGTCGTCCTCCATGCCGACCTCCTGGGCTACGGCCGGAGACAAATTGGCCACCTTGCAGCCGGCGAGCGGATTGCGGCCGGTGAGATCGCGCGCATCGCGCGGGGGGTCCTCGATCGGCGCGATCAGGGTGATGGTGGCCTTGATCGGTTGCCCCTTGCGTACCACGCCGAGCACCGCCGAACCGCCGACGCCCTTGGTCAGGAACCGGTATTGGAAGCCTTGCGGGTCCTGCACCGCCTTGTCGTCCACGCTCACCACCACGTCGCCGGCGCGCAAGCCCGCTTTGGCCGCCGGGCCCTTGGCGTGAACCTTGGCCACCAGC
The DNA here is from genome assembly GCA_038209695.1 of Hyphomicrobiales bacterium. GTDB lineage: Bacteria > Pseudomonadota > Alphaproteobacteria > Rhizobiales > Methyloligellaceae > Methyloceanibacter. The sequence goes on from JBBQXL010000025.1 coordinate 6,712, forward strand.
GCGCCGGACGGCGCCGCGAGGCCGAGCGTGTCGGCGATATCGGGCGTGAGGGTCTGGAGCGAAGCGCCCAGCCACGGCCGCTGCACCTTGCCGCCCTTGAGCGCCGATTGCACCACCAGCCGGACCAGATTGGACGGAATCGCGAAGCCGATGCCGTGCGAGCCGCCGCTCTTGGAGAAGATCGCGGTGTTGATGCCGACCAGCCTGCCGTCCATGTCGACCAGGGCGCCGCCCGAATTGCCGGGATTGATGGCGGCGTCGGTCTGAATGAAGAACTGATAGTCGGAGATGCCGACCTGCGTACGGGCCAGCGCCGAGACGATGCCGCTGGTTACCGTTTGGCCGACCCCGAACGGATCGCCGATGGCCAGCACCAGATCGCCGACCTCCAGACTGTCGGAATCGCTGAACACGATCGATGGAAACTCGACGGCTCCCGCATCGAGCCGAAGCACCGCCAGGTCGGAATGCTCGTCCTTGAGAATGACCTTGGCCGGGAATTCCCGTCCATCGGCCAGCGCCACGGTAATCTCGGCCTCGCCGCTGCCCTGGATGACATGGTTGTTGGTAACCACCACCCCGTCGGTGCCGACCAGCACGCCCGAGCCGAGCGAGTTCTGTATGCGCTCGCGCGGGATGCCGAAGCGCTCGCCGAACATCCGGCCGAAGAACGGGTCGTCGAAGAACGGCGACACCATCTGCTCGACCCGGTGGCGCACATAGACGTTAACCACCGCCGGCGCCGCCTTCTTCACCACCGGGGCGTAGGACAGTTTGGCCGCGGCCGCGCTCTCGGGCACCGTACGCTGCGCCGCGGCCGGCGTGACCGACAAGACCAGAGCCAGACCGACCAGCATGGCCGCGATGCCATATCTACCCGGAGGTTTTGCCAAGACTCGCATTGCTCGCTCTGGTTTTTTGGGTTCTACGAAGGGCTTCGCCCTTCTCCTATAGCCAACCCGACCCGAGAATGAAACTGGCCCCAATTGCGACCGATTCAACCCCCTCGGGCTTGCTCACCCTTATCTTTCCAATAAGATGCGCGCGCGCGTGTCCTGCGAAAGTCAACAACCATAGCCAACGAACCATAGTGGAGAGAAACGCATGCGTATGATGAAACTAGCCTTGGCCACGGGTCTTGCCGTGGTGATCGGCAGTGGCTCGGCCTATGCCGTCACCGTCAAGAAGAGAACTGAGGCGCCCGGCCTTCCCCCCGAAATTTGGGCAATCGCCGGCGAATTCTGCGCCATCAAGGATTGGCACCCCGCCGTTGCCGAGTGCGTGGAGACCAAGGAGGGCGACGCGACCGTCCGCACGCTCACGCTCAAGGATGGCGCCAAGATCAAGGAGAAGCTGACCGGCACCGAGGATCTCGCCTACACCTACGAAATCCTCGAGGGCCCGCTCCCCGTCAAAAATTACTCATCCAAGCTGTGGTTGGAGGTGGACGACGAGCCCGACCGCTCGGTCATCTACTGGCAGTCCGACTTCGATCCGGCGGACGGCACCAGCGAGGACGATGCCAAGAAGATCATCGCCGGCATCCTCGGCGACGGCGTCAAAGGCATTAAGAAGAACGCGATCGCCGCCTGGGATAAGAAACATCCCGACGAAACCCCCGAGGCTGACGATGATGACGAAGGCGACAAGGACTAGCGTCTAGCTCCGTATCGAAGCAAAAGGGCGCGCCACTCTCTGAGTGACGCGCCGTTTTCATATCTTCAACCGCCCGGCAATGACCGGGCTTCTGCTAGGCGGCGGCCTGATCGCTTTCGCCGGCGCGTTCCTGGACCGGACCGGAATCGAGGCCCTTGGCCTCGGGATCGCGATCCACCAGCTCAATCACCGCCATTGGCGCGGCGTCGCCATAGCGGAAGCCGGCCTTCATCACGCGAGTATAACCGCCGGGGCGCCCCTGATAGCGGGCGCCGAGCGTGTTGAACAACTTCGCCACCACGGCCTCGTCCCTGATACGCGAGAAGGCTAGACGGCGCGCATGGAGATCGCCCTTCTTGGCCAGCGTGATCAGCCGGTCGGCGACGCGCCGGAGCTCTTTGGCCTTGGGCAGCGTGGTGACGATCTGCTCGTGCTTGATCAGCGCCGTGGCCAAGCTGGCGAACAACGCGCTCCGATGGGTGGCGGTGCGGTTGAGCTTACGGAATGCATTGCGATGGCGCATGGCAGACGTCCCTCGATACGATCTTCTAGTGGCTTCCGGCTTCGACGCGTCCGATCAGTAGTGATCCTCGAAGCGCTTGGCCAGCTCCTCGATATTTTCCGGCGGCCAGTCGGGCACTTCCATGCCGAGATGGAGACCCATCGAGGCGAGCACTTCCTTGATCTCGTTCAGCGACTTCCGGCCGAAATTCGGCGTCCGGAGCATCTCGGCCTCGGTCTTCTGGATGAGGTCGCCGATATAGACGATGTTGTCGTTCTTGAGACAGTTGGCCGAGCGGACCGACAGCTCGAGCTCGTCGACCTTCTTGAGCAGCGCGGCGTTGAACACCAGCTCGGGCTGCCGCTCGAACGCGGTCTCTTTCTTCGGCTCCTCGAAATTGACGAACACCGACAGCTGGTCCTGCACGATGCGCGCGGCCAGCGCCACCGTGTCCTCGGGGCGGACCGACCCGTCGGTCTCGATCTCCATGGTCAGCTTGTCGTAGTCGAGGATCTGGCCTTCGCGGGTGTTCTCCACGCGATAGGACACCTTGCGCACCGGGCTGTAGAGCGAGTCGACCGGGATATAGCCGATCGGCGCGTCGTCCGGGCGGTTGCGCTCGGCCGTCACATAACCCTTGCCGGTCGAGGTGGTGAACTCCATGCGGATCGCAGCACCCTGGTCGAGCGTGCAGATGACATGGTCGGGATTGAGAATCTCGATGTCGGCGCCACCCTCGATGTCGCCGGCGCGGGCCACGCCCGGGCCTTCCTTCTTGAGCACCATGCGCTTGATGCCGTCGGCGTGTTGCCGGAGCGCGATCTCCTTGATGTTGAGAACGATGTCAGTGACATCCTCGCGCACGCCTGGGATTGAAGAGAACTCGTGCAGCACGCCATCGATATGCACCGAGGTGATGGCGGCGCCTTGCAGCGACGACAACAGGACGCGGCGAAGCGCATTGCCGAGCGTGAGCCCAAAGCCGCGCTCAAGCGGTTCGGCGACGACCGTGGCGAAACGCTGCGGATCGCGCGCACCGGGAACAACATTGAGCTTGGTGGGCTTGATGAGATCTTGCCAGTTCTTCTGCAGCACCTGGTGAGCCCTTTCTTGGTCCATGAGCGGGGCCGCCTGCCCCAGCTTCCGAGTATCCTCGTGCAACATGTGCGAACAGCCTTGCCTTTCTTTAGACGCGCCGGCGTTTGCGGGGCCGGCAGCCGTTATGTGGAATCGGCGTTACGTCGCGAATTGAAATGATGTTGAAGCCTGCGGCCTGAAGTGCGCGAAGCGCCGATTCGCGCCCCGAGCCAGGTCCCCTGACCTCGATCTCCAGATTCTTCATGCCGTGCTCCATCGCCTTCTTGCCGGCATCCTCGGCCGCCACCTGAGCGGCGTAAGGCGTGGACTTGCGCGATCCTTTGAAGCCCATGGCGCCAGCCGACGACCACGAGATGGTGTTGCCCTGCGCGTCGGTGATGGTGATCATCGTGTTGTTGAAGCTCGCCTGCACATGGGCGACGCCCGACGTGATGTTCTTCTTCTCGCGGCGACGAACCCGCGCCTTGTCCTTGGCCATGCTCTAATCCCGCATTTACGAGTTGATGCCGGCTGCGAGCTAAGGCTCGGCCGCGCTTCGAGTACCTACTTCTTCTTGCCGGCAATCGGCTTGGCCGGGCCTTTCCGGGTGCGCGCATTGGTATGGGTCCGTTGACCGCGCACCGGCAATCCGCGGCGATGACGCAAGCCCCGGTAGCATCCGAGGTCCATCAGCCGCTTGATGTTCATGGCGATTTCGCGCCGCAGGTCGCCCTCGACGACATAGTCGTGGTCGATCACCTCGCGGATCTGAATGACCTCCGACTCGGTCAGCTGGCTGACCCGGCGCTCGGACGGGATCGCCACTTTGGCGCAAATCTGTCGGGCGAAAGTGTCGCCGATGCCATGGATATAAGTCAGAGCCACCTCGACCCGCTTATTGGTCGGGATGTTCACGCCTGCAATTCGGGCCACGTGGTCGTCTCCTCGCGCGCACGGCTAACGTGCTGAAATTAAAGTTGGAATTACCCAGTATGAACACAACGAGACCGACCGCGGACAGGCTCTACCCCCGGGACCGGTCAGTCCATCGTTCCATGTAGCCGAGCCTATGTAGCGATTCCGCTTGACAAGGTCAACCGGGCGCTTTGCCCGTTTCTTCGCCTTTATTCGCCCTCCCCGTCAAGCGCTGCGGCGATCTCCCGCTCGACGGTGCCAATATCGGCCATGCCGTCGACCTTTCTGACCTTTCCCTGCCCGGTGTAATAGTCGATCAGGGGCTCGGTCAGGGCGTGGTAGGCCTTGAGTCGGGACCGCACCACCTCCTCATTATCGTCGCGCCGCCGCACGAACTCGGTGCCCCCGCAGCGATCGCACACGCCTGCGACCTTGGGCATCTTATACACATCATGGTAGCCCTCGCCGCACGTGGCGCAAGCAAACCGCCCGCCGATGCGCTCGATCAGGGCCTCGTCGTCGACCGCCATCACGATCACATGGTCGAGTTTCTTGCCGCGCTTCTTGAGCAGACGGTCGAGCGCCTCGGCCTGGGCGATGGTGCGGGGAAAGCCGTCGAGGATGAAGCCCTTGCCGCCGTCCTGGTCGATATTCGCGGCGATCAGCTTAACCACCAGATCGTCGGGCACCAGCTGGCCTTGCTCCATCAGATCGCCCGCCTTGCGGCCCAGCTCGGTGCCGGCGGCGACCGCGGCGCGCAACATGTCGCCAGTCGAGAGTTTGACCAGCGACCGCGCGTCTTCCAGCAGTTTTGCCTGAGTTCCCTTGCCCGCGCCGGGAGGGCCGAGCAGAACCAGGTTCATCTCCGCCTTGCTCCCTTAAGCCGCGACCTCTTGATCAGGCCCTCATATTGATGAGCGAGCAGATGGCTCTGGATCTGCGCGACGGTGTCCATGGTGACGCTCACCACGATCAGCAGCGACGTGCCGCCGAAATAGAACGGCACGCCGGCATAGGAGATCAGGATCTCGGGCAGCACGCAGACGGCGGCCAGGTAGATCGCGCCCACCACGGTGATTCTGGTGAGCACATAATCGATATATTCGGCCGTGCGCTCGCCGGGCCTGATGCCGGGCAGGAAGCCGCCATACTTCTTCAGATTGTCGGCCGTGTCCTTCGGATTGAACACCACCGCGGTATAGAAGAAGGCGAAGAAGATGATCAGCGACACGTAGATAATAATGTGCAGCGGCTGGCCCCGCCCGAGCATGGCGGTGAGGCTGTTGAGCCAGTCAGGTCCCTGGCCCGCCGAGAAATTCGCCACCGTGATCGGCAGCAGCAGCAGCGAGGAGGCGAAGATTGGCGGGATCACGCCGGCGCTGTTCAGCTTGAGCGGCAGATGCGAAGCATCGCCCTGGAACATGCGGTTGCCGACCTGCCGCTTGGGATATTGCACGAGAAGCCGTCGCTGCGCCCGCTCCATGAACACGATGACGGCTATCACCACCACCGCCATCACCAGCAGCGCGATGATGAGCGTGGTCGATAGCGCGCCCTGCCGGCCGAGTTCGAGCGTGCCCACCAGGGCATGCGGCAATTGCGCCACGATGCCGGCGAAGATGATCAGCGAAATGCCGTTGCCGACGCCCCGCGCGGTGATCTGCTCGCCGAGCCACATCAGGAACACCGTGCCGCCAACCAGCGTGATCACGGTGGTGATACGGAAGAACCAGCCTGGATCGAGCACCACATTGCCGGCGCCCTCGAGCCCGATGGCAATGCCATAGCCTTGCAGCGAGGCCAGCAGCACCGTGCCGTAGCGGGTATATTGGTTGATCTGCCGGCGGCCCTGCTCACCCTCTTTCTTCAGCTGCTCGAGCGTCGGCGAGACGGTGGTAAGCAGCTGGATGATGATCGACGCCGAGATATACGGCATGATGTTGAGCGCGAAGATGGCCATGCGTCCGACCGCGCCGCCCGAGAACATGTTGAACATGCCGAGGATGCCGGACTGGTTCTGCCGGAATACGTCGGCCAGCGCCTGCGGGTTGATGCCCGGGATCGGGATATAGGTGCCGAGCCGATAGATCAGCAGCGCGCCGAGCGTGAACCAGATGCGCTTCTTGAGCTCGTCGGCCTTGGCGAAGGCGGCGAAGTTCAGATTGGAGACGAGCTGTTCTGCGGCGGAGACCATCGAGGCGCTCTCTTCTCTTAGCGAGGATCGTGACGAGGCGGCGCTGGGCCGCCTCAATTCACTCCGACTTGTCTTTCTTAGCGGGCTTCTTCTTGGCCTCGCCCTCTCCCGACTTCGGCTCTCCCGTCGCCTTGGCGGCGCCGGCGTCGGCCTTGGCCTCGGCAGGTGCCCCCTCGTCCGCGTCCTGTGCCTGAGCGGCCTTCTTCTTGCCGCCCTTGGGAGCAGCCGCCAGGGCGGCGCGTTTAGCGGCTCGCTTATCGGCCTTGATCTTGTCGGCGGGGGGCGCCTCCCGGCCGGTGATGGATTTGACCGTGACCGTGCCGCCTTGGGCCTCGACCGCCTTGATCGCACTCTGCGACGCGCCGGCCACCTCGAAACTGAGCTTCGCCTTGAGTTCGCCGTGGCCGAGCAGGCGCACGCCGTCCTTGGCGCGCCGGATCAGGCCCGCTTCGCGCAAGGCGTCGGCCGTGATCGGCTTCTTGCCGTCGAGACGCCCGGCATCGACCGCCTCTTGAATGCGGCCGAGATTGAGCTCGTTATATTTCTTGGCGAAGATATTTTTGAAGCCGCGCTTCGGCAGGCGCCGATGGAGCGGCATCTGGCCGCCTTCGAAGCCCTTGATGGCCACGCCGGAGCGCGCCTTCTGGCCCTTGACGCCTCGGCCAGAGGTCTTGCCCAAGCCGGAGCCCACGCCGCGCCCGAGCCGTTTCCTGGGCTTGGTGGCGCCCGAGCGGTCGCTCAACTCATTCAGTCGCATGATCTCTGTCCTTAGGCCTTTTTCTTAGGGCTGGGCTCGTCGTCGACGATGCGCACCAGATGGGCAATCTTGGCCACCATGCCTCGCACCTGCGGGCTGTCCACCAGCGTCCGCCGCTTATGCATCTTGTTGAGGCCGAGCCCGATCAGCGTGGCGCGCTGCACCGCCGGACGCCGGATGGGGCTCCCGATCTGCTCCACGACGATAGTCTTCCGTTTCGATGTGTCGGCCATGTGGCAAAACCTTTGTGTCTAGCGCTCAGGCTCACGCCTCGGGCTGAGCCGCGCCGTCGCCGGCGCCGTCTCTCCGGCGCGAAACGATCTCGCTGACTTTCTTGCCGCGGCGCGCCGCGACCCCGCGCGGGCTGTCCTCGTGGCGCAGCGCATCAAACGTCGCGCGCACCATGTTGTAAGGATTCGAACTTCCCAGCGACTTGGCGACCACGTCCTGAATGCCGAGGGTCTCGAACACCGCGCGCATCGGACCGCCGGCGATGATGCCGGTGCCGGGCGGTGCGGCGCGCAGCACGACCTTGCCGGCGCCATGATGCCCGGTCACGTCGTGATGCAGCGTGCGGCCCTCGCGCAACGGGACCTTGATCAGATTGCGCTTGGCGGCTTCCGTCGCCTTGCGAATGGCCTCGGGCACCTCGCGCGCCTTGCCATGGCCGAAACCGGCCCGGCCCTTCTGGTCGCCGACGATGACCAGCGCGGCAAAGCCGAAGCGCCGGCCGCCTTTGACCACCTTGGCGACGCGATTGATGTGCACCAGCTTGTCGATGAACTCGCTGTCGCGATCGCGGTCGTCGCGGTCTCTTCCTTGCGGGCCTCGTGCCACTGTCGTTCCTTTCCGAATTCCTAGAAGCTCAAGCCCGCTTCGCGGGCCGCCTCAGCGAGCGCCTTGACGCGCCCATGATAGAGATAACCGCCGCGGTCGAACACGACCTCTTTGACCCCGGCCTTCAACGCCCGCTCGGCCAGCAGCTTGCCAACCGCTTGCGCCGCCGCCGTGTCGCTGCCCTTGGGCAAGGCGCCCTTGAGATCGGTGTCGAGCGTCGAGGCGGCCGCCACGGTCTTGCCCGCCTGGTCGTCGATGACCTGGGCATAGATATGCCGCGAAGAGCGGAACACCGACAGGCGCGCGCGCCCGTTCGCCGTCCGCTTCAGCGTGTGGCGCACTCGGCGCGACCGCCGCATAAAACTGCCATTCAAAGCGCCCATCGTCGGTATCCTGCTACTTCTTCTTGCCTTCTTTGCGGAAGATGAACTCGCCCGCATATCTGATGCCTTTGCCCTTATAGGGCTCCGGCGGCCGGAACCGCCTGAGTTCGGCGGCGACCTGACCAACCTTCTGCTTGTCGATGCCCGTCACCACGATCTCCGTCGGCTTCGGGCACACCACCTGAATGCCGTCCGGGATGGGATAGGCGATGTCGTGGCTATAGCCAAGCTGGAGCTGGACATTCTGGCCCTGCACCGCGGCGCGGTAACCGACGCCGGTGATCTCGAGCTTCTTGGTGAAGCCTTCGGTGACCCCGGCCACCAGATTGGCCACCAGCGTCCGTGACATGCCCCACATGGCGCGCGCCACCTTGGTGTCCCCGCGCATGGCGATGTCGATGCCGCCGTTGTCTAGCTTCGCAATAATATCGTCGACGAGCACATGCTTGAGCTCGCCCTTAGGGCCCTTCACCTTGACCTCTTGGCCATTCACCGCGGCGGTTACGCCGCCCGGGATAGCCACGGGTTTTTTGCCAATGCGCGACATGGATCAACCTTCGTCCGAAAGGGGCTCCGTTAGAATATGCTACACAGAATCTCGCCGCCGACATTCTCAGTCCGCGCGCGGGAATCCGACATGACGCCTTTCGGCGTCGAGAGTATGGCCACGCCAAGACCGTTGGCCACCGTGGGGATATCCTTGACCGAGGAATACACGCGCCGGCCCGGCGTCGACACCCGCTTGATGTCCTTGATCACCGGCTCGCCGTCGAAATATTTGAGCTCGATCTCGAACTCCGATTTCCCTCCGGTATAGTCGACGCGCGCATAGCCGCGGATATAGCCCTCCTCGGCCAGCACATCGAGCACGTGCTCTCTGAGCTTCGAGGCAGGCGTCGTCACTTTGGCCTTGTGGCGCATCTGCGCGTTGCGGATGCGGGCCAACATATCGCCTAGTGGATCGTTAATGCTCATCGACCGTCCTTACCAGCTCGACTTGATCATGCCGGGAATTAGCCCCTGGCTTCCGAGATCGCGCAACGCGATGCGCGACATACGGAGTTTGCGGTAGAAGCCGCGGGGGCGTCCCGAGAGTTCGCAACGATTGCGGATGCGCGTCGGTGAAGAGTTGCGCGGCAGCTCGGCCAGCTTGAGCCTGGCGGCAAAGCGCTCCTCGGCCGGCAGCGACTGGTCGGCGGCAATGGTCTTGAGCCGGGTCCGCCGAACATTGAACTTCTTGGCCAAGCGGCGGCGCTTCTTGTTCCGCTCAATCATGCTCGTCTTTGCCATTCACGTCCTCCTGTCGCAGCTACGCTTAGCTGCGGAACGGAAAATTCAAACCCAGCAGCAACGCGCGCGCCTCGTCGTCGGTACGCGCCGTCGTGCAGACAATGATGTCCATGCCGAGCACATCGTCCACCTTGTCGTAATCGATCTCGGGAAAGATGATGTGCTCCTTGAGGCCGAGCGTATAGTTGCCCCGGCCATCGAAACTCTTCGGGTTCAGCCCACGAAAGTCGCGCACCCGCGGCAGGGCGATATTCACCAGCCGGTCGATGAACTCGTACATGCGGTTCTTGCGCAACGTGACCTTGGCGCCGATCGGCATGCCCTCGCGCAGCTTGAACGTCGCCACCGACTTCCGCGCCTTGGTGATGACCGGCTTCTGGCCGGCGATCAGGCTGAGATCGGCGGCGGCGGCCGTCACCTTCTTGGCATCGTTGACGCCCTCGCCGACACCCATGTTCAGCACCACCTTGTCGAGGCGGGGCACCTGCATGGTGTTGGCGTAGCCGAACTCTTTGACCAGCGCCTCCTTGAGCACGTCGTTGTAGTGCTGCTTGAGCCGGGGCGTATAGGGCTTATCAGCCATCGATGACCTCTCCTGAGCGCCTGGCAAAGCGGACCTTGCGCCCGTCCTTCAGAAATTTGTATCCGACCCGGGTCGGCGACCCGTCCTTGGGGTCCTCGATCGCGAGATTGGAGATGTGGATCGGCGCCTCTTTCGAGATGATGCCGCCCTCCTGCGCCGCAGTTTGGCGCTGATGCCGCCTGACCATGGCCACGCCCTTGACGACGGCGCGATTCTCCGCCGGCATCACCTTGAGCACCTCGCCCTTCTTGCCTTTGTCCTTGCCGGTGATGACCACAACGTGATCACCCTTCTTGATCTTGAGCTTCGGCATCTACAGAACCTCCGGCGCAAGCGACACGATCTTCATGTGCTTCTTGGCTCTGAGCTCGCGCGTCACGGGTCCGAAAATACGGGTGCCGATCGGCTCGCCTTGCGGATTGACCAGGACGGCCGCATTGCGGTCGAAGCGGATGATCGAGCCGTCAGGCCGGCGCACGCCCTTGGCGGTACGCACAACCACGGCCTTCATCACCTGGCCCTTCTTCACGCGGCCGCGCGGGATCGCCTCCTTGACCGAGACCACGATGGTGTCGCCGATCGAGGCGTATTTCCGCTTCGACCCGCCGAGCACCTTGATGCACTGGACGCGCCTGGCGCCGGAATTATCGGCGACATCGAGATTGGTTTGCATCTGAATCATGGCTTCGCGCCCTTAACTCTCTAACTCGCCGCTAACTCGCTGCCTGCTCGCGCGGCAGCACCGTCCACCGTTTCTGCCTCGAAACCGGCGCACACTCTTCGATCCACACCATCTCGCCCGTCTTGAATTCGTTCTTCTCGTCATGGGCGTGATAGTTCTTGCTCCGCCGCACGGTCTTCTGCAGCAGCGGATGCGTGAAGCGCCGCTCGACGCGTACCACCACGGTCTTGTCGTTCTTGTCGCTCACCACGACCCCTTGCAGAACTCGTTTTGGCATCGTCTCGTCCTAACCTTTTGCCTTCTTCGCCTTGGCCTTCTCGGCCTTCGGCTTGGGCTTCGTGACTCTCGGCTTGGCAGCCGCCTTTGTCGTCGCTTTCGGCTTCGTCTTGGCAACCTTGGGCTTCGCCTTGGGCTCGGCCGGGGCCTTCGCCTTCGCCGCGCCTTCGGGCGGCGGCGCCTGCCGCACGATCGTCTTGATGCGCGCGATATCGCGCCGGATCTGTCTCACCCGCGCCGTGTTCTCAAGCTGGCCCGAGGCCGCCTGGAAGCGCAGATTAAATTGCTCCTTCTTCAGCTTGAGCACCTCGTCGCCGAGTTGATCGGGCGTCAGGCTGCGGACTTGATGGGCCTTCATGACTTGGCCTCGATGCGTGCGACCACGCGCGTCTTAATGGGAAGCTTGGCCGCCGCCAGCCGCAGTGACTCGCGCGCCACCGGCTCGGTGACGCCGTCGATCTCGAACATGATCCGTCCGGGCTTGACCCGCACCACCCACAATTCCGGCGTGCCCTTGCCCTTGCCCATGCGTACCTCGGTCGGCTTCTTCGACACCGGGATGTCGGGGAACAGCCTGATCCACACCCGGCCCGAGCGCTTCATCTGCCGGGTCATGGCGCGGCGCGCGGCTTCGATCTGCCGCGCGGTGATGCGGGCAGGTTCCTGGGCCTTCAGCCCGAACGTGCCGAAATTGAGCGTGACCGCGCTCGAGGCGGCGCCTTTGATGCGCCCCTTATGAGCCTTGCGGAATTTCGTACGCTTCGGTTGCAACATGATGTTCTAGCCTTGCCTTCTAGCCTTGCGCCGAAGCGGGTTCGCGGCGTCCGGTAGAACGTCCGCCTTCCTGCGCCTCGAGCGCCTTGTTTTCCTGGGCCATGGGATCGTGCTCCATGATCTCGCCCTTGAAGATCCACACCTTGATGCCGATGATCCCGTATGCGGTGCGGCCCAATGCGGTGCCATAATCGATATTGGCGCGCAGCGTGTGCAACGGCACCCGGCCCTCACGATACCACTCCATGCGCGCGATCTCCGCGCCGCCGAGCCGTCCGCCGCAATTGATGCGGATACCGAGCGCACCCATGCGCATCGCCGACTGCACCGCCCGCTTCATGGCCCGGCGGAATGCCACCCGGCGCTCGAGCTGCTGCGCGATGCCCTCGGCCACCAGCGTGGCGTCGGTCTCGGGCTTGCGCACCTCGACGATGTTGAGATGCACCTCGGAATCGGTGAAGCCCGCCAGCTCGCGCCGCAGCTTCTCGATATCGGCGCCCTTCTTGCCGATCAGGATGCCCGGCCGCGCGGTATGCACCGTCACCCGGCATTTCTTGTGCGGGCGCTCGATGACCACCTTGGAGATGCCGGCCTGCTTGCGCGAGGTAAGAATATGCTCGCGCATCTTCAGGTCTTCGTGGAGCAGGCGCGCATACTCGCCGCGCGAGGCGTACCAGCGCGAATCCCAGGTCCGGTTGACGCCGAGCCTGAACCCGATCGGATTGACTTTCTGTCCCATTAAGCGGACTCCTCGACTTGGCGCAGGATAACGGTGATCTGCGAAAACGGCTTCTCGATGCGGCCGGCGCGACCCCGCGCGCGGGGTCGCATGCGCTTCAGGACCAAATTCTTGCCGACATAGGCCTCGGAGACGACCAGCGCGTCGACATCGAGGTCGTGATTGTTCTCAGCGTTGGCGATGGCCGATTCGAGCGTCTTCTTCACGTCCTTGGCGATCCGCTTGCGCGAGAAGGTCAGATCGGCAAGCGCACGGTCGACCTTCTTGCCCCGAATCAACTGGGCAAGCAGGTTGAGCTTCTGCGGGCTCACGCGCATGAGCCGCGTCACGGCCCTTGCCTCGTTCTCTTTGAGCGTCCGTTCGCGCTGCGGCTTGCCCATTATGCTGCCTTCGTCCTCTTCGCTTTGCGGTCCGCCGTGTGGCCGTAAAAGGTCCGTGTCGGCGCAAACTCTCCAAACTTGTGGCCGATCATGTCCTCGGTGACGAGCACCGGAATATGCTTCTGGCCGTTGTGCACTCCGAACGTCAGCCCGACGAATTGCGGCAAGATGGTCGAGCGGCGCGACCAAATCTTGATCACCGCGTTCGAGGTGCTGCCACGCGCCTTCTCCGCCTTCTTGAGCATGTAGCCGTCGACGAACGGGCCTTTCCAGATCGAGCGTCCCACGTGAACTATCCCTTCTTCTTCTGGTGGCGGCTGCGCAGGATGAACTTGTCGCTTGCCTTGTTGGAGCGGGTCTTCTTGCCCTTGGTCGACTTGCCCCACGGCGTCACCGGATGGCGTCCGCCCGAGGTGCGGCCTTCGCCGCCGCCATGCGGATGGTCGATCGGGTTCATGGCCACGCCGCGCACCACGGGCTTGCGGCCCTTCTAGCGCATGCGGCCGGCCTTGCCGAACGACACGTTGGAATTGTCCGGATTGGAGACGGCGCCGACGGTCGCCATGCACTCGGCCGGCACCATGCGCGTCTCGCCCGAATTCAGTCGCAGGATGGCATAGCCCGCGTCGCGGCCGACCAGTTGGACATAGGTGCCGGCGGCGCGCGCGATCTGTCCGCCTTTGCCCTGCTTCATCTCCACATTGTGGACGATGGTGCCGATCGGCATGCTGGCCAGCGGCATGGCGTTGCCGGGCTTCACGTCGGCTTTGGCGGCAGAGATGACGACGTCGCCGGGCGCCAAGCGCTGCGGGGCGAGAATATAAGAGAGCTCGCCGTCCTCATATTTGATGAGCGCGATGAAGGCGGTGCGGTTGGGATCGTATTCCAGCCGCTCGACCGTGGCCGGCATGTCGAGTTTGCCGCGCCTGAAGTCGACCTTGCGATAGGTGCGCTTGTGGCCGCCGCCGCGATGCCACATCGACACGCGGCCCTGGTTGCTGCGGCCGCCGGACTTGCTGAGTCCCTCGGTGAGCGCCTTGATCGGCTTGCCCTTCCACAGATGGCTGCGGTCAACGAGCACGAGGTGCCGCTGACTGGGCGTGGTGGGTTTATATGTTTTGAGCGCCATCTCGTCAGATCCTCGTCGTCACGTCGATCTTGTCGCCTTCGGCGAGCCTGATGATCGCTTTCTTGACGTCTTGCTGCTTGCCCTTGATCCCGCGGAAATGCTTGGTCTTGCCCTTGCGGTTCAGCGTGTTGACCGACAGCACCTTGACCTTGAACAGCTCCTCGATCGCCGCCTTGATCTCAGGCTTGGTCGCGTCGCGGTGCACCTTGAACACCACCTGGTTGGACTCCGATACCGCGCTCGCCTTCTCGGTGATGACCGGCGACAGGATCACGTCATATGCGGTGAGTGCGCTCATTTGAAACGTGCCTCCAGCGCCTCGATTGCGGCCTTGGTCAGCACCAGCTTCTCGTGGCGCAGAATGTCGTAGACATTGATGCCCTGCACCGGAAGCACGTCGACTTGCGGCAAGTTGCGGGCGGCGCGGGCAAAGCCCTCATGCACGGTCGCACCGTCGATGATCAGCACCGAGCCGAAGCCAAGCTTGGCGAAGCGCGACTTGAGCTCCTTGGTCTTGGCCTCTTTCATCTCGCAGGTGTCGATCACGATCAGCGTGTCCGACTTGGCCTTGGCCGACAGCGCATGCTTCAGCGCCAGCGCCCTCACCTTCTTCGGCAAATCGATGGCGTGATCCCGCGGCTTCGGCCCGAACGACTTGCCGCCGCCTCTGAACAAATTCACCCGGCGGCTGCCGTGACGCGCGCGGCCGGTGCCCTTCTGGCGGCTCATCCGGGAGCCGGTATAATTGACTTCCGAACGGTCCTGCACCGACACCGTGCCGCCCCGCCCCTTGGCGAGCTGGTAGCGCACCATGCGCTGCAAGATGTCGGGACGAGGCTCGAGCCCGAACACGGCGTCGGATAGCTCGACCGTGCCCGCCTTCTTGGCATCGAGAGTGGTAATATCGGCCTTCATCACTCTTGGCTCCCACCCTCTGCCGGCTCAGGCGCGGCGTCCGCAGCCGGCTGGTCGTTGGTCTGATCGGCTTGCTTCGGCTGATCGCCGGCCGCCTTGCGGAAGGCGCCGGGCTTCGGCGCAGCTTCCGGCAGCGCCCGCTTGACCGCGTCCTGCAACAGCACCCAGCCGCCTTTGGCGCCGGGCACCGCGCCGCGGATCATGATCAACCCGCGCTCGGGGTCGGTCTTCACCACCCGCAAATTCTGGGTGGTGACGCTCACGTCGCCCATATGGCCGGCCATCTTCTTGCCCTTGAATACCTTGCCGGGATCCTGGCGCTGGCCCGTCGAACCGTGGCTGCGATGGCTGACCGAGACACCGTGGCTGGCGCGCAGGCCGTGAAAGCCGTGCCGCTTCATGGCGCCAGCGAAGCCCTTGCCGATGGAGGTCCCGGACACGTCTACATATTGGCCTTCGACGAAATGGTCGGCGGTGATCTCCGCGCCCACCTCGATCAAATTGTCCGGGCTCACCCGGAACTCGACCAGCTTCCGCTTGGGCTCGACATTGGCCACGGCAAAATGACCGCGCGCGGCGCGCGACAGACGCTTCACCTTGGGCCGTCCGGCGCCGAGCTGGAGCGCGGTGTAGCCGTTCTTCTCCGGCGTGCGGTGACCGACGACTTGGCAATGCTCAAGGCGCAACACCGTCACCGGGATGTGCTCCCCGGCATCGGTGAAGATCCTGGTCATGCCGACCTTTTGCGCGATGACACCTGATCGCATTAGTCTCTTTCCTTGCCTCGTCTCGCGCGGTTGTTAGAGCTTGATCTCGACGTCGACGCCCGCCGCCAGGTCGAGCTTCATCAGCGCATCGACCGTCTGCGGAGTGGGATCGACGATGTCGAGCAGCCGTTTATGGGTGCGCATCTCGAACTGCTCGCGGCTCTTCTTGTCGATATGAGGCGACCGGTTCACGGTGAATTTCTCGATGCGGGTCGGCAGCGGAATCGGCCCGCGCACCTCCGCACCGGTACGTTTCGCCGTGTTCACGATCTCCTTGGTCGACGCATCGAGGATGCGATGGTCGAAGGCTTTGAGCCTAATTCTTATGTTCTGACTTTGCATCTCGATGGCCTCAAATTAAGGAGCGCGCCGCTTGCGGCAGCGCGCTCCATGTCTCTGCTTTACTCGATGATCGACGCTACGACGCCGGCGCCGACGGTGCGGCCACCTTCGCGAATGGCGAAACGGAGTTTCTCCTCCATGGCGATCGGCACGATCAGCGTCACTTCCATGGCGATGTTGTCGCCCGGCATCACCATCTCGGTCCCTTCCGGCAACTGCACGACGCCGGTCACGTCGGTCGTGCGGAAGTAGAACTGGGGACGGTAATTGCCGAAGAACGGAGTGTGACGGCCGCCCTCCTCCTTGGTGAGGATATAGGCCTCGGCCTTGAACTTGGTGTGCGGCGTAATCGAGCCGGGCTTGGCCAGCACCTGGCCGCGCTCCACGCCCTCACGGTCCACGCCGCGCAGCAGGCAGCCGACATTGTCACCGGCCTCGCCCTGATCGAGCAGCTTGCGGAACATCTCGACGCCGGTGACCACCGTCTTGCTGGTGGGCTTGATGCCGACGATCTCGACTTCCTCGCCGACCTTGACCACGCCGCGCTCGATGCGACCGGTGACCACGGTACCGCGGCCGGAGATCGAGAACACGTCCTCGATCGGCATCAGGAACGGCTTGTCCTTCGGACGGTCGGGCTGCGGGATATAGGCATCGACCGCGTCCATCAAAGCTTCGATCGATTTCTGGCCCATCTCAGGGTCCCTGCCTTCGAGCGCCGCCAGGGCCGAGCCCTTGACGATCGGAATCTCATCGCCCGGGAACTCGTATTTGGTCAGCAGCTCGCGCACCTCGAGCTCGACCAGGTCGAGCAGCTCGGGGTCGTCGACCATGTCCACCTTATTGAGATAGACCACCAGGGCCGGCACGCCGACCTGGCGGGCCAGAAGAATATGCTCGCGGGTCTGCGGCATCGGACCGTCGGCCGCGGACACCACCAGGATACCGCCATCCATCTGGGCGGCGCCGGTGATCATGTTCTTCACATAGTCGGCATGGCCGGGACAGTCGACATGGGCGTAGTGCCGCTTGCCGGTCTCGTATTCCACATGCGCGGTCGAGATGGTGATGCCGCGCGCCTTCTCTTCCGGCGCCTTGTCGATCTCATCATAGGCGGTGAACTTGGCACCGCCCTTCTCGGCCAGCACTTTGGTGATCGCGGCCGTCAGCGTCGTCTTGCCGTGATCGACGTGACCGATGGTCCCGATATTGCAGTGCGGCTTGGTCCGCTGGAATTTTTCCTTAGCCATGTTGGCTCTCCATCCTTCAGTACAAAAACGAACTCGTCGGTGGCCGGCGCGGCCGCTGAACCCTTAGGCGAATTTCGCCTTTACTTCCTCGGCGACGCCCTGAGGCGCCTGTGCGTAATGATCGAATTGCATGGTGAACTGGGCGCGGCCCTGGCTCATCGAGCGCAAATTGTTCACGTAGCCGAACATATTGGCGAGCGGCACCATGGCGCTGATCACCGAGGCGTTGCCGCGCGATTCCTGGCCGCGCACCTGCCCTCTGCGGCTGGTCAGATCGCCGATGATGCCGCCGACATAATCCTCCGGCGTCACCACCTCGACCTTCATGATCGGCTCGAGCAGCTTCGGTCCCGCCTTGAGCGCGCCTTCGCGGAAGGCGGCGCGGGCGGCGATCTCGAACGCCATCACGCTCGAATCGACGTCGTGATAGGCGCCGTCGGTGAGCGTCACCTTGACATCGAGCATGGGGAAGCCTGCCAGGATGCCGGACTCCACGACGCTCTGCACGCCCTTGGCCACGCCCGGGATATATTCCTTGGGCACGTTGCCGCCGACCACCTTATTCTCGAACTCGAAGCCCTTGCCTTGCTCGTTCGGCTCGATAGTCATCTTGACGCGCGCGAACTGGCCCGAACCGCCGGTCTGCTTCTTGTGGGTGTAATCGACGTCGGCGCGCTTGGAGACCGTCTCGCGGAACGCCACCTGCGGCGCGCCGACATTGGCCTCAACATTGAACTCGCGCCGCATGCGATCGACGATGATGTCGAGATGCAGCTCGCCCATGCCCTTGATGATGGTCTGGCCCGACTCATGATCGACCGAGACACGGAACGAGGGATCTTCCTGGGCGAGACGGTGCAGCGCCACACCGAGCTTCTCCTGATCGCTCTTAGACTTCGGCTCGACCGCGACCTCGATGACCGGATCGGGGAACTCCATGCGCTCGAGAATGACGGGCTTGGCCGGATCGCATAGCGTATCGCCGGTGGTTACGTCCTTCAGGCCGGCCAGCGCCACGATGTCGCCGGTATAGGCCTCCTTGATGTCCTCGCGGTGATTGGCGTGCATCAGCAGCATGCGGCCGATGCGCTCTTTCTTGTCCTTCACCGTGTTGACCAGCGTGGTGCCGGACTCGACCTTGCCGGAATAGATGCGGCAGAAGGTGAGCGAGCCGACGAACGGATCGTTCATGATCTTGAAGGCGAGCATGGAGAGCGGCGCGTCGTCTTTCGGCGCGCGCGTGACCTCCTCGCCGGTCTTGACGTCGATGCCATTGACCGCCGCCACGTCGAGCGGCGACGGTAGATAATCCACCACCGCATCGAGCATCGGCTGCACGCCCTTATTCTTGAACGCGGAGCCGCACAGGATCGGAACGAACAAATTGTTGATGGTGCCCTTGCGGATCAGCGCCTTGAGCTCGGCCTCGGTCGGCGCCTTGCCTTCGAGATAGGCTTCCGTCGCGGCCTCGTCGACCTCGGAGGCCAGCTCCACCAGCAGCTCGTGATATTCCTTGGCCTGATCGACCAGGTCGGCCGGGATGTCCTCGTCATGGAAGCTCGCACCCAAGGCCTCGTCGCCCCACACCACGGCCTTCATGCGGACCAGGTCGACGATGCCCTTGAAGTTCGACTCCGAGCCAATCGGCAGCTGAATCACCAGCGGCTTGGCGCCGAGGCGGTCCTTGACCATCTGCACCGACAGGTAAAAATCGGCGCCGATCTTGTCCATCTTGTTGACGAAGATCATGCGCGGCACGCCGTATTTGTCGGCCTGGCGCCACACCGTCTCGGTCTGCGGCTCTACGCCCTGGTTGGCGTCGAGCAGCGCCACTGCGCCGTCGAGCACCCGCAAGGAGCGCTCGACCTCGATGGTGAAGTCGACGTGGCCGGGCGTGTCGATGATGTTGATGCGCTTGTCGTTCCAATAGGCCGTCGTCGCCGCCGACGTGATGGTGATGCCGCGCTCCTGCTCCTGCTCCATCCAATCCATGGTGGCAGCGCCGTCGTGCACTTCGCCGATCTTGTGGCTCTTGCCGGTGTAATAGAGAACCCGCTCGGTGGTCGTGGTCTTGCCGGCGTCGATATGCGCCATGATCCCGATATTGCGGTAGTCCTCTAGGGGGGTAGCTCGCGGCATCGTAGGGTCCTTGACTCGGTTACCAGCGGTAATGCGAGAAGGCGCGGTTCGCCTCCGCCATGCGGTGGGTATCTTCGCGCTTCTTCACCGCAGTCCCGCGGTTATTGGCGGCATCGAGCAGCTCGCCCGACAGCCTGTCGACCATGGTGTTCTCGTTGCGGCCGCGCGCGGCGGTGATGATCCAGCGGATGGCCAGCGCCTGGCGGCGATCGGTGCGCACCTCGACCGGGACCTGATAGGTGGCCCCGCCGACGCGCCGCGATCTGACTTCCAGCGCAGGCATGACATTGCGCAGCGCCTCGTGGAACAGCTCGACCGGATTCTGCTTCGACTTCTTTTCCATCTGGTCGAGTGCGCCATAGACGATCCGCTCGGCGGCCGACTTCTTGCCTTCCTTCATGATGGAATTCATGAATTTGGTCAGCACCAGGTCCCCGAACTTGGGATCGGGAATGACCTCGCGCTTATCTGCTTTGTGCCGCCTAGACATATCGTCTGATTCCTATGCAAAACGACCCTACTTGGGTCGTTTGGCTCCGTATTTGGAGCGCCGCTGCCGGCGACTGCTGACGCCTTGGGTATCGAGCACGCCACGAATGATGTGGTAGCGCACGCCCGGAAGGTCCTTGACGCGCCCGCCCCTGATCAACACCACCGAGTGCTCTTGAAGATTATGGCCCTCGCCGGGGATGTAGCTCGTCACTTCGAGTTGGTTGGTCAGACGGACGCGCGCCACCTTGCGCAGCGCCGAGTTCGGCTTCTTCGGCGTCGTGGTGTAGACGCGCGTACAGACCCCCCGCTTCTGCGGGCAGGACTGCATCGCCGGAACCTTGTTCCGCTTGACCGGCTTCTGGCGCGGCTTGCGGATAAGCTGTTGTATCGTCGGCATGGCCGCCTTTTTCGTCCAATCTTTCCCGTGGGCAAAAGGCCCACACCATCCAGAGCCGAAGCGGGGGCAAGGCCCCTCACATTCAGCACCTCAATACAGAGGACCTCGGAGGGCTCGAGCCCCCAAGATCATGACCCCGATATGATCCCGGTTAGTCCGGCAGCGTTTAACCCCCGCCCGAAGGCAACCAAATTGGGGCTACCGCCTGCCGCGAAGTTCCGCGTTGTATCAGGCTGATTCTTGCATCGTCAAGGGTTCTGCCAGATTCAGTTGGCGGAAATCACGGGGGGAGCTACGGGCCGCCCCCGAATTTCCGACCTCCGGCGTCGCCGTCCGATATCCCTAGGTCGACGCCTCCTGCTCCTCAGCCGCTTCCTCGTCCTCCTGGGCCAGGCGCTCCGCCGCGGCGCGCTTCCGCTCCTCGAGGATCAGCTCGTCACGATGGGTGGCGATCCGATTCAGCCTGGTCAAGGTGCCGCCGGTGCCCGCCGGGATCAACCGGCCGACAATGACGTTTTCCTTGAGGCCCTCCAGTATGTCGGTCTTGCCAAGGACCGCCGCGTCGGTAAGCACGCGGGTGGTCTCCTGGAACGACGCCGCCGAGATGAATGACTGCGTGGTCAGCGACGCCTTGGTGATGCCGAGGAGCAGCGGCTCCGAGCTGGCGGCCGACTCCTTCTTCTTCTTGGCCCGCTCGTTCTCGTCGCGGAATTCCTGCTTGTCCACGTGTTCCCCCTCGAGGAACTCCGTCTCGCCCGCTTCCATCACGCGGACCTTCTGGAGCATCTGGCGGACGATCACGCCGATGTGCTTGTCGTTGATCTTCACACCCTGCAGGCGATACACCTCCTGCACCTCGTTGAGCAGGTATTCCTGCACGGCCCGCGCGCCCTTGATGCGCAGGATGTCGTGCGGGTTCACCGGGCCCTCGGAGAGGCGGTCGCCGGCGCGCACGCGGTCGCCCTCGTGTACGCGCAGGTGCTTGCCGGCCGCAACTTCGTACAACTGCGCCTCGGCCGTCTCGTCGATCGTGAACTGATCCGGTCCTGTTCCACCGCGCACCGGCGCGACGAAGATCTCGCGCTTGCCGCGCTTGATGTCGCCGAAGCGGACAACGCCGTCGATCTCCGAGATCGTGGCGGGATCCTTCGGCTTGCGCGCCTCGAACAACTCGGCGACTCGCGGCAGGCCGCCCGTGATGTCGCGCGTCTTGTACGCTTCGCGTCCAAGCTTGGCGAGTGTTTCGCCGGGGAAGATTTCCTGGCCATCCTCGATCGTGAGCTGTGCGCCCACTGGAATGACGAAGTCGCGGATCTTCTTTTCCTTCCCGC
>JBBQXL010000026.1:0-28433 GCA_038209695.1 Hyphomicrobiales bacterium
TCTCCATACGCGCCGTCGAGCAGCTATCCGCCCGGCGAGACCGGCCGCACCTATTAGGACTGCACTCTCGGAAGAGATTCGTCATTGCCGGGCTTTGACCCGGCAATCCATTCCGTTGCGCCTCCGCTTGCTGAGCGGTCAGGGTATGGATGCCCGGATCAAGTCCGGGCATGACGATCCAATTTGCTAGAAATCCCAGCCCGGATCGTGGCTGATGGCGTGGAAGGCTTTGTGGATGGCGCCGCCCCAGCCGTCGCGGATGGCCTGGAGGTAAGGATCGTCGTCCTCCAGCCGCGTCATGAAATCTTTCTTCAGCGAGTTGCGGCGATAGATCAGAAGATCGAGCGGCGGCCCAACCGACACGTTCGAGCGCATGGTCGAGTCGAACGAGATCAACGCGCATTTGGCGGCATCGGTCAGGCTGGTGCCGTGTTGAATGATGCGGTCGAGGATGGGCTTGCCGTACTTCACCTCGCCGATCTGGAAATAGGTCGTGTCGCCCATCGCCTCAATGAAATTGCCCGCGTCGTAGACCAGGAACAACCGGAGCTGCCCGCCTTTGAGCTGGCCGGCGAGGATGAACGAGCCGGTGAAGTCCACCTCGCGCTGCTGGAGATAGCCGGCGTCGACACTGTGGACCTCGCGTAGCGCGGCGCCGACCGCGCGTGCCGCCCCGAACATCGAGGTCACCGCGAACAGATCTTGCTCTGGGTTTTCGCTGTTGAGCCATTCCCCGAGCAGGCTGATCACGCCCTGGGTGAGCGAGAGATTGCCCGCGGTCAACAGCGCGAAGAAGCGCTCGCCCGGCTTCTCGAAGGTAAACATCTTGCGGAACGTGGAGACGCGGTCGATGCCCGCATTGGTGCGCGAGTCCGAGGCAAGCACCACACCCTCATCGAGCAGGATGCCGACGCAATAAGTCACGTGTCCCCCCTATTGGCTTTGCTGTTGCTGCTGGCTGGGGAAACTCACTTTGACCATCATGGTTTCCGTGCCCCCGCCGCTGCGCACGCCGCGAATCGGCGAGGCCTCACCATAGTCGAGGCCGACTGCGGTGCGAATATACGCTTCTGTCGCACAGGCGCGATTGGTCGGATCGAAGCCGATCCAGCCGAGGTCCTCGACCAAGGCCTCGGCCCAGCCATGGCTGGAGGCATGGGCCTCGTGGCCGTCGCCTTGGGTTAGGTAGCCGCTCACATAGCGGGCCGGAACGCCGAGCGCCCGGCACACCGCGCAGAAAATATGGGCGTGGTCCTGGCACACCCCGCTGCCCTGCTCCAACGCCTCGGCGCCGGTGGTATGCACATGGGTCTCGCCCTTGCGGTATTCGACCGCCTCGCCGATGGCCATCATGATCTCATGCAGCGTCTCGATGGCGTCGCGCTCGAGCTTGGACTCGAACCGCGCGGCGAACGCGCTGATCGAGGGCGTGACCACGGTATAGGGCGTTTCACGGAGATAGATGGCGGAGGGAAGCTCCGTCGGCGTGGTCCCGACCACGCCGCTGGTGTCGCGTGTCCGCACCAGCCCGTGGACCTTGATCTCAAGCGCGTCGATCGGCTGCGCCACGGTCAGAGTGTGGCAGAGATTGCCGTATTGGTCCTGCCACGGGGTGGTGGTCGCTCCGGGGCAAGATAGCTTCCAGCTCTCCACCGCCTGGGTGCTTCCCGACAACGGCGTCATGCGCAGATATTGCGTGCTCGACACCAGCGGCTCGGAATAGCTGTAGGCGGTGGCGTGCTCGACGCGGATCAGCATGGCGCTAGGCCGCTCCGGCAATGATGGTTGGCGTCATCAGGAAATCGTCCTGAAGTTGGACCCCGAGCGCGCGGTTCGATTCGATGAAGGACGTGAGGAACTCGTGCAACCCGGAGCTCATGATCCTGTCGATGCGGCCGTATCTCAGTCCGGCATAGATTTGACCGGCGAGCCTGCAGCATTCCAGCTGCTTCTTGCCGGCAAGCTCGTCGAGCGTGCCGGTCAAATTTTCATAGCAGTGATGCAGCGAGCGCGGCATGTCGGCGCGAAGGACCAGAAGCTCGGCGATGCGCCAAGGAAAGACGGTGTCGTGATAGACCTTGCGGTAGGCGCGGAATGCGCCCACCGAGCGCAACAATGCGCCCCATTGGTAATAGTCGACGAAGCCTCCGATCTGTTCGTCATCGGCCAGTAGCACATGATATTTGACGTCGAGAATCCGCGCGGTGTTGTCGGCGCGCTCGATGAAGGTGCCGAGCCTGATAAAGCGGAAGGCGTCGTCATGCAGCATGGTGCCGAACACCACGCCGCGGAACAGATGGGAGCGCTCCTTCACCCAGTCGAAGAAGTCGCGATAACCCCAGCGCTTCAGCCCCTCGAAATCGAGATTCTGCACTTGCAGCCAGGTCGAGTTGAGGCTCTCCCAGGCTTCGCTGGAAATGGCCGAGCGCTGGGCGCGGGCGTTCTCCCGCGCCTGCCGCGTTAGCGACCAGATGCTTCCCGCATTCTCCGGCTCGAGCGCCACATAGCGGATGATGGTTTCGTGCGTCAGCTCGCCGAACAGCTCGTGGAAGCGGCCGTCGCCGGGCGCGATGGCGAGAATCGGCTCGAAATGCAGCGCCTGCTTGTCGAGCGTGGACGGCAACAGCGACATGCGGAAGCTCACATCGAGCATGCGTGCGGTGTTCTCGGCCCGCTCCATGTTGCGCGCCATCCAGAACAGATTATCGGCGCTACGGCTCAGCATGGCCGCTCCAGCACCCAGGTGTCCTTGGTGCCGCCGCCTTGGCTCGAATTGACCACCAGCGAGCCCTTCACCAGGGCGACGCGCGTAAGGGCGCCGGCGATCAGGCTCGTCTCCTTGCCGCTCAGAACGAAGGGCCGCAGATCCACATGACGCGGCACGATTTCGCTGTCGACCAGCGTGGGAGCGGTGGACAGCGCCAGCGTGGGCTGGGCGATGAAATTCGCCGGGTCCTGCATCACCCTTGCCTTGTACGCTTCGCGCTCCGCCGCGGTCGAGGCCGGCCCGATCAGCATGCCGTAGCCACCCGAGCCTGACACTTCCTTGACCACGAGATGTTGCAGATTCTCGAGCACGTGCTGACACTGCTTGGGGTCGCGCAGCATGTAGGTGTGCACATTGTTGAGGATAGCGTGCTCGCCGAGATAGAACTCGATCATGCGCGGCACATAAACATACATGGCCTTGTCGTCGGCCACGCCGGTGCCGAGCGCGTTGGCGAGCGCCACCCGGCCCGAGCGGATCACGCTCAACAGCCCCGGCACGCCGAGCGCCGAGTCGGAGCGGAACGCGAGCGGGTCCATGAAATCGTCGTCGACCAGGCGATAGATCACGTCGACCCGGACCGGGCCCTCGGTGGTGCGCATCCACACATGGCCGTCGCGCACGAACAGGTCGCTGCCCTCGACCAGCTCGATGCCCATCTGCTCGGCGAGAAACACATGCTCGAAATAGGCGCTGTTGTAACGGCCGGGCGTAAGCAGCACGACCACCGGATCGTCGGCACCGCTCGGGGCGACCGCACGCAAATTTTCCAGCAGGCGTTCGGCATAGTTGCTGACCGGGGAGATGCTCTGCCCGTCGAAGGCCTCGGGGAAGAGCCGCATCATGATCTCGCGGTTCTCGAGCAGATAGGACACGCCGGACGGCGTGCGCGCATTGTCCTCGAGCACGAAGAAATCCCGCGGGCCGGTGCGGATCAAATCGATGCCGGCTATATGGGCATAGACGCGGTTCGGCGGATCGACACCGAGCATCTCCGGCCGGAACGCGTCGTTGAGCAGCACCAGCTCCGACGGCACCAGGCCTGCCCTGATGATCTCCTGGTCGTGATAGATGTCGTAGAGGAAGGCGTTGATCGCCTTAACCCGCTGGATCGAGCCCCGCTCGATCAGATCCCATTCGGAGTGGTCGATAATGCGTGGGATGAGGTCGAAGGGAATCAGCCGCTCGGTCGAGCCGCCTTCGCCATAGACCGCAAAGGTGATGCCGAGCCGCCGGAAAATCTCCTCGGCGGCCTTCTGCTTGTTGACCAGGGACTCCATGGGGAGGCCGTCGAGCAGCCGGGCAAAGGCCGCAAATGCCGGCCTGACCTTGCCGGTCTCATCGCGCATCTCGTCGAAGAATTTGCGGGTAAGCAGGGAGGACTCCTCGGCCCCCGCCTCGACACTCGCCCTCTCAACAGTTTGCGGCAATCGCGCCCGTCCTAGCTCTTCGAAAAACACCCACTCCCAAGCTTGGCGCGTTTCCCCTGTCGTATTTTCAGGCATCTTAATCCGATGCTTGCGCAATGAGCAACGCTCTTGGCTGATCGCGCCCGCCGTCGTGCTTAACCGCGAAAAATGCTAGAAGCGAGCCGGCCCCGCTCAACCCAACCCCTGCCCCCATGCTCGAAACCGCCCTCACCGCGTTCACCACCTTTTTTGCCGTGATCGGCCCGATCGACACGTCCGTGCTGCTCGCCTCGCTCACCGCCAAGCTGACCCGGGCCGAGCGGCGGGCGATTGCCGTCAAGGCGGTGTTCATCGCCACCATCATCATCCTCGCCTTCGCGTTGGTGGGCGAGCCGGTGCTGCGCCAGCTCGGCGTCTCGCTCGCCGCGCTCCAGACCGCGGGCGGCATCATCCTGTTCGCCATCGCATTGGACATGACACTGTCCAAGCATCCCGAGCCGGCCACGCTGACGCTCAGCGAGAGCAAGGAAGCCGAAAGCAAGGCCAAGGCCCATGCCGAGCTGGCGGTGTTCCCGTTCGCCACGCCGCTGCTCGCCGGCCCGGGCGCCATGACGAGCGCCATCGTTCTGACCGCCAGCACCAAGGGCAATATCGAGCTGCATGGCGCCGTCATCGCCGCGATCCTGGCGGTGATGGCTGTCACCCTGGTATTGTTCCTACTCGCCCAGGAAATCCATCAGCTGATCGGCGTGACGGCGCGGAACGTGATCGTGCGGGTGTTCGGCGTGCTGCTTGCGGCCATCGCGGTGCAGTCGATTTTCAACGGCCTGGCCGAGGCCCATATCTTGCTCTTGCCATGATGCGTTATTCCGCCGGCGCGGCTTGGGTCCCGTGCGCATGGGGCTTGGCCGCGAACCGGCGCACCACCACGTAGAACACCGGCGTGAAGATCAGGCCGAAGAACGTCACCCCCAGCATGCCGAAGAACACCGCGGTGCCGAGCGACTGGCGCATCTCCGCGCCGGCGCCGGTGGCGATCACCAGCGGCAGCACGCCGAGAATGAAGGCGAACGAGGTCATCAGGATCGGGCGCAAGCGCACGCGGGCCGCTTCGGTCGCCGCCTGGAAGCGGTCCTCGCCATGCTCCTCGTTCTGCCGGGCGAACTCCACGATCAGAATCGCGTTCTTGGCGGCGAGCCCGATCAGCACGACGAAGCCAATCTGGGCGAGAATGTTGACGTCCATACCCCGCAGCAACAGCCCGCTCACCGCGGCGAGCAGACACATCGGCACGATCAGAATGACGGCGAGCGGCATCGCCCAGCTTTCATATTGCGCGGCCAACAGCAGGAACACGAACACCACCGAGGCGGCGAACACGAAGATCGCGGTATTGCCCGCCGCCTTCTCCTGATAGGCGAGCTCGGTCCACTGATAGGAATAACCGTCGGGCAGGACCTGCTGCGCTATTTTCTCCATGGCCTGAAGCCCGTAGCCGGTCGAATAGCCTGGCTTCGTGCCGCCCTGCACCGCGGCCGCGGGGAACAGATTGAAATGCTCCACGCGATACGGCCCGGTGATGTCGCGGAACGAAGCGACCGAGCTGAGCGGCACCATCTGGCCCTTGGAGTTGCGGGTCTTGAGCTGGCCGATGGCGTGCAAATCCTGGCGGAATTCACCGTCGGCCTGCGCCGTGACCCGGTAGGTCCGGCCTAGAAAATTGAAATCGTTGACATATTGCGAACCGAGATAGACTTCCAGCGCCTGGAACACGTCGTCGGTATTGACCCCCAGCATCTCCGCCCTGACCCGATCGATATCGGCATAAATTTTCGGCGTGCGCGTGTTGAAGGTGGTGAACACATTCATCAGGCCGGGGGCTTGGTTGGCCTGCCCGACGACCGATTGCGCCACGGCTTCGAGCTGCGCCAGGTCACCGCCACGGGTGTCCTGCACCTCCATCTTGAAGCCGCCGGTGGTGCCTATGCCGCGCACCGGCGGCGGAGACACGCTGATGACGATAGCGTCCTGAATGGCGGAGAATTTCTTGTTCAGCACGGCGATGAGGTCGTTGGCGCTCTCGCCTCCCTTCTTGGCGCGCGCCTTGAACGGATCGAGCGGCGTGAACACCACGGCGGCATTGGGCGCGCTGGTGAAGGTGGCCCCGTCCAGCCCGACGATGGGCACCGCATGCGCGATGCCTGGCGTATCGAGCACGAGAGCGGTCACTTTGCGCGCCACCTCGTCCGTGCGCGCCAGCGAGGCGCCCGGCGGCAATTGGATGATGTTGATCAGATAACCGAGATCCTGCTGCGGGATGAAGCCGGTCGGCGCCGCCCGGAACTGGACTACCGTCAAGCCGATCAGCCCGGCATAGATCAACAGCATCACCGTCGTGACCCGCACCAGCCGCGCCGTCAGCGCGCCGTAGCGCGACGACACCCATTCGAAGGCGCCGTTGAAGCCGCGGAAAAATCCATCCATCGCGCGCCCGAGCAAATTGCTGGAGCGGTGCAGCGGGTCGTGCGGCTTGAACAGCAGCGCGCATAAAGCGGGACTGAGCGTCAGCGACACGATCAGCGAGATCACGGTCGCGGTGGCGATGGTGACGGCGAACTGGCGGAAGAACTGGCCGAGAATGCCGCTCAGGAACACCGACGGGATGAACACGGCGGACAACACCAGCGCGATGGCGACCAGCGCGCCGCCAACCTCCTCCATGGTCCGGTAGGCGGCGTCCCTCGGACTCAACCCTTCGCGGATGTTGCGCTCGACATTCTCCACCACCACGATGGCGTCATCGACCCCGATGCCGATGGCGAGCACCAGGCCGAATAGCGAGAGGTTGTTGAGCGAGTAGCCGAGCGCGGCCAGCACGGCGAAGGTGCCGATCAGCGACACGGGGATGGCCACGATCGGCACGACCGAGGCGCGCCAAGTCTGGAGAAACACGATGATCACCACTACCACCAGGATGACGGCCTCGAAAATGGTCTCGATCACCGCCTCGACCGATTGTGAGATGAACAGGGTCGGGTTGTAGACGATGTCGTACCTGACGCCCGCGGGAAAGGACTTCGATAGATCGGCCATGGCCTTCTGCACCGCCGCCGCCGTTTGCAGGGCGTTGGACCCGGGCCGCTGGAAGATGCCCATCGGAATGGCCACGCGCTTATCGAGATAGCCGTTGCGGTTGTAGTCGGCGGCGCCGAGCTCCACCCGGCCGATGTCGCTGACGCGAACCACGCGCCCGTCCGGTCCGGATTTCACGATGATTTTGGCGAAGGCGGCGGGGTCGCTGAGGCGTCCTTGCGTCTCGACATTGAGCTGAAACGCGCCCGGCTGGGGCACCGGCGGCTGGTTGATGACGCCGGCCGCAACCTGCACGTTCTGTCCGCGCAGCGCGGTGACCACGTCGCCGGCGGTCAAATCGCGCGCGGCGAGTTTTTCCGGATCGAGCCAGATGCGCATCGAATAGTCGCGCGCGCCGAAAATGGTGACGCTGCCGACGCCGTCGATGCGGGCGAGCACGTCCTTCACATGCAGCGTGGCGTAGTTGGAGATGTAGAGCAGGTCGCGCGAATCGTCCGGCGAGCTGAGATGGATCACCATCATCAAATCAGGCGACTGCTTCACCACCGTAACGCCGATCGAGCGCACTTCGTCCGGCAGGCGCGGCTGGGCGATGGCCACCCGGTTCTGCACCAGCACCTGCGCGGTATCGAGATTGGTGCCGAGCTTGAACGTGACCGACAGCGACATCGCGCCGTCGCTGGTCGACTGCGAGGTCATGTACAGCATGTTGTCGACGCCGTTGACCTCTTGCTCGATGGGCGTGGCGACGGTCTTGGCGACGATGTCGGCGGAGGCGCCCGGATACGATGCGCTCACCGAGATCGAGGGTGGCGCGATATCGGGATATTGCGCCACCGGCAGGCTGAAATAGGCGATGGCCCCGACCAGCGTGATCAAAATGGAGATGACCGCCGCGAAGATCGGCCGGTCGATGAAGAAATGCGAAATATTCATGGGCTAGCGGCACCGGGCGGCGTGGCCGGAGCGTCGATCTTGCTTTCCTCCGGCGTGACCTTGGCCCCGGGCCGCGCCCGCAGCAGCCCACTGATGATGATCTGGTCGTCGGCCGTAATGCCGCTTCTGATCACCCGAAGATTGTCGTCGGTGACTGGACCGAGCTCGACCGGCTTCGGCACCACCGTGCCGTCGGGACTGACCGTGAACAGCATCTTGACCGACTGGTCGGTCACCACCGCCGCATCGGGGACGAGGATGGTAGGACGAAGCTGCGACATCGGCACGCGCACCCGGCCGAACTGGCCGGGGGTGATGAACAAATTGGGATTGGGGAAGGCGGCGCGCACCCGGATGGTGCCCGATGAGCGGTCATATTGATTGTCGACGAAATCGATGGTGCCCTTCAGCGTCCAAGTCTTCTCGTCCATCAATTGGCCCTGCACCTCGACCGCGTTGTCGCGCGGCGACTTGATCTCGCCCCGCTGCACCAGGCGCTTATAGGTCATGCCGTCGCCTTCGCTGACATTGATCACTAGCCAGATCGGGTCGAGCGAAACGATGGTGGTGAGCAGGGTGGTGTTGCCGGTGATGCCGCCCATCACCAGATTGCCGACGCTCACTTCATGCCGGCCCATGCGCCCGGACACCGGCGCGGTCACCCGCGTGTAATCGAGATTGAGCTGGGCCTGATTGACCGCCGCGGATGCTGCGTCCCGCGACGCGGTGGCGATGGCCACCTGCGATACCCGCTCGTCATAGGTTTCCTTGGTGGCGTAGTCGTTCTTGCGCAGCTGGGCGGTGCGGTCGAGCTGCTGTTGGGCCAGCTGAACCTGCGCCTCGGTTTGCGCCAGCTGGGCCTTGGCGGATTCCAATGCCAGCTCGAACGGACGCGGCTCGATCACGAACAGCAAATCGCCCTTCTTGACGATCTGGCCATCGGTGAAGTTGACCGATTCCAAATAGCCGCTGACGCGCGCCCGCACTTCGACCGATTCCCGCGCCTCGAACTGGCCGGTGAAATCGACCCATTCCTGCATCTCTCTGACCAGGGGCTTGGCGACGGTAACAGCGGGCGCCGGCGGCGCGGCCTGGGTGGCCGGCCCGGTCTGCCAGAAACCCCAATAATGGTAGAGCAGTGCCGCGGCAACGATCGCCACAAGCAGCAGCACCAGGCGCGTGGCGCCACCGCCCGGCCGGCGCACCGGCGCGGTCTCGGTTTCGGGCTTGCGGGCCGGGGCCTCGGGCTTCTTGAGTGCCACGGCGTCGTCCCCAGTCGAAGAGCCGAGATCGTCGTCGGACTCGTCGGTTCGGTCGCGGCCTCTGCCGCCGTTCCGGTTTCGCTTTTCCATCATGGCCGCATCTCAGGCCGGGCTCCCACTGCGATCTGTGGCGCCTGGCCGCTGGTTGCAAGACTGCCGCGACGACGCTACCCCAAAGGCGCCGGGCAACGCGAGCGTCATAGACCAAAAGCCCCAAGGAATCGCCAACGAACCGCGGTGGCGAGCCGTTCCCGCAAATCGGCTCGGGAAATTCTAGTCCTTTGATCAGCCTAATATTTTCCCCTGCGGCCAGCCGTGTCGTCGTGTTGGCGGCAGCCCCACCGCTAACGCCCAAGCCGAACAATTCTGGCGACTGAATATGCCCCCATGGCATATCTTGCAGGCTGGCCGGACGCTTCCCGCTCGGCCCAACCACGGAGGCTGAACGATGGCGCCTCACGCCGGCTTTGCGACCCGGAGGGATGTTTTCACCTGGCTGCTGGCGGGCGTGCTCATGCTCCTGCTCGGCTTACCGGCCGGCCGCGCCGAGACCGCCGATCTCGTCAAGGCCGCATCTTGGCGACTCGGCGACCAGATCAGCCTCGCCGGCCTGCTCTACGCTCAAGGCGGCCAGGACAACAATGTCGAGCAGCTGCTCACCAGCATCAAGCCCCTCTCCGAGGCCATGGAGATCGAGATCAAGCTCTTCCCGCCGCGCGGCGACACGCCGACGGACACCTATGCCGACATCATCCAGTACCTTATCAAGGGCGCCGGCGCCGGGATCGGGCAGGAGATCGCTGGCAAATTCGGCAACGACGCCGGTACGCTTTACGAGGTCGCGATCAAATCCAATCTGCTGCTTCTGCTCTACGAGCCGGGCGACGATCAGGGCATCGGCGGGGTGATTCAGGCCCGCATGGGCGAGGTCGGCGTGCCGGAGAATCTGTGGATCGGCGTGCTCAAAGCCATCAACGACAAGGCGCCGCAGGGCACGCTGAAGGACGCCGTGTTCAAGATGCATGATGAGGTGGCGGCCTATCTCGGCGAGCAGGCGCAGTAGCGACCAGATTCTGCTTGATGGAGAGAAACACAATAGATTAGACCACGCGGTGAACCATGGCGCGTGCCAGCGCGCCGGCCATCGCGATCGGCATAATCCTCGCGTTTGACGGGTTCTCTTGCACGGGACCAGTGGAGGTCGACCGGGGGGCTCTGCTCGCCCGGACGGCGAAGGAAAGCGAGCTGTGGGGTGTTCAGCGACAATGTCGGCTCGCGCATGACTTTGATTGAGGCGCTTGATAATCCAGCCATCCAGGTGATCGTCGAGGCGGCCGCCAGCCGGGGCGGAGACCGTTCCGCCCGGCACAAGGACTGAGCCGGCCATGGCGCTCACGATCATCCTCGTTTGCGCCGCCATTCTCATCGTCCTTTCCGCGCTTTCGCTCGCCCTGCATCGGAGCGCGCTCGGCCGCATCGTCGTTTACGGCGGCGCATTGATCGTCTCGCTGGCGGGCCTCTATGCCGGGCTCGCCCATCTGCTCGGCCAGGCCACCGACGAGATCATGACGCTGCCCATCGGGCTTCCGTGGCTCGGCGCGCATTTTCGCCTCGACGCCCTCTCGGCGTTTTTTCTGGTCGTGGTCAACCTTGGCGCCGCGGCCGCGAGCCTCTACGCGCTCGGCTATGGCAAGCATGAGCGGGCGCCGCAGCGCGTGCTGCCGTTTTATCCGCTGTTCCTGGCCGCGATGAGCCTAGTGGTCGTCGCCGACGACGCCTACACCTTCCTGTTCACCTGGGAGTTCATGTCGCTGTCGTCCTGGGCGCTGGTGATGGCGAACGACCGGCTGCGCGAGAATGTGCGCGCGGGCTATGTCTATATCGTCATGGCAAGCTTCGGCACGCTGGCATTGCTGCTCGCCTTCGGCCTGCTCGCTGGGCCCGACGGTGCCTACGCCTTTTCGGCGATCCGCGACAGCCATCCGTCGTCCGCCCTGGCTGCGCTCATTCTGATTCTGGTTTTGATCGGCACCGGATCCAAGGCCGGTCTCGTGCCGCTGCACGCCTGGTTGCCGCTCGCCCATCCCGCCGCGCCGAGCCATGTCTCGGCACTCCTCTCCGGCGTCATGACCAAGGTTGCGGTCTATGCCTTCATTCGTATCGTGTTCGATCTGCTCGGCACGCCGGCTTGGTGGGCGAGCATGGTGGTGCTCGCGCTTGCCGGCATCACCTGCGTCATGGGCGTGCTCTACGCGCTGATGCAGCACGATCTGAAGCGCCTGCTCGCCTATCACACCGTGGAGAATATCGGCATCATCTTCATTGGCTTGGGACTCGCGCTGGCGTTTCAATCGTTCGGGTTCGCGCTGGCCTCGGCGCTCGCCTTCACCGCCGCGCTGCTGCACGTGTTCAATCACTCGTTGTTCAAAAGCTTGTTGTTCCTCGGCGCCGGCAGCGTGCTCGCCGGCACCGGCGAGCGCGACATGGAGCGTCTCGGCGGCCTCATCCACCGCATGCCGCTGACCGCCTTTACTTTTCTGGTCGGCTGCGTCGCCATCTCGGCGTTGCCGCCGCTCAACGGCTTCGTCTCCGAATGGCTGACCTTCCAAGCGATCTTGCAGAGCCCGCAACTGCCGTCATGGGGCTTGAAATTTCTCGTGCCGGCGGTCGGCGCGCTGCTGGCGCTCTCGGCCGCGCTCGCCGCCGCCTGTTTCGTCAAGGCCTTCGGCGTCACCTTTCTCGGCCGGCCGCGCACCGAGGCGGCCAGTCGCGCCCATGAAGCCGACCGATACTCGCTGGTAGCGATGTTCGCGCTGGCGGGGCTCTGTTTGCTGGCCGGCATCGCGCCGGGCGTCTTCATCGACGCGCTGGCGCCCGCGGCCAAAGCCATGGTCGGCGCCAGCATGCCGCCGCAGAGCGAGGTGCCTTATCTCGCCATCGTGCCCATCGCCGAGAGCCGCAGCTCCTACAGCGGTATGCTAGTCTTTATCTTTATTCTGCTGTCGGCCACCGCGGCCGTCGCAATCATCCATCGCTTCGCCTCCAATCGCCTGCGGCGCGGGCCGGCCTGGGATTGCGGCTATCCCGATCCGCGCCCGGAGACGCAATACACCGCGTCGAGCTTCGCCCAGCCGATCCGCCGCGTGTTCGGCACGCTGGTGTTCCGCGCCCGCGAGGAGATCGAGATGCCGCCACCCGGCGATGCCCGCCCGGCACGCATCGTTGTGCGCTTGAGCGACGTCATCTGGGATGTGCTCTACGAGCCCCTCGCCCGTGCCGTCGATCGCATCGCCGGTTGGCTCAACTACATGCAATATCTCACCATCCGCCGTTACCTCAGCTTCGTGTTCGCCGCCCTGGTGGGCCTTCTGCTGGTGCTCGCGATATGGCCCTGATCGTCAATCTCGCAGTCCAGGCCGTCCAGATGCTGCTGGTACTGGCGCTGGCGCCACTGCTGCTCGGCTTCGTACGCAAGGTCAAGGCGCGGCTGCTGTCGCGGCAGGGCCCGCCGCTCATCCAGCCTTACCGCGACCTCGCCAGGCTCCTGCGCAAAGAGGTGGTGCTGGCCAACAACGCCTCCTGGCTGTTCCGCGTCGCTCCTTATCTCATGTTCGCCGCCACCTGGGTTGCCGCATCGCTGGTGCCGACCTTCGCCACCGGGCTGATCTTCTCGTGGTCGGCCGATCTCATCGCAATCGTCGCACTGCTCGGCACCGCGCGCTTCTTCCTGGCGCTGGCCGGCCTCGATATCGGTACCAGCTTCGGCGGCATCGGCTCGAGCCGCGAGGTGATGATCGCCTCGCTCGCCGAGCCGGCCATGCTGATGATTGTGTTCACCCTGGCGCTGGTGGCGGGCTCGACCCAGCTCTCCACCATGTCGGGCTTCCTCGCCTCGGGCGAAGTCGGCTTGCGCGTCTCGCTCGGCATGGCGGCGGTCGCGCTGGTCATGGTGGCCATTGCCGAAAATGCGCGCATCCCGATCGACAATCCGGCGACACATCTTGAACTCACCATGGTGCATGAGGCCATGGTGCTCGAATATTCCGGCCGGCATCTCGCGCTGATCGACCTGTCCGCCGAGATCAAGCTCCTGCTTTACGTGTCGCTGATCGCCTGCCTGTTCATTCCTTGGGGCATCGCCTCGCCGGATGCCGGGCCCGAGGCGCTGATCGGCGTCGTCGCCTATGTCGCCAAGCTCGCCGCTTGCGGCTTTCTGCTCGCCGTGTTCGAGACCTCAATCGCCAAGATGCGCGTGTTCCGCGTGCCGGAGTTCCTCGGCGCCGCGCTGATGCTCGGCCTGCTCGCCACCCTGCTGATGTTCATATCGCGGAGCCACTAGATGAGCCCCCTCACCTTCGACATTGCCCATCTGCTGGCCGGCTCGCTGGTGCTGGTGAGCTTCATGCTGCTCTACCAGGACCGGCTCTACGCCTTGTTGAACATGTATGCCTTGCATGCATTCGTGTTGGCGCTGGCGGTAGCATCGCAGGCTTATGCCCAAGACGCGCCGCAGCTTTATATCACCGCAGCGATCGCGCTTGTGTTCAAGGCCATCTTCATCCCGGTGGCGCTGCACCGGATGATCGTCAAGCTCGGCATTCACCGCGAGATCGAGACCGTGGTCGGCATCGGTCCCACCATGCTGCTCGGCATCGGCCTGGTGGCACTCTCCATGGTGGTGATTCTGCGCGTTACGCCCGAGGCCGATCCGCTGGCGCGCGAGGACCTCGCCTTTGCCCTCGCTGTGGTGCTGCTCGGCCTTTTGATAATGGTGACGCGACGCAATGTTGTTAGTCAGGTCGTGGGGTTCATGTCGCTCGAGAATGGCCTGGTGCTCGCCGCCACCGGCGCCAAGGGCATGCCCTTCGTGGTCGAGATCAGCGTGGCGTTTTCCATCTTGATCGCCTTCATCGTCATCGGAATTTTCCTATTCCGCATCCGTGAGCGCTTCGACACGGTTGACGTCCACGCTATCGACCGTTTCCGGGGAGAACAGCTGTGAGTTTCAACGCGGTGACAGCCGTGCTTGCCATTCCTGCGGTCGCAGCCACCCTGCTTGCGCTCTTGCCGGGCTATTGGCTTTCCGCGCGCCTCAACGTGCTTGCCACCCTGCTCACCTTCCTCGCCGCAATGTCGTTGTTCTTCGAGCGCCCGCCGACCGGGCCGTACATCCTGGTCGACGACTTGAACAATGTCTTCATCGTGCTCACCACCTTTGTCGGCTTTACTACCAGCGTGTTCAGCGCAAGCTATATCGAGCACGAACTCGAGACCGGCCGGCTGACGCCCGCCTTCATGCGCTTCTATCACGCCATGTATCAGGTGCTGATGTTCGCCATGAACCTTGCCCTGGTCACCAACAATATCGGCGTGATGTGGGTGGGAATCGAGCTTTCCACGCTGACCACCGTGCTGATGGTCGGAATCTACCGCACCCATGAGGCGCTCGAGGCTGCCTGGAAATATTTCATCCTCGGCAGCGTCGGCATCGCGCTCGCGTTGTTCGGCACCATTCTGATCTACATGGCGGCGGCGCCCGCCATCGGCACCGGCACCAATGCCATGGTCTGGACCAACCTGGTGGCCCACGCCGTATCCTTCGATCCGGCGCTCCTCAATCTCGCCTTCGTGTTCCTGCTGCTAGGTTATGGCACCAAGGTCGGCCTGTTCCCGCTGCATGCTTGGCTGCCCGACGCCCATGCCGAAGGTCCGACCCCAATCTCGGCGGTGCTGTCGGGATTGCTGCTCAACGTGGCGCTTTACGCGCTGCTCCGCTTCAAGATGCTGCTTGCGGCGAACCCCAACGCACTTGCCCCCGGACCGCTGATGATCGGCATGGGGCTCATCTCCCTGCTGTTCGCCGCATTCATGCTTTACCGCAGGCGGGACATTAAGCGCATGTTCGCTTATTCCTCCATCGAGCATATGGGGATCGTCACGTTCGCCTTCGGCATGGGGGGCCCGCTCGCCAACTTCGCCGGACTGTTGCACATGTCTCTGCATTCGCTGACCAAATCGGCTATCTTCTTCGCCGTCGGCGACATCTCGCAGGTCAAAGGCACCCAGAAGATCGCCGACATGGCCGGCCTGACCTCGACCAATCCCGTGCTCGGCTGGGGTTTGGTGTTCGGCGTGGTGGCCATCGCTGGCCTACCGCCGCTCGGAATCTTCACCAGCGAATTCCTGGTGGTGAGCTCGACCTTCGCCCGGGAGCCGCTGTTGGCGCTTCCCCTCGTTGTCGGGCTCCTGGTCGCCATCGGTGCGCTGTTCCTGCGGCTGAATAGCATCGCTTTCGGCGAGCCGCGCGGCCCCAACCACAAGGCCAGGGGCTCTTATGTCCCAATGTTCGCTCATCTTAGCCTCGTGCTTTGCGCCGGCATCTATTTACCGCCGCCGCTCGTGGCTTGGTTTCAGAATGTGGCTAGGTTGCTTGGATGATGAGGCAATGGCGGCGCTGAAAGACATTGCCAAGAAAGGCCGCAAGGTGGACGCCCACCGCCCCTGGCCGCGCGTCATCGTTTCGCGCGAGGCCTGGCAGCTGGCGGTGCAGCATCTGGCCGATGCCCGCGCCACCATGCTCGGCCTGTGGGGCGACAAGGACCAGGTGCATCTCGCGCTGCTCGAAGAGCCGTCCGGCGAGATCGGCGTGTTCACCGTCGAATGCCGTGACGGCGCGTTCCCCTCGGTCGCGGGACTCCATCCGGCGGCCAACCGCCTCGAGCGCGCCATCAGCAGCCTGTACGGCCTGAAGGCCGGCGGTTCGCCCGACACCAGGCCCTGGCTCGATCTCGGCTTCTGGGGCGTGACCCATCCGCTCGGCAAAGCCCGCAAGTCGCGTGGGCCTCAGGCCCCTTACGACTTCCTGCCGGTCGAGGGCGAGGGCCTGCACCAGATCCCGGTCGGCCCGGTCCATGCCGGCATCATCGAGCCCGGGCATTTCCGCTTCACCGCCAATGGCGAGGCGGTGGCGCGGCTCGAACAGCGGCTCGGCTATGTGCACAAGGGCATCGAATCGCTGATGGCGGGCGCCAGCATCGAACGCGGCGCGCAGCTGGCCGGGCGCACCTCCGGCGACAGCACCGTCGCCTACGCGCTCGCCTTCGCCCACGCCATCGAATCAGCGCTACGGGTCGACGTCCCGCCGCGCGCGGCGTGGCTCCGCGCGCTGATGGCCGAGCTCGAGCGCCTCGCCAATCATTTCGGGGATATCGGCGCCATCTGTAACGACGCCTCGTTCTCGCTGGTCTTTGTCGAATGCGGCATGTTGCGCGAGCGGACCCTGCGCGCGGCCCAAGCCTGCTTCGGCCACCGCTTGATGATGGACCGCATCGTCCCGGGTGGCGTCGCCGAGGATCTGGCCCCCGGCGGCGAGGCAGCGCTGCGCCAACTGCTCGACACCGTGCGCGGACGCTTCCCTGAGCTGATCGCGATCTACGACAACACCGCGTCACTCCAGGACCGCACGGTCACCACCGGCTATCTGGCGCCGACCTTGGCGCGGGCCTTCGGCGCCGGCGGCTATGTCGGACGCGGCTCGGGCCGCGCCTTCGACGCGCGCAAGGTGGTCGGCTATGCGCCATACCATCAGCTTGATTTCGAAGTACCGGTGCGCGACGACGGCGATGTCAACGCGCGCGTCTGGATCCGCGTGCGCGAAGTCGAGCAGAGCATGA
The DNA here is from genome assembly GCA_038209695.1 of Hyphomicrobiales bacterium. Classification (GTDB taxonomy): domain Bacteria; phylum Pseudomonadota; class Alphaproteobacteria; order Rhizobiales; family Methyloligellaceae; genus Methyloceanibacter. Next base: position 17,141 of record JBBQXL010000026.1, read on the forward strand.
GGTTGATCGAGCAGATTCTGGCACGGCTACCGCGCGGTCCATTGCACGCCAAGCTCAGCAAGCCGAATGGGGTGCGCGAAGGCCTAGGCTTGGTCGAGGCCTTCCGCGGCGATGTGCTGGTGGCGGTCCGCCTCGGCGCCGACGGCGCCATCGAGCGCTGCCATCTACGCGACCCATCCTGGTTCCAATGGCCGTTGCTCGAGGCGGCGGTCGAGGGCAACATCGTCGCCGACTTCCCGCTCTGCAATAAGTCCTTCAACTGCTCCTATTCGGGCCACGATCTCTAGGAGACCGGCATTGCGCAGTCGCTTGCTGTTTAACAATCTCATGCGCCGGCCGGCGACGGAGACCGCGCCCGCGCCTGACGACAAGGCGCTGGCCGAGCTCGCGGGCAAGGTCGATCGCGCCGCCAAGGCGCGGCTTGGCCGCAGTCTCGCCATCCGCGAGGTCGATGCCGGGTCGTGCAATGGCTGCGAGCTCGAGATCCACGCCCTCAACAACGCCTTCTACGATCTCGAGCGGTTCGGCTTGCATTTCGTCGCCTCGCCACGCCACGCCGACGTGCTCATGGTCACCGGCCCCGTCACAAAGAATATGCGCGAGGCGCTGGAGCGCACTTACGCCGCGACCCCGGGACCGAAATGGGTGGTGGCGGTCGGCGATTGCGCCGTCAATGGCGGCATCTTCGCCGGCAGCTATGCCGTGACCGGCGGCGTCGACAAGGTCGTCCCCGTCGATCTGCACATCAAAGGCTGCCCGCCCACGCCCACCGACCTGCTCAAGGGCCTGCTGGCGCTGCTCGAACCGGCGTCCCAGTCAAAATAAAAGGAGCCCGGCGATGAGGCCGGGCTCCTGGGAACTCTTCGTCGGATTATGTCGAAATGCAGGTTAGCTCTTGTGCTTGTTGCACTTCGTCATGCCGGACATCGCCATATTGGCGTCTGCCTCGGAATTATATTGGCCCATCATGCTGAACTTCTCGGTATCGGTCGGTGCCGTCCGCACCATCGAGCAGGTCTTCGACGACTTGTCGAACACGATGTAAAACGGACCCGCTTGCGCCAGGACGGGCGCGGCGAAGGCACAGACCAGCGTAGCTGCGAGCAAATATTTTTTCATGGGGCATCACTCCTGGGGGTGAGGTGGACTCAATTCCGGCAACGGCCTAACACATATTCAACTCAACCGCATACACTTCGGTTCACGGGGGTGACCCTATAGCGCGCCTTTAAGCGTTTGAAAAGACTGGTGCCCAGGGGCGGACTACGCCAAGTCAACTAACTCAGGGACTTAGCCAAAAGTGGGACACTCAATCTTCCCACATGATCATTATGCTTTCTGACGCGAGTGTCCCACCAATGAGCGACCTGGATACCCACGTCGAAAGCCGCCTTGCTCACTTCCGAACTGCGCCTAGAAGCCGACATCAGAACCCACTGCTTCATGTCCGCTAATCTCATTCCCGAACGACAGTTACGCGTAGGAAGGTCGCGGGAATGCAGGTGGCGTCCTGACTTGGGCTTGTGTTCTGGCTGTCGAACAGCGCCTCCAGCTCCGCCTGGAGTTCGTCTGCGCCGCCGCTCCCCTCCGCCGCTGCGAAGGCATTCATGGTCGGCCCGTAATAGGAGCGGAAGTCGCCGACGAAGCGCGACGGTGGACCGGCATAGTTGAAGGTTAAGGTGTCCCTTGCGAAGGAGATGTTGTCCTTCGGAACCCCCGCCGCCGTAAATCGCTCTGTCACCTCGTCTTCGACACCCCAAGTCATGGGGCTGACGAATCCTTCCGGCGGCGGCGGTGTGTAGGCCGCGCAGACCTTTAATATTTGCGCGACTAGCGTCGGGTCGTTCGGAATCCAATTCCCCATAATAATCCGGCCGCCGAGCCGCGTCACCCGCACCATCTCGTTGGCCACGTCGAACGGCTTTGGCGCGAACATCGCCCCGAAGATGCTGACGACGAGGTCAAAGCTCTTGTCCTCCAGGTGCTGCAGGTTCGTGGCGTCGCCTTCCTGGAACGTGCAGTTGGAAAGCTTCTGCTCGCGCGCGCGCCTGTTGCCGGCCTCAACGAGATTTTCCGCGATGTCGACGCCAAGCACGTCCGCGCCAAGCGCCGCAGCCGGCAGCGCGGTCGTTCCGTCGCCGCATCCGAGATCAAGGACCCTAAGACCCTTCGTGATGCCGAAACTGTTGACGAGTGCTTCTCCGCTTTCCCGCATGGTCGCCGCGATGCGCGTGAAGTCGCCTTTTTCCCAAAGGGCCTTGTTCGGATTCATGGGCGCTCGCCTCCTCTCGCGCGGCGGAATCCGGATCATGCTCGCGGGCCGCGAGCCCTGCAAGACCGCTCTGGATACGCAAGCGCAGCGCAGCCACTGGGCCCACCTTGGGTCATTAGTTGAGATCCTACCGTAACCTCGCTGAGGTCCGCTCCTTGACGCAAAGCGAACGCATCTGGCGGCGAACACAGTGCCTGAGAAAGACCTCCGCTGATGTCCGATGTCCACTGTGGATCATCCAAAGCTAAAGTCTTGAGAGTGGCTCAAATGCAACTTGCCGTGCCATTTCACGGGGCGCAAAATAGAGCACTAGGTCGGTAGCGTGGACAGCACGCTCTCTGCGATCTTTGAGAGCTCGCCCTCTTGGTAAGTCTCTCCTTTGAGTAAAGCGTCACCGCGTCATTCGAGTAAGTGGATCTCCTGGCTCAGTTTGGGCCGGAGCTTCTTCACGTCGCGTCAGTCGGCGTTTTGGAGAGTGACTTGGGTCAGTGCAACGTTGAAATTAGTGCTCGTCAGTCTGGTGTCGTCCCCAGCGTTGGCGACCACAGCGCCACTCAAATTTCCAGGACCCCACGCGGCCTAGAGCTCATCAAGTCATGCGCGAAGTTCTATACGAACGGTGTCGCGGCGGCTAAACCAACAGTTCAACTCTCGCACCCAACGGGCCCCGCATTGAATCAGTCTGCGACGTCCCCCTCAGGCGTCGCCAAAGTGAGCATTAGCACTGTCGCTGCTATCTGCTTATTCTTCTTAGTTCTGCCTAGCTTGGCTCTTGCCACCATAGTGTGGCTGGGTGCTACAGCTCCGGCCTCTAAAGGACTGGAGGAGGCCGCTGGTTATGCGAACTCATCGTCTTCGCAAACGGCAAGTCAGGGCCTCAGTCCGCCGAGCAGTCTTCAGGAAGCAACCAGAGTCCAGGCTGTATCGAACGCTCAGTCGGATATCGTCGTTCACAAGGTCAAGACCCAACCCATAACCGCCGGTACCTGGGGAAGCCCGTACAGCGATGAAAGACCGTCGGCGCAGATCTCGGCGACGGACTAGCGGTGCCGGCGAGTGTTGTTTTTGGATGGTTGCAGCCTGCTTCAATCCGAGGATCACATGTTCCAAGAGCTGATGATCGAAGTTAGGGGATCAGAGGTTTCTATAGCAATGCGTGGCCCTCTCTCAAAGCAGCTTACCGCAAAGGTGACGCACCCTGGCTCGTGTGTTCTGAGCTAGGACCAGGTGATCCCGATGCTCTGGTAACGCTCTCAGAGTTTAGAGCACTTGCTTGGGCTGCAGCGAATGAGAAAGCCAGGGAGCTAGGCTGGATCGCCTGAGCCTCTCGAGGGCTTTCCCCGCAAGAGCTGACATGCTCATGCCCACCATCAATGTCCGCTAGGTGCCAGAAACGGACATCGTTGGTGGACTATCGGCCAGAATGGATTGCTTGCTATCTCTTCACTCTCCGCTGCGTTGCAGCTGAAGTCATAATAGGCGGAACACACAGCGTTCACACACGCTCGAAGGACGGGGTGCAGGAATAGTGTTGAGACGTATTGGCCTGGGCCTCGTCGTCGGAGCGATCTTCGCAGCTCCTTCTGGCGCTTCGGCTGCCCCCGCCCTGGTCTTCGAGCCCTCTAGCGGCACCGTCCTTTACGCCGAGGAACCCGATGCGCTTTGGTTCCCCGCATCGCTGACCAAGCTGATGACGGCCTATGTTACATTCCATGCGCTCAAAGCGGGCACTGTCTCGCCCGACACCAAGGTTGTCTGCTCGCAGAAGGCGATAATGCAAGCGCCTTCCAAACTCGGCCTCAAGGTCGGTAGTTCGATCACACTCGACGTCGCGCTCAAGGTCCTCATCGTGAAGTCCGCCAACGACGTCGCCGTAATGATCGCCGAGACGGTTGCCGGCAGCCAGGACGCGTTCATCGCCCGTATGAATGAGGCGGCGAAGCATCTCGGCATGACCCGGACGCATTTTACCAATGTCAACGGCCTCCATGACGAGCGCCAGATCACCACGGCCCGCGACCTGGCCAAGCTCGCTCGCGCTATTATCGTCGAATTTCCTGAGCACGCCGATCTCTTCGCATTGGTCCAAGTGCAGGTGGGCAAGAACACGATGCGCACCCATAACGGCCTCCTTGTCAGCTTCCCCGGCGCCGACGGAATGAAGACCGGCTTCATTTGCGAATCCGGATTCAATGTTGTGGCGAGCGCAACTCGTGACGGTCGCAAGCTCGTAGCAGTCGTCCTCGGCGAGCCGTCAGTCGCGTCGCGTAACGACCGCGCCACCGACCTCCTAGAGAACGGCTTTAAGCGCCGCTTCTGGAAATCGCTGTTCGGCACGAGCCTCGACAGGCTGGCGATTCAAGCCCCGTTGAGCGAAGGTCCGACGCATCTGCGCGACAGCATGTGTGGCGGAGCTAAGTCGAAGGCCAAGCGATCTGGCTTGCCCAAGTTGAACGGGAAACTGGGGACACCGGTTACCGAGGCTGCTAGCCGGGCAGCTGACGTGCCGAAATAGACGGGGTGGCTTCGAGGCGCACTCATTAACACGGGATTCAAGATCCGAGCGTACGCTGACTTTAGCGGCCATTTTGGCTGCTATGAGAAGAACGGGGCAAAAATGAAAAGGGCGATTCTTGCGGCCGTCGCCATCACGAGTGTGATGAACACGGCAATGCTAACCGAGGCAAAGGCGGGTCATGGCAATGCCGTAGGGGCAGGGCTACTCGGTTTCGGAGTGGGTGCCATCGTCGGAAGTGCGCTCACTCCGCGGGAGGTCTACATGGTGCCACCTCCACCGCCACCACCCGTGTACTACTCACCGGTCGGCTACGGGCCTCCACCATGGAGTCCGGGATGGTACAACTACTGTCGCAGCGTCTACGGCCCATCGTTCAATCCGAATACGGGTTATTTTCTGGCTGCAAACGGCGGGTGGTATTTTTGCCAATAGGCGCAATCGCTACAATTGCGGCCCCGACTGGTCTTTCGCTGGACGCACGCCATCGTAGCGGGCGGCGTCAACGATAACCGCGAGCTTGTTCGCCAATCAATCCTATGGTTCTTGCGCTAAGCCGTTAAGCCACTCGGAGTTCGAGAAGGCGCTGGATCTTCTGAATGCGCGGTAAGAGTCCGTCGCGCTGAACCACGAAAAGGTCCGCTCTGGGTCGAAAGCGGTCATTGCCGCGAGCTTGGCGCGTGTCCGCTTGGCTCGCATAACCGGACGTCATTCGCGCATGCATTATGCTGCGCAGGTGGTTGTATCCAGGCTGGTCAATAAATGGCGGATTTTGGTGCCCAGGGGCGGATTCAAACCACCGACACACGCCGATTTTCGGTGAGGCCTGTTCCCGTGGCAACTCGCCACCCCCCCGCCCCACTCTGCACCGCTCCTGGCTTAAAGGGTTTTGCGGAGCAATGAAGGGCATTCGCCGACCAATTACCTGCATTTTCCCCGAGATCAGCGAAGTTCAATGGGAGTTCGGCATCATCATGGCTGAGTGATCGGGCCACCGCCAATCGGCTTGTTGGCTCCTGCGAGTTCGAGGAAGAAACTCATCGCCGCCCTGATGTCTTCCTAGTGACCCAAAGCGCTTTTTCGGGCATCGCTCTCGAATGGCGCGCCATAGCCGGGGGCACGTCGCGTTCACGCGATGGTATCGAGCTCCAGCTCGACTCTCTGAGCGGCCTGCAGCAGGAATTCAGCGGACTGGCGGACGTCGTCTGCATTATCCGGATTCTGGTCCAGGGCCGCCAGAAAGCGTCGGCTTTCATCCTCAAGATCATCGAATCCGAGCAGACCCGCCACGCCGGCAAGATTGTGGGCGTGAACGGCGCGTTCGGGAGCATTGCCTTCTACCGCCGCCAAGCAGGCAAGGAGCTCTCCTTTGAAGCGCTGTATGGCGGCATTGCATTTCGCCTCACCGATCAACTCTCTCAGACCGGTGAGCTTGGTTCGGTCGAGCACGGGTCGCGATGTCTGAGGTGCTATCTGCGGTGCCATCGTCTTATCTCCGGGGTCTTCTCTCCAGCTGGGCGGGCTCGCCATTGAATTTGCCGGCGTGGCCATCGCTTACCACTCACTTGACTAATGCCGGCTTAAGTGGTCGCCGAGCATTTGATTAACAGCGCCCCCATTTTGCTGGGCAATGGGGCGGGTGGGGGGCCGTTCGCCGACGCTTTCGAACTGCAGCTCCTGTTAAGCATGTTCGGCGACGCAGTCCGGCTAATCGGTTGATTCACCGCAAGTTTATTGTTCACAGGATAGGGTCTCGCGGCGCCATCATAACAACCTCAAGGCGCTCAGGGACGTCCGATGACCGCCGCCACAGCGCCCAATCTCGAACCCGTGTCACACGCTGCTCCCGGCCGTCGGGTCTTGGTCGCAGAAGACAGCCCGACCACGCACGAGATCCTGAAGCTGCTGCTGACACAGCGCGGGCATCACGTCGACATCGCCACCGATGGCGAGCAGGCCCTCGAGGCGCTGCGCCACAATCACTACGACGTCGCTCTGCTGGATTTTCATCTTCCCAAGATGGATGGCATAAGGGTCGCCACCACGGTGAGGAGTGAGCTGCCCGCACATTCCCGGCCGAGATTGATCGCCATAACCGCCGACTTGCCAGGTCTGCTCGCACATACCGCAGACTGCGAGAATTTCGATCTGGTCATGCCGAAGCCGCTCGACATTTATCGCATCGGGCAGTTGATCGAGGAGCAGGCCGAGCTTGGCGACGAAAAGCAGCCGGAGCCTCTCAAGCCGGGGCGCCAATCGGCACCTTCACTCGCTTCGGCCGCGATACCCGCCGCGGTACGGCAGCCTTTCGCCATCGAGGGGCTCGGTTATGAATTTCTCCTTTGGCCCGAGGACATCGATGTAAGGCGTCTTTCGGCTCGAGCGATACAGGCCACCTTGGGCGACCCCCGCTTCGACGCCATCCTGATTACCCAGCCGGTCTCGGTCGAGGCTTTGGCCAGTCTGTGGGAGCGCAAGGCCCTCTTCGCATTGCCGATCGTCGACCTCACCGGCACGCTCGGCCGGATGGCTGATTTCGACGGTGCCGATCTGAGTGGGACGGAGGCGGAGCGTCTCGGACGCCTGATCCGCGATTTCCAGGACCGGCGGGCGCGACTGCATCGTGATCTTATCCTCAGTGACAAGCTCAGCGAGAAGCTGCTCGGCCGCATGTTCGTCGCCAATCGCCCACTGACCGCGGCGTATGATCCGCGCTACCGCCATCTCGCGGCCTACGACATTCCCTTGGGCCGGCGTCTGGCCACCCGTGAAGCCGAGGCTCTTTGCGAGCACGGCCTGTTGAAGCGGGAATTCTTCGAGCGCTTCCATATCTGCCCGAGCTGCGACTCCTATCGCTTTCATGTGCGGGAAGAATGTTCGCAATGCCGCTCCTCAAATCTGTCAGAGGAACAATATCTGCACCATTTCCGCTGCGCCTTCCAGGGCCCTGAATCCGATTTCCGCCGCGGCGATGAACTCGTCTGCCCCAAGTGCCACCACGAGCTGACCCATTTCGGCTTCGACTATGACCGCCCCGGAACCATGGTCGTGTGCGGTAGCTGCGGCCATGCGGCCTCGGAGCCGAGCGTAGGCTTCGTCTGTCTCGACTGCGGCGTTCACACCGACTCTGAAGTCGTGCCGACACGCGATGTCTTCTCGTACCAGCTCACCGATCAAGGGGTCAGCTTCGCCGAGAAGGGCGGCGCCGTCCTCGGCTATGCGCGGCAGGCGCTGCGATTCGCAGACTTGCCGCTCGAGCTGGTGGTGGCCTTGAATGCCGCGGCGAAGAGGTACAACGAGGACAAGACCCCGTTCGCCCTCGTCAACATCCTCTATCGCAAGGAGAGCGAGGTCGTGGCCGAGTTCGGGGCCCGGCGATTTGCCCAGGCGCGCGATCTGTTCATCGAGAATCTCCGCAATGCTCTCGCCAAACCGAACACGGTGGTCAAGGGACAGTCTCACGACTTTGCGCTGCTCGAGGCTATCGGCCCCGAGCAGGCCCAAGTCGATTTCGACCATCTCAAGGAACGCGCGAGCCGCACCCTTAGCGTCGATCTCGGCGCCATGTTCCAAGCGTTTGGCCCCGAGGACTTTTCCTGATGTGGCAAGACGCGTCAGATGGACTCACCTACCTGCTGTCGCAGAGCGGCGAGAGCCTGCTGCGCTTGTTTTGGTTCGTCGCCATCTTTGAGATCCCGCGGTACCTCCTGGGCTTCATCTCCGTCGCCGCCCTCAGCGTTCGTCCAAATACGCGATCGCTGCCGGTCGACGACAGCGATCGCGTGACCGTGCTGATCGCGGGGCACAACGAGGAAGACTCGATCGAGCGGTGCGTTCAATCGCTGCGGGAGCAGAGCCGCCCACCGGACGAGATTATCGTGGTCAGCGACGGCTCCACCGACCGGATGCCGGAAAAGCTGCGCCAATTGGAGGAGCGCGGTCTCATCAACGAGGCCCATTGCACGCAGGTACGCTCGGGCAAGTCGGCTGCGATCAACCTTGCTTTGCGTCGCGCCACCGGGGACGTCGTCGTCATTGTCGATTGCGACTGCACCTTCGATCGGCAAGCGCTCAAGCGGATCATCGAACCCTTCGCCGATCCACGAGTCGGCGCGGTTGCCGGCAATATCGTCGTTCGCAACGCGAGGCACAACCTGCTCACGGCCTTCCAGGCGATCGAGTACTTGGTCAGCATTTCCCAGGGTAAGCAAGTGGCCGACCTGACCGACCAGATGAGTCTGATCTCTGGCGCCTTCGGCGCGTTCCGCCGCGTCGCCATGCAGAAAGTTGGCGGCCTCGATGCCGGCGGTGGCGAGGATCTCGATGTCACGCTCAGATTGCGGAAGGCAGGCTGGAGGACGCTCTTCGCGCCCGAAGCGCTGTGCTACACGAGCGTTCCCGAGACCCTGTCAGTCCTGATCCGCCAACGCTTCCGCTGGGAGCGCGACGCGGTGCAACTTCGCTATCGCAAGCACGGCGACCTGATGAACCCATTCAGTACTGGGTTCAGCCTGCGCGAGCTTTTGCACGAGCTGGACTTTTTGGTCTTCAGTGTTGGCTCGGCGGTGATCTTCCCGATCTATGTCATCTGGCTGTTCGTTACTTATGGCGATTTAGGCATCATCATCCTAATAGGCGCGCAGATCGGCATGATGGCCCTCGACGGCGCCACTTTCCTGCTCGCCGCCTTTGTCACACCCAAGGCCGAGACTCTGTGGCTGGCGCCTTACATCCTCGGCTACAGCCTGTTCAACGGCTTTGTGATGCGCTTCGTCCGGCTTGCGGCGTATCTGCAAGAGTGGATTGTCGAAGCCTCGTACCGAGACACTTACGTGCCGAGCAAAGTCCATCGGGTGCGGAGGTAATCATGCAACCGCTCAAGAAGCGCCTGCGTCCCGACAATATCCCGAGCGAGAAGCGCGTCATGCGCGGCCGCACCGGGCGTACGGTCTATCTGATCTTGCTGTCCGTGTTCGCCCTTACGGTGCTGAACTACATGTTCGGCGACTACGTCCTGCTGGAAGCCGACGGCTTGGTTCTGCGCGATCAGAATGTCGTGGCGACCACCTATGTGGCCCGGGTGGAAAGCGTCGATGTCGACGAAGGCCAAGCGGTCGAGGCGGGAAGCCCCCTGCTCAAGCTCCAGTCGACTGAGATCCTTGAGCGTCTCGCCGATCTGTCCACCAAGCGGGCGGACTTAGTGGCCAAAGCGACCGACTTTAAAGTCCGGGCCGAGAGTGTGGTGCAGCTGCTGCCCCTTGCCGAGCGCCGCGCATTGGAAGCGGTCAATACCATCAAGCAATTCGACTCTCTCGCCGATGCAAAACTCGTGACCGCAGCGCGATACCAAGAAGCTTTGCGCACCAGCTACGAGGCCAGCCGCGATCAGGTGAACCTGTTGTCTCAGCGCGATGTCCTCAAAGGAGAGCTATCCTCGCTCGACAACGCCCTCGCCGATGCCGACGACGCCATTGCCAAGCTCAAAGCATTGTACTCCGACGGACTCGTGCACTCGCCGGTCAGCGGATCGATCGGTGCGAGCGTCCCTTCGGTCGGCAACGTCTACCGGCCAGGCGAGCCAATTCTGTCGATCTATTCGGGCGATCCCTACGTGCTTGTTTATCTGCCGCGCCGCTATTTGTTCCCGATCTATGTGGGCATGGAGCTGCGCCTCACCGACGGACGGGACGTGGCCGACGGGGTCATCGTCGAGATTCTACCGGTGACCGACACCTTGCCCAAAGAGTTTCAAAACACCTTCAAGCCCTCGGACCGTAACCAGCTCGCAAAGATCAAGCTGACGACGCCCTCAGCCTTCCCGCTGAACCAGAAGGTGAGCGTCTCGCGCTATTCGACCCTGCTCGGTGAGTTGCTCAAGGCCCGCGATCTCGTGGGCTGGGGCCGTTCGTAGAGGGTCCAACCGGCAGCCGCCTCGGAGTATTGCATGATCGTCAGGGAGGCCTCCCCTAGGTTTCACTACTTGCAGCCGCTGCTCGGCTTTCGTCTGGGCGTCTGGCGGCGCCCTGAGGGTGAGCAACGTTGGTCTGCTATTGGCACCTTGCAGAAATTGAGAGGACGACGAGCATGTTCGTTCTTGGGGGGTAGGAGCGGACATCCCGAGTCTGCGGCTTAGTGTCTACTAATGACCCAAAGCGGACAGAATAGGTAGAGCTAAGCCATGACGATAAACTCTGGCGATGCTAGCCATCAGTATCTATTTGACTCGCTAATCGCCTAGGAAAGGCGCACGCTGAACTATCGCCGGTAAGAGCAATAACAGGCACCGGTGGCTGAGAGCCTAAGACTCCCGCCTGCGGCACAAGGAGGGGAGCAATGGGCTCTAAAAACCCCCCACCCACTTTTTGCGATCCGGCACTGCGTTCCACAGTAGAGCAGGCGTTCGACGCTACGTGGACGGTGCTACAGGCTCGCGATCCGCTTCGCGATTTAGAGCAGGACTATGAATTGAAGACTGCGCTGAGTCGCAAGCTCATGGGGCTCGCTGC
>JBBQXL010000027.1:0-27820 GCA_038209695.1 Hyphomicrobiales bacterium
TTTCCCCACTTGGCTAGAACACATATCGGTCCCAAGCGCCGTAGTGCTCGGTGCTTCGGCGCCCCCGCGGCAGGCTCAGGCCGATGATAATTATACCTGCGATAATATCGTTCCACGTTGCGCCTCCACTTACTCCTTCAAATAGCCAAGGCGCCGCGACTAGCCATAGTCCGAACAGCAGATTGATGAAGCGCAAGGGTCGCGCAACTTCAGCCATGGCGCAGACGGCGACGGTAATGATTAATGCGCCTACGAGATGGTCGCTGTTAGCGATTGCGCCTTCAGTGCCAAAGATTGCGCGCGAGAACATCAGCCAGGCGCCAAGGGCGCAACTTGCCACGAGAGTCCAGGGCGCAGTGACGCCCTGGACCGCAGCAATAATCTGCTTGGCGACTGGAGCGGAGAAACCCGGATCTTTCTCGTCCGTTCCACCAGATGGCTCCGGTCCACCTTGGAAAAAAGTGCGCCAAAATGGCCGCCCTGCTCGCGTGCTTCGCAGCATGTACTGGGCCATCGCAATAACCTCGTCGAGGGTGAGCGGGATCATCAGCAACATGGCGACGGCGGCGATCAAGCATAGCGTGCAATAGGTGCCGATCATGATCGGTTGAATGATGATGAAGAAGATGGAAACCCCGCCAAGCGGCACCACCAAGATGAAGAAAAAGGTGACCATCCATGGCATCGTCCGCCAGCGTGCCGCTGTGCCCATCGCCCCCATCAGCGCTTCGATCATGTAAGCGGCGGCCCCGAGGCCGGCATCGGCAACCGGCCAAGCACGGGAGACGTCGGAGGTGATGATAAATTCGGTGCCATTCTTACCAGAGTCACCCGAAAAGAATGGCTCCCAGACACTGCCGATCTGACCGAGCTGATAGGCGGTGAGATAGCGGGCGATCAAGAAACCGAAGAAGCCGAGTGCGATGATTGGCAAACGCTGCAGCCATGAGGAAGGAGAATAAGTCCAGCCGGGCGGAACCGTACTTGGGTCCATCATGCCCTCGTGGCTCATACCCGGCATCATCGGCACGAGAACCGAGAACATGATCGCCAGCGCACCGACAATGGTGTCATTCATGTAGGCCGCGTCACTGGGCGTCCAGAACACCAGCGGCGCAAACAAGAGCCACAGGCCGACGACCGTCGTGCCCCATTGTGTCCAGGCGAAGCGCGGCGCGAGCGCAAGCCCACCGAAGAGCAGCAGCAGAAGCCCCGAAGCGATGTCGCTCCAGCCGGTGAGGGCATTGCGAAGCGATGGCTCCCACAGGCCGCGCTCGCCGCTGATGTCGCGCACCGTGCCTGCAGCCGCGGGATCAAACAAGGCGAATTGGAGGGGACTGGTCAGCAGCCAAGCGCCGAGCGCGATCACCAGGAAATGGCACCACAGCGCTTGCTGTTGCATAGTGCCCATTTCGGTCATGTGTTGAGGCTTCATCGTCTCTTGCTCGGCGTAAAGGTCTTTGGCGCGCTCCTCGGCCTTCCGGCCAAGCCCCGCTACCTTCGCGAAGTTTAGCTTGTTGGCTCGATACCAGGCAACCGGATCAGCCTTCAGCGCTGCAATGATCCGAGGCAGCGTCTCTCGCAAGTAGTGCTTGGGTTCCCAACCTAGCAACTCCCGCGCTCGGCTGATGTCGATGGCATAGTTATCATCGGCAATATCGACCATCCATGGCCGGATGAAAGAGTCTTCGCCAAGCAGGTCCTCCTCGACCCATGCGCCGGCCTTGGCTAACGCCTTCGGTATTTCCCAAGTTTGCCAACTCTCGCCATTGATGAGTCGGCCGATTTCAGTCTGCAGCTCGCCATAGCCCATCACCTCTGGTTCTCCGAGAAGTAGCGGCAGCTCGGGCGGAAGATGATTGCGCCGTTCGATCAGGCGCGACACGGCATACGCCAGATCCTGCAAATGGAGGAAGGACTGTCCTGTGCGAAGGTCGCCGGGATAAGCATGGCCCTTGGGGTCCTGTTCGTAGATCCGCGCAATCTGCTGTGCCAGAAAGGCATTGTGGCCGAGATCATCGTAAACACCGGCAGGCCGTAGATAGACCACTGGGATCTGGCCGCGCTGCTCGTGGATCAAACGTTCCGTCTCGAACTTTGAGGCGCGATAAGGCAGACCCGACTCGAGCGGCCAATTTTCGTCTATCAGGTCACCTGGTCTGCCTGGCCGGTGAACCAGCATCGAACTCCCAAAGATGAATTGCTCGACTTCGAAAGACTGCAGCTCGCGGAGGAGCCGCTCAGTACCGCGCACCGTGACCTGATCGTAGTTCGGGTTGGGCTCGCCAGTGAGGTCGAAGTAAGCCGCTAAGTGAATCACCGAGGCGATGCGGCTACCGTGGCGCTTGCGAATCCTTTTTAAGCACTGCCGAACGCTCCGGTCCGACGTGAGGTCGATCTTCTCAAATGTCGCCGCGGATGGCAGCTCATCAGACGTGTGACGATCGAGGCCGACCACATCGTAGGAAGCAGAAAGCTCAGCCACGAGCGCTTTACCGATGAAGCCGCTGCTCCCGGTGACAATGACCGTGTCTTTATGTACCGCCATGAGTGCTGAAAGCCTTAGGCTCGATCAAACGGCACAGATTTATCCTGGTTTCCCATGATCGCTCAGGGATTCTGAACGGGAGTCCGTCCGGCGGCTTGATAATTGTTTGGCAACAGGTCCGGCCGCCCGCTCGAGGCTTGTCTGAAATGCTCAAGGGTGATGCGGACCAAGCGAAACATTGGCAGTGCATAACCTGTCTTTGGGATGCCAACTGATCCTCCGACGTCATCCGAACCACCCTGGCCCCCGAAGCATAAAATTTCAGGTAGTGACCTTGCTCCGACATTGACCCGGTTTCAAGGTGGCGCGGGAGAGTCCGCTCTATCTAGATTTCCTCAATCTCTTTCTCCTTTTGTTGCACTCCTCGGCGACCTCATGAGAAGTACGCCGCCTTGCTTCGAGCCCTGGAGGTCGAGCTCGTCAAGGTCCAAGAGCACATTATCGAGCATGGACATAGGGTTTTCGGCGATGACTCGCTCACGTGCTGCGACTGCCCGGGTAAATCGGTGGACGCGGAACATCGACGCGACCAAAGTTCCATGATGACTTTAAGGTGGCTGCGAGAGGCCGGAGTATGCACAGCGCGGCGGCAGACCAAGGAAGGCAATAATCTTTGCGCTTATCCGCAGCGACCACTACGATCAGGGCAGGCGCATGTAATGCTGCATCGGCTTGGCAGCGTTTTCGTGCCGGCTTTGTTCCTGGTTCACAGCGACAGGCTCGCGCGTCGTTGATGGCGGCCCTCTAGCGGGGGCTAGGCCTGCATGCATTCGCCAAACCAAGGAGTAATGGTCATGGCCAAGGTTCTTGCTGTTCTCTACCCAGATCCGGTCGACGGCTATCCGAAGACCTACGCCCGCGATTCGATCCCCAAGATCGACCGCTATCCCGACGGCATGACGACGCCGACGCCGACTGCAATTGACTTCAAGCCCGGTCAGCTGCTTGGCAGCGTCTCTGGCGAGCTTGGGCTTCGCAAATTCCTGGAGAAGGCCGGGCATACGCTGGTGGTGACCTCCGACAAAGATGGACCGAATTCCACCTTCGAGAAGGAGCTGCCCGACGCCGAGATCGTCATTTTCCAGCCGTTCTGGCCCGCCTACCTCACCGCGGAGCGGATCGCCAAAGCCAAGAAGCTGAAACTCGCCATCACTGCCGGCATCGGATCGGACCATGTGGATCTCGACGCCGCCATGAAGCGCGGCATCACCGTGGCCGAGATCACCTATTCCAATTCGATCAGCGTCGCCGAGCATGTGGTGATGATGATCCTAGCGCTGGTGCGCAACTACATCCCATCCTACCAATGGGTGATCAAAGGCGGCTGGAACATCGCTGATTCCGTCGAGCGCGCTTACGACCTCGAAGGCATGAATGTCGGCACCGTTGGCGCCGGCCGGATCGGCCTCGCCGTGCTCAAGCGGCTTAAGCCCTTCGATGTCAAGCTCCATTATTTCGACAAGCACCGCCTGTCGAATGAGGTGGAGAAGGAGCTTGGGCTCACCTATCACCCCAGCGTTGAATCCCTAGTCGAGGTTTCCGACGTGGTCACCATCAACGCGCCGCTCCATTCGGAGACCGAGCGCTTGTTCGACGACAGGTTGATCGGCAGGATGAAGCGCGGCAGCTATCTCGTGAATACTGCGCGCGGCAAGATTGTCGACCGCGACGCCGTCGTGCGCGCGCTGGAGAGCGGCCAGCTTGCGGGTTACGCCGGGGATGTCTGGTTTCCACAGCCGGCGCCGAAGGATCATCCCTGGCGCACCATGCCGCATCACGGCATGACCCCGCACGTCTCCGGCACCTCGCTTTCCGCTCAGGCGCGCTACGCGGCCGGGACGCGAGAGATTCTAGAGGACTATTTCGCCGGAAAGCCGATCCGTCAGGAATATCTCATCGTCGACAAAGGCAAGCTTGCCGGCACGGGTGCCCGTTCCTACACCGGAGGCGACATGACCAAGGGCGCTGAGGAAGTGGCATAAGGCTACTAACCGGGGGCCTCTGCGTGGAAGCATCTAAGTTGAAACAGCGTCTCGTCCTGCTAGCGTGCTTGACTCTGGGCTTCAGCGCCGGTCCTGCGCTCGCCTTTAATATCTGAATGAGGAACGAGGCCGATGACCGTTAATCCGTCTGCCAAACCCATGCCTAAGGTTGTCAGCTTCCAGGATCCGCTACCGGAGCCAATATCTTGAAGCCAATCAACGTGCGCAATGCATCCTAGCGACTGCCGGGTTTCTCGTGGATCACTTGCAACGACCCTGGGCGATCACATGCGGCACGCCCGCATTGCGTCCATTTCCTGACCTGTGGCGGTCAGGCGAATGTGCCAAGAGCAAACCCGCCTGATCCAAGTTCGCGCAAAGCCCTCCTAATTAAGTGGGACTTCGCCCCGATTTTCCAGCGGATCATAGTAGATCCGCGTGCGAAATCGTCTCGATCTCCTTTCGACCACCTCAATGATCCGTTTGCCCGGCTCGGGAGAGGCTAGTTGCGGCCGGCCGCGACTGCCATCCTTGGCACCGAAATTGAGATCAATCGGTAGCAGGCGAATCCGGCTCAAACTCCCATTCGCGAAAGACAGCAGGGCTACGGTCGATTCGAACGCTTCACGGTCCTCCAACAGGCCTGACATGTGTTTGTCATTGAACGCTCTTAGGGCCTCGAGCGGTGCATCGGGCGGGAGTCCGATACGTTGATAGGCTTCAGCCGGAAGGCGCGTGACATACTCTGACTCAAACACGAAGTCCCCCAGGGAGTAGAAGATAGGACGGTGTCGGTAGATTTCCACGCCACGAATCTGATGAGGGCCATGAACCAGCACCACGTGCGCACCCCGATCGATAGAGTGCTGGGCGACAGTCGCTAGCCATGACCCTTGCCGGTGCGCATGAATCGAGACAACGACGATGTCGGCATTGGACGCTGCTTCGGAAACGGCCCCGAGATTGCCGGCCAGATCGGAAGGCTCGACCCGCCTGCCCCAGGTGAGCGCCACTTCCAGTCCAGGGAAACTTGACGCTTCAACGGACGTGCCGAGGAATCGAGAAACAAGCTTTCCTAAGCGCGCCCCTGCTTTAAGCATCATCTTTCTTTGTCGACGGCGCGTAGCTAGAGGATTCACGCCCGGACGCCCAGGGACCTCCGGTCGCGAATAGGATGCCCGTCCGTACTGCACGAAGTCGGACGCCATGGCTACCAGCGCTACGGTGCTCCCATGGCAGTGGAGATATCGGGGCGCGCGCGCTTGCTGAAGGTCCCTGCCGGATCCGGCGATTATCAAGCCCTCGCCTTCGACATGCTGGATTGTCTCCAGTACGCCGGACGCTCCGTAATCAAAAGCGTGATTGTTGGCATGGGCGAGCATATCGAAACCAGCCCATTTCAACTCGGCGGCGATCAGCGGGGGCGAAGCCAGGTACACTCCACCGGCGTCGGCCTGGGCGTGCCCCTTGAACTCGTGGATTACAGTCTCGAGATTTGCAATCGCGACGTCGGCGGCGCGAATTGTATTGATCAAGCCGAGGAAGGCCGTGTCGCTAACCTCGGACCACGCACGGGTGATCAGCGCATCTCCGGCGAGGAGAAGAGAAACGTCGCGGGTGCTCATGCGTTACATTGTGCCGCTGGCCGCTAAAGAGCCGCCAATTCCTTCCAGAGCGGCTTTCCAAAGGCATTTCGGGGAATGCTGTCGACTACACGGATTTGCCTCGGCGCCCGCACTCCTAACAAGTGCTGACAGTGGCGAAGAATCTCCGAAACGTCCTCATCGCCGGCTCTCTCCGAAAGCACGATTGCGGCCGCGGGAATCTCACCATGAATACGCGACTTTAGGGGGAAGGCCACGGCCTCGCGAATATTCGGCAGGCTTTCAAGCACATCCTCAATCACAGACGGG
Organism: Hyphomicrobiales bacterium; assembly: GCA_038209695.1. Taxonomy (GTDB): domain Bacteria; phylum Pseudomonadota; class Alphaproteobacteria; order Rhizobiales; family Methyloligellaceae; genus Methyloceanibacter. The sequence continues at coordinate 6,444 of JBBQXL010000027.1, forward strand.
AAGATATTTATTCCGTTCAGGATCATCACGCCGTCGGCCCGACCATGGAAAATGAGCGGTCCGTCGAGTTCGCGCGAAACCAGATCGCCCGGAAAGAACCAACCGTCGTTGAACTTCGAGTCGGCGCCAGGCTCGGCGATATAGCGCGCTGCCATTCTATCTTTACGAATGCGAATGTGCCCGATGTCGCCGGGAGAAACAATCTTGTCCCCCGCGCAGACAATTTCTGTGGTCACTCCTTGCTCAGGAAATCCGATGCCCTCAGGAAAGGCATCATGCTGGTCGGGAGCGGCAGTGGAAATCAGCCCCGTTTCACTGGTTGAATACTGAACCCAAAGATTCTCGCTGATCCTGGCGCGGGTCTCCCCTCGCAACGCGCTGGACACTCTCGCCCCACTGACCAGTACAGCCGTGGCAGGGGGCAAACGGCGTCCTGAGCTGCGAGAGTGCACCATGGACGCCAGCTGGTGGGGACCCACGCGCAAAACCGAGACCGACTCTTGCTCACAAATAGAGATGAGGCTATCCAAACTACTTTGGCGCAATCCTACGCAAGTGCCGCCGGCAAGAAGGGAGCACACACGGTTCAAACGAATGGCATCGAATTCGACGGAGCCAAGCCGAAGCGAGCGTTTCTCTTTCGGATCAGCCGAGTAACGATCTGTACTTAGGGTCAACCGCCCGTAGCTCATAGCGAAGGTCTTGGGCACATTCGTCGTTCCCGAGGTGCTCAAATACACTGCGACTGTCTCGAGCGGGGTTGCACGAAACAATTCTCTCTCTGAAGCGCCAGGCGCGCGGGGGATTTCGCCGTGAGGGACGACGACAGTCGTAAGGCCTGCCATCCAGGCCTCGACCCGTTCGACGACGAGTTGGTTCGCACCAACTTTCTGGCTGAGTCGCCGCTTAGTTTCATAGGTTTCGTGCGAGCCTAGGCTTATTTGCGGAGTGCCCGTGCACAAGAGAGCCAACGCGCAGATGAGATGATTAATCTCATCGCGGATGCAGATTCCAGTAACGGCGCCAGGAACGATCCCGTTAAGCGTCAGCCACGCCGCACTACGCGTCACCCGCTCGAATATTTCGCCATGAGTTAATCGCGTGTCATCGATGATGATTGCGTCAGCGTCAGGCTGACCCGAAGCATGTTTTTCCAGTGCAGCATATGGCGACACATACTGCATGTGGTGCCTCCCCATCAAATCCACTTCTCATGTCTCGGCTCGGGGCTCATTGCAAAGCCGGCGTGGCCCAATAGTAGCAGAGAGAGTCAAGCACTCCCTGGCCGAGTTCGGTTGGCCTGGCGTGCTTATTCAGTATCTCGAGCCCGATGCGGGCAGACTTTGCATTGTGATCCCGGCGTTCAAGCGCTCGCCTTTCGTTGTCCCTGGTCAGATAGCCGCTATCGAGCAGTCGGCACATCGACAGGTGAACCCGGCTGGCAACAAAACTGGCATGGAGAATTCCGTCGATAGGCCGCGGATCGGCGCGAAGCGGCGACGTGTAACGTTCCTCGCCTCCGTTGCTCAGTAAGGCACCGTCTGCCGAAAGACCAAACAGCAGCAGATGGCTGCTTTCGTGAACGAGCAAGTCGGTGATGGAAACTGGGCTACGCCTTACTTCTGCGTTGATCAGGCTCCCGCCCCAAAAGAAGAAGGTCGATGCTCCATTGAACATATCCGCGGTGTCCAGGGGGCCCGATCCGGCCACGATCGTGGGAAGTAGGCCTTGAACTTCGTCATGCCAGGGCGGATCAGCCAGCCGCAACAGCGAAAGTCCTTCCTCCACTTCCCGCTTGCACAGGGAGAAAGATTCGGGACTCGGGATTTCCGGCGCAAAGTCGCGCTCGCTGTCCGTATCAAACAGGACTTCGAAATGATTCCACCACGATACGGGGACGGTGCAATCCCGGAACGGCACTACGCCCGCACGAGCAGGAAGAGAGGCGGCAGCCAAAATGTCGGCGACGATGGGCGCGGCGCCGTCGTTGTAATCCTTGGAGAGCTCGGCCACTAACTTCGAATAAAGGCAGAAAATCCACGGCGAAACACTCGAGCCGCGGAGCCGACCGTTAAGCAGTTCCAGATTCGCCGTGCCGCTCTCTCCAAGCCCAACGCATTCTGCGATGTGGCAAAACGAGTCGAAGAGTCGAGCGCGCAGGTTCCTGTCGAATTCTTCCACGCGCGCGGCGCTCGGCGAGAGAGTGCAACCCTCCTGCAAGCCCGGAATGTTACCATCAGAATCCAGGCTCATCGCAGTCGATCCGGCGGCTCAGCGAAATTCTGCTATTCTGCAGTTTGCCAGATGCGCAGTGTCAGAAGCTAGTCCTTGGCGGACGCGCGAGCGGGTGGCCGCAAACCCATCTCGCGCAAATCGGGCATGCTGCAAACTTCGCCACCCGCTTTGGCACCAATCCTTGCGTCAATCGTCTTGTCCTTGAAATCAATCGTGGAATCAGAGCGCGACTGTAGATTGGCAAAGCCTAGAAGCTTGGCATAGTCCATGGCCCGGCTCTTCTGCATGGTCAAACCCCCCGTTGTCTTTTGAGCAGATCGTCGACGCATAGGCATACAGTATGCATCATCGGATCAGCTCCGTGTAGTCCATTGCGGCGAATTCTGCGCAAGATTATCCGGCCTCGGCAGCCTCGTTGGGTCTGCCTCCAGGCCGTTCTGCCTCCAAGTTCCAAAGCCCAGGCCTGCTTTGCACGTTAGTACATTGGGTGAAGAGCTGACCCCGGGCGCGGCACCAAAAGGGGCCCGCTTAGGGTCAAAAGCCGACCTAGCAGACCCCCCTGCCCCATGTCCGACAGGCTCCGAAAGCGGACCTTGTGTGAAGTGACACGCGGACTAATTGTCAGTCTGTCGGCGCGCGCAGCGACAAAATTGGAAATCCAAGCCAACGACTCAGAACGACCGCAGCGATGATGATTCTCGCTCGGGTTTTCATCGGGTATTGCGAGGCGCTCAGCGAGTCAATTTTCCCTCTAGTATCGGGCCCGGGTAGTTGCTCCCGGCGACGCGGCGCCAACCGTCCTACGGAGCGTCTCAATGCCGCTCAGCGGCATCGCACTCATGAGCTGACGCATCAAATCGCACCACCAGTCGCGTTGGGGTGTTCCAGGATTTCTCCTGACGATAGCGCTGTCTCCATCTTAACAACGATCGCTCACGAATCGGGGGACGATCAATGAACGACAAATCTGCAAAGCCTATTATCGAGATGGTCACACTCAAGGAGCTGTGCACGGAGCTCAAGGTGGATCCACGCGAATCACGCGAGAGACTTCGCATGGCCGTGCGTGATGCCAAGAAAAATCCCGAACTTGCGAAATCGCACAAGCCCGGACACACATGGGAATGGCCGAAGAATTCAGCTGCTCTAAGGGAGGCCAGAACGGCGCTGATAGCATGAGACACAATCAGAGGCGACGCAGCGCGGGGTACCTTGAATCGACAGTGGCGTTGTCGCCACGACTAAACACTGAAAGCCGCAAATGAAGCAGAGCAGGCTTGGCATCGTGCAATCGATAAGCTTGGTAAGCTAGGTGGCCTCACGAAGAGACCTGATGGTACCCTGGACCGACCCGATCGCGAATGCCGCTTGACTCTGCCTGACCCGAAGTCAAAACGACCAAGGTCTTGTAAGTGGGGTCGTAGTTCCCATATCGCGCGGTCTGTCTCGGTTATTGAAGCCGAGCGATGGCATAGGCAGCTCCCAATCATTGGTGAGCTGCCGGTTGCCCAAGGGCCGCTCTCCTTCGGGGTCGAGCGGCCCTTTCTTTTAGTGAATGTGGGCGTGACTATTGTCCGGTCCTGATCGCACCCCTTGTCCGGCTCAGTGATGCAGAGCTCGGCAAGAGGCCGAACATGGCTGGCGCGGGCTGGGCTTGGAATGAAGCGGCGCATGTGTTGGCAAATCCCCGCCAGTATGCGATTCAAAAACTGCGAATAAAGGGTTGAGGAGGATGGCTGACAGTCTTGTTACCCAAATTGACACCCAAGCGATGTCGCTAAGCGTTGGTACCGCTCTAAGGCATTGGTCGGATTGGTAGCGGAGGAGGGACTCGAACCCCCGACACGCGGATTATGATTCCGCTGCTCTAACCAGCTGAGCTACTCCGCCAATTGGCTCTGCAATCGGCGATATAGGGACCGCCAATAATTGGTGTCAAGCAAACGGCGGCCATGCACCAGCGTGCGCGCGACCTGCCATTTGATCCTGACTCTGATGGGCTCGGGCAGACGCGCGGTCCGCATCCTTGCCTTGGCGGGGAGCCGCGCTTCCCGGGCCACTTGGGGACCCAGTCCAAAACCCGGCTCCTTGACGAAACGGAGCATAGTGAACAAGCCGAGCGGCCGGAGCGCGTGGCGTTCGGCGAGGCGCAAATCCTCGCACACGAGCACCTGGTCGAGCCCGAACACCGGGCGCCAGCCGAGCAGATCGGCAAACGGCGCGAGCTTGCCTTCGAGCCAGCCGCGGAACCCCTCCTCCTGGCTGAAATGGTTGACCAGGATGACCTCGCCGCCGGCTGCACAGACCCGCTCGAGCTCCCGCATCACGCGGTCGGGCTCGGGCACCACGGTCATGACATACATGGCGACCACGGTGTCGAAGCTCTCATCGGGAAAGGCCAGCGCGCCCGCATCCATCTCGTGCAAGGAGGTGACATTGCCGAGCTTCTTCCGCTCGACCTTGTCTTTGGCCTTGGCCAGCATCTCCGGTGACAGATCGATGCCGGTGATGGTGAGGTGCTCGCCGTAGCACGGCAACGACAAGCCGGTGCCGACGCCCACCTCAAGCACCCGGCCTTTGCGTCGGTTGATGATACGGACGGCGTGCTTGCGGCCGGCCTCGGCCACCACGCCGAAGGTCAAGTCATAGACTGGTGCCCAGCGGCGATAGGCATGTCGCACGGAAGCCGCGTCCATTACGGGTGCTTTGTAAGCCACGTTCCCTCTCCGACCTCGAGCGCCGCTTTAAGGGCGCTTTACCGCGAAACGGCCGCCAACGTCTTCTCGGTTCCGCTTCTCGCTGCGGACGCCGCAAAGCCGTCTTGGGCCAACGATGCGCTTCTCGCGGTGGACTTGATCCATCCGCCCCCGAGAAGCCGCTCCCCGCCGCCGCTTGCGGCATAAAACACGCACGCCTGACCCGGCGACACGCCATCCTCGCCATGGGCGAGATCGACGGTGACGCCATCCTCCTCGATACTCAATCGCGCCGGCTGCAACGGCCCGCTCGACCGGATGCGGGCGAGGATCTCCTCGCCCTCCGCGGCGAAGGCCTCGAGCGGCTCATCGCCCAGCCAATTCACGTCACGCAGCCTGATGCTGCGTGTGCGCAACGCCTCGCGCGGACCGACCACGACCTCGCGCGCGGAGGCATCGAGCCTCAGCACGTAGAGCGGCTCTTGCGCCGGGACGCCGAGGCCCTTTCGCTGGCCGATGGTGTAATTGATGATGCCACCATGGCGGCCCAGCACGCGGCCGTCGACATGGACGATATTGCCTTCCTCGGCCGCGCCGGGACGCAGGCGCTCGATCACTTGCGTATAGCGGCCGGTGGGCACAAAGCAGATGTCCTGGCTGTCGGACTTTTCCGCCACGCCGAGCCCAAAATCCCGCGCCAGTTTGCGCGTCTCGGCCTTGTCCAGCCCGCCGAGCGGAAAGCGCAGGAAAGCGAGTTGCTCAGGCGTGGTGGCGAACAGGAAATAGCTCTGGTCGCGCTCTTTGTCGGCGGCGCGGTAAAGCTCCCAACCGCCCGCGCCCGGCTTGCTCCTGACATAATGACCGGTGGCCAGGGCCGCGGCGCCGAGTCCTGTGGCTGTCTCCAGAAGATCGTGGAACTTGATCTTCTGGTTGCAGGCCACGCACGGGACCGGAGTCTCGCCCTGCAGATAGCTGTCGGCGAATGCGCGCATCACCGTTTTGGCGAATCGCGCTTCGTAGTCGAGCACGTAATGCGGAATCTGCAGACGATCCGCGACCCGGCGGGCGTCCTGAATATCCTGGCCGGCGCAACAGGCGCCCTTGCGGCCGACCGCCTCGCCATGGTCGTAGAGCTGGAGGGTGACGCCTACCACATCGTAGCCGTCGGCCTTCATCAGAGCCGCCACCACCGAAGAATCGACTCCGCCGGACATGGCGACGACCACGCGCGTATCGGCTGGAGGGCTCTTGAGGTGCAGGCTGTTAAGGACTGAGGGCTGCGACGAAACCACTTAAATCCCCGCTCGAAGTCACGAATACCACTGTCGGCAATAGTCCCTGCTACCCGGCAGTATAGCCGGTCCGTTCTTGGCCAGGGCCGATTTATTGCTGCCAGCCTCGCCCCGAACATAGGCACCGCTCCCCTGTTAAGCAAGGCGAGTAGACGAGGCCCCGGCCCCCACGCGAGGCCGTTAGCCCGCCACGGTTCTCAAGTGAATTCAGCTAGTTTGGGCTATTTCCTTGCCGCTTCCTTTACCTGGCTGCTTAGGCAATTCTTAAATGCAGCTTGCTAGCTTCCAGGTCTAGTTGGCCTCATCGAACGTGTGGTGCAAGTGAGTACGATGACCGAAAATTACAGGCCGCGCGTCAGATACGTGATCGGACCGGACGGCAGCCCCCTGACCGTCGCCGATCTTCCTCCCCGGGACACCAAGCGGTGGGTTATCCGCCGCAAGGCCGAGGTGGTAGCCGCCGTTCGTGGCGGCTTGATCAGCCTCGAAGAGGCCTGCGAGCGCTATACGCTGACTGTCGATGAGTTCTTGAGCTGGCAGCGCTCGATCGACAAGCACGGCCTGCCAGGCCTGCGCGCCACCCGCATCCAGGAATATCGCGGCAGCTAAAGACTGCCTCTGCCCTGAAATCGCTAGCTTTGAGTCTTACCGCACGACGGCAGGGACGGCGGCGGTCTTGGGCATTTCCCGGCTGCAATTCGCCTCGCCGCGTTTCCAGCGGTCGATGTCATATTGCATCTTGGCGGCCAGCTCGGGCGGCATCTTGCGATTCTCCGTGCTCACCACCGTGGCCGCGCCTTCCTGGCGGAAATCGATCGCGTAGGTCGAGGCGCCTGGGCGGCCCAATGCCTGCCGCGTGTGGATGGTGATCTGCACCTTGTCGCCATCGGGGCTGACATCGGCGCGATAGACATAATCGCGCAGCAGCGGCGCGTCGGCATTGAACCAGCAGCTCTTGATCCGCCCGCCGAGCACGACATAGGCGTCGACCGGCTTGGAGCCGGTGATCGATACCCGGCTCGTGCTGGAGACCGGTACGGCGCTGGTGCTCTCGTTCGACGCTTTGACCGAGCCGCCGGACGATCCGCCCAGCCAGCCCCCGCCGAGGCTGCTCGTGCGCAATCCGCAGCCCGCGACCGACGCCAGCGCCGCAACCAAAGCCAACCCTGTTAGCACTACCCGTGGCAAAGCTTCGGCCCCCGCCGCTTCAATCGCGGAAATTCACATATTGCAGTGGCAGCTCGGTGGACAGCCCTTTGATGTGCTGGATCACCGCCTGCAAATCGTCGCGCTTCTTGCTTGTAACCCTGAGCTCGTCGCCCTGGACGGTGACCTGCACCTTGAACTTCCCGTCCTTGACTTCTTTTACGAGGCGCTTGGCCAGTTCCCGATCGATGCCTTGGCGAATGAGCGCCTTCTGGCGCACCGCCTGGCCGGCAGCCTTTTCCACCGTCTTATAGTCGATCACCCCTACGTCGATTTTGCGGCGGGCCAGATGCCCCTGGAGGAGCTCGTGCATCTGCTTGAGCTTCAAATCGTCGTCGGCGTTGATGGTGATCTCGGCGCCGTTCCGCTCGATCTTGGATTGCGAGCCTTTGAAGTCATAGCGCTGACTCATCTCGCGCACCATGTTGGCGAGCGCATTGTCGACCTCAGCGAGGTCGGTCTTAGAGACAATATCGAAAGACGGCATCTAGGCCTCCGCCCCGAGCCATTGCGGTCGAACTGATGAGGATAGCACGGCCGGGTTCGCGCCCCGTGGCCTCAATCAGCTGGCGACGCGATGGACTCCGACCTGTTCCAGTTCCCCGGCGTTCCGGGTTTGCTCGAGCCGGAGCCGTTCGGCATCCCGCTCTTCCAGGAGCTCGATCTTCTTAAGCTCCTCGCTCGCCTCATCGAGGTCCCCGCGGGCGGCCGCGAGCTTGGCCGCGAGGTCCGAAGCCGAAGCCGCCAAATTGTTGCGCCTCTGGAGCGCCGCCTTGGCGAAGGTTGGATAGGCGTAATGGTTGACGTCGGAGACCCCCGCACGCTCCTGCTCGATGGCGATCTGCCGGTCGAGATCCACAGCCATGTGGTTAAAGTCGCCGATCATGGCCTCGATATCGGCCACCTTGCGGCGCTTCTCTTCGACGTCGAAGCGTTTCAAACGGATCAGTGCATCGCGTGACTTCATGACTCTGTACCCTCAAACATCTCAGTCCCCGTACGGTGAAGTTCAATAATCATGCCAGTGCCGCGCGGGCCTGGCCGGCTTGGCCAACATCCCGATCCTGGCCACAACAGGCTTTCTTTGGCACGGAAAGGGCCGGCCGCGCCGCCGGCGCAATCGGCCGCGGACCGGCCATGTCATTAGAATGAATCGGCAATTTGTGCCTCGCAGCGATCCAGTGCCTGTGCAGGACGGAGCCCCCTGCCCCTCTAGGCCGATCATCGCCAACAGGGCTTAAGAGCCAGTAAACCATATGGCTGGCATTTAACTGATGCCGGAGACCCATCCGTGGAAGGATGGTTAGCGCTCGCTATCGGCTTAGCTTTTGTTAACTATTGACCGTTAATTTGTTGATTCGAATTAACCAATCGGCGTGGCGTTGTGGGTCAGGGGACAGCTGGGACTGCGGAGACGGGGGATTTAATATGCGGGTTCTTCTGATCGAGGACGATAGCGCGACCGCGCAAAGCATCGAGTTGATGCTCCAGTCGGAAGGCTTCAACGTCTATAAAACCGACCTCGGTGAAGAGGGTGTCGACCTCGGCAAGATTTACGACTACGACATTATATTGCTCGACCTGAACCTCCCCGACATGAGCGGGTACGAGGTGCTCAAGACGCTCAGGGTAAGCAAGGTCCAAACGCCGATCCTGATCCTATCGGGCCTAGCCGGCATCGAGGACAAGGTCAGGGGCCTCGGCTTTGGCGCCGACGACTATATGACCAAGCCCTTCCACAAGGACGAGCTGGTGGCGCGCATCCACGCCATCGTGCGCCGGTCCAAGGGCCACGCCCAGTCGGTGATCCAGACCGGCGGGCTCAAGGTCAATCTCGACACCAAGACGGTGGACGTTAACGGCCAGCGGGTGCATCTGACCGGCAAGGAATATCAGATGCTCGAGCTACTCTCGCTCCGCAAGGGCACGACGCTCACCAAGGAAATGTTCCTCAACCACCTCTATGGCGGCATGGACGAGCCCGAGCTCAAGATCATCGACGTCTTCATCTGCAAGCTCAGGAAGAAACTGGCGGCCGCGACCGGCGGCAAGCATTATATCGAGACGGTCTGGGGTCGCGGCTACGTCCTGCGCAACCCGGAAGACGAGTCCGAAGCCGCCTGATCGGCGAGCAATTCTGCAATTCAGTGCTGATGGCGCGATGGCCGGGGTCTCCCCGGCCATTTTGCTATGAGGAGCCGGAAGCGCAGGGACGCAACGCCGCCTTCCCAGCCTCCCTCTCGGCGGCGGCCGCACGCCCCTGCCGGCGCCTGGCCTCGGCCGCCTCAGCCGCCTCAGCCGTAAAGCGGAACACGCCGTGATGCCGCTCCGGCACGGCGGTAAATTCGTTGCTGAGCCCGGTGGTGGTCTCCGCCGCGCCAAGCACCAGATAGCCGTCGGGAGCAAGCCGCGTCGCCAGCCCCGCGAGCATGGCGCGCTTGGTGGTATCGTCGAAATAGATAAGCACGTTGCGGCAGAAGATCACGTCGAAGATGCCGAGATCGTGGCCAATGGCGAGCAGATTATGTGATCGGAACGAGACCCGGCGACGAATGTCGGGGCTGATCTGCCAGCCACTCCCGACCTTGTTGAAATATTTGACGAGCAGCGACACCGGCAGGCCCCGTTGCACCTCGAACTGGCTGTACAGGCCTTTGCGCGCCTTGTTCAGCGCATCCTCGACGAAATCCGTGGCCACGATCTCGACCGTCCAGCCGGCCAGCTTGCTGTCCCGCTCGGCCAGTTCCATGGCCAGCGAATAGGGCTCCTGCCCGGTCGCCGTCGCGGCACACCACACCCTGATGCGGCGCCCCCCCTCCCGCTCGACCATGAGCGTCGGCAGCATCACGTCGACGAAATAGCTGAACGGCACCTTGTCGCGGAAGAAATAGGACTCCTGCACCGTCACCGCCTGGGCGACCCGCGAGCGCAAATGATGGGCGTCGGGCTTCATCATGGCCAGCACCAGATGCGACAGGGAGGGCAGCGAGAACTCGCGGAGCAGCGGCCTGAGCTTGCCCTCGAGCATGTCCTGCTTGTCGTCGCCGAGATTGAGGCCGGACTCCTCTTTCAGGATCCGGCGGACCAGGGCGAACTCATGCGCCATCATGGCCGCTCACCCCTGACCAGCTTCGCCATGGTCTCGGCGATCTCGGCCGGCGGCAGTACCGCAGCGCAGACGCCGAGGGCCGCCGCCGCGCCGGGCATGCCCCACACCACGCTCGAGGCTTCGTCCTGGGCGATCACGCTGCCGCCTCGCTCGGCAATGGCGCGGGCGCCGGCCGCGCCATCATGGCCCATGCCGGTGAGCACGATGCCGAGCGCCGCCGGGCCGAACGTCGCCGCCACGCTCGCAAGCAAGGGATCAGCTGCAGGCCGGCAAAAATGGATGGGCGGCTCGCTGCCGAGTCGCAAGGCCGGCTGATCGGCACGAACCACCGTCATGTGGAAGTTGCCCGGCGCCACATAGATGGTTCCCGGCTTGAGCGTCTCGCCTTGAATGCCCTCCCTGACCTCGCGCCCAGTGGCCTTGGCCAGGCGCTCGGCCAGAATGCTGGTGAACACCGGTGGCATATGCTGCGCCACCACCACCGGCACGCGGGACAGCGACGGCGAAGCCGCACCGAGCAGGGCCGCCAGCGCTTGCGGTCCCCCGGTCGAGCTGCCAATGGCCACGATGCGCGGCGGCACGAGGGAAAACGGCCGCTGAGTGAAGGCGACCCGTCGATGAATTTCGCCAGGAGTCGCATCGCCTGGGACAATTCGGACGCCATCGCCCAGACCCGTGGCGTGCGTGCGCACCCGGCCGAGCGATTTGATCTTGCGGATCACCTCGCGGCGGAAATCCAGCGAGGTGGTGACCTCGCGATTTGAGTCAGGCTTGGGCACATAGTCCAACGCGCCGAGCGCCAGCGCCTTGAAGCTGATCTCCGCGTTACGCCGGGTCAGGGTGGAGACCATCAGCACGCGTAGCTCGGGCCGCGCCCGAAGCAGCAGCGGCAGCGCTTCGAGGCCGTCCATGACCGGCATCTCGATGTCGAGCAGAACGATGTCGGGGGCGCTGCGCGCTACATCGTCGACGGCCAGCTTACCGTTGGCGTGCCGCGCCGCCACCTCGAGCCCCGGCTCCTCCTCGATCCAGCGCGAGACGAGACCCCGCACCACCGCCGAATCGTCGACGACCATGACTCTGATGGGCTTCGCGGAAAGCGTCGGCTGGCATGGACCTGGTGCCGGGGCATGCATGCCCGCGCCCTCATTCAACATGACCATGTCGGGCTTAGATCAGCCCGACCTCATGAAACTTGGCCTCGATGATGTCGCGGTCGAACGGCTTCATGATGTATTCGTTGGCCCCCGCCGTGATCGCGCGGGTGATGTGCCCGACGTCGTTCTCCGTCGTACAGAAGATCACCTTGGGACCATTGCCGCCCTGCTCCTTGCGCAGCGCCACCAGGAAGGTAATGCCGTCCATCACCGGCATGTTCCAGTCGAGTAGCACCGCGTCGGGCATCGACATCCGGCATTGGTCCAGCGCATCACGCCCGTTCTCGGCTTCCGACGCCGTGAACCGAAGCTCCTCGAGGATGCGTCTCGCCACCTTGCGGATGACGGCGCTGTCATCCACCACCAAGCAATGTTTCATCCGTTTTCCTCCGCTTGCCGTCCCCCGACGGCGATTAGGCAGCGACTCCGAACTGACTGATATCGAGCACCTTGTCGACATCGAGCACGACCATGAGGCCATGATCGAGCCGGTGCACCCCGGCGCAGACTTTGGACCAGCGCTGATCGAGATTAACGGGATTGGCGTCATAGCTCGAACGCTTGAACCTCAGCACGTCCCCTACCCGGTCGACGATCAGGCCATAAAGCTCGCCCCGCTCCTCGATGCCGACCGCCACCGGCGAGCCCCCGTCGCTGCGCGGCGGTAGGCCGAGACGGCGGCGCAAGTCGATTGCCGTGACGATGCGGCCGCGCAAATTGAGCAGGCCGGCGATTTCCGGCGGCGCCAGCGGCACTTGCGACAGGCCGCGCGGCACGAACACATCCCGTACCCGCTCGAGTCTGAGCCCGAATAGCTGGCCACCAGTCACCACGGTGACATAGCCTTCCGTCGCTTGATCGAACTCGTTGTCGTCGGCGCTCATGCCGCCACTCCCCATTGCCTGCAACAATCCCGCAGCGTGCTCATCAGCGTCTGCCGGTCGAACTTGCCGACATAGCTCACGAACCCCGCCTCCAGGCTCTTCTCCACCAGCCGCGGGTTGGAATGGGAGGACAGCGCGATCATCGGGATCTTGCCCCAGCGAGGATCGGCCTTGATGCGCTCCGCCAGCGCGATGCCGTCCATCCCCGGCATGTCGAGATCCGACACGATCAGGTCGAAATCGGCGCCCTTGTCTTTCAGCGCCAGCGCCTCGGCGGCGGACGCCGCCAGCGTGACGTGGTAGCCGCTTGCCCTCAGCAAGGGCGCGAGCATGTTGCGGAAGAACTGGCTGTCATCGACCAGCAGGAGCCTGACGGCATGATCCCCGCCGGCGGGCTGGGCCGCGAGCCCTTCGCCGAGGTCGCGCCCGAGATAATGCGAGACGTCGACAATCTCGACGGCCTTGCCTCTGATGATGGCGGCGCCGATCACGCCTGGGGTCTCGGTCTTCAGTTCGATCTCGAGGCGTTCCTCGACGATGTCCACGATCTCGTCGATGGCGAGGCCAACCGGCCGGCCGCCTTCGGTGAACACCAGTACCGGCTGCACGCCGTCGCCGCGCGCGTTGCGCTCGGTCTCCATATAGACCAGCGGCATCAACGCGCCCCGATATTGCACCACGTCCTCGTCGTTGCAGCGCTCGATGGTGTCGACGGCGATCTCTTCCAGTCTGGTGATGAGCGATACCGGCACGGCCTTCATGGTGTCGGGGCCGGCGCGGAACAGCAGCAACGCCGTCTTGGCCTCATCCAGCGCCGCGGACGGGACCGCTTCGGTATTGGCCGCCTCGGACTGTCCCTCGACCGATCCGACCAGCGAGCCGAGCGCGTTGGGGTCGACGATCATGATGACGCTGCCGTCACCCAGAATGGTATTGCCGGAGAACATGGCGACATCGCGCAATAGGCTTGACATCGGCTTCACCACGATTTCCTCGGTGCGGAACACGCTGTCGACCAGCACGCCGAACAGCCGCGCGCCGACCTGGATGACCACGACGGTGAGGATGTTGGTGGCCAGCCGCTCGAGCATCGGCTGAGCGCCTTCGAGTTTGAGCAATTGCGCCAAGTCGAGCAGCGGTAGCAGCTTGTCGCGCAGGCGCAGCACCGCCGACTCGTTGATCAGCTCGACCTGATGGCCGGAGGCCTTGCCGGTGCGAACCAGCTCGATGACGCTATATTGCGGAATGGCGAAGCGGCGACCCGCGGCTTCCACGATCAGGGCCGCCATGATCGCCAGCGTCAGCGGAATCTTGATGGTGAAGGTGGTGCCCGCCGGCGAGGTCGATTTGAGATCGACCGTGCCGCCGATCAGCTCGATATTGGTCCGCACGACGTCCATGCCGACGCCGCGGCCGGACACTTCGCTGATAGCCTGCGCGGTGGAAAACCCGGCCCGGAAGATGAACTTGTAGATGTCGAGATCGCCCAGACGATCGAACTCGGCGGGCGTTGCCAGGCCGGCGTCGATGGCCTTGGTGCGGATTTTTTGCGGATCGAGACCGCGCCCATCATCGGTGACCTCGATGACGATATAGCCGCCTTGCTGATAGGCGCTGAGCCTGATCCGCCCGGTCTCCGGTTTGCCGCTCCTAGCCCGTTCGGCCGGCGATTCCAGCCCGTGATCGGCTGAGTTGCGGATCATGTGGATGAGCGGGTCCTTGATCATCTCAAGCACCTGCCGGTCGAGCTCGGTCTCGCCGCCGGTCATGTCGATCTCGATTTTCTTGTCGAGTTCGAGCGAGAGCTCGCGCACCAGCCGCGGCAGCTTCTGCCAGGCATTGGCGACCGGCTGCATGCGGGCCTTCATAATGCCCTCTTGCAGTTCGGCGGTAACGGTGGACAGGCGCTGGAGGGGCGACTTGAACTCGCTCTCGCCGGTGCGGCGCACGATATCGAGCAGCTGATTGCGGGTGAGCACCAATTCGCTCACCGTGGTCATCAGATGCTCCAGCGTGTCGACGCTGACCCGCACGCTTTGGGTGCGCGCTTGCGTTTCCCGCGCGCTGAGTTCGACGGCGCTCACGCCGGCAACGCCCATGGCGGTGCCCACGGGATCGGGCCCGGGCGCGGCGCGCCATGCACGCTCGAGCTCGTCCAGCGCGGCATGGACGGGGGTCGGCCCGCTTTCGGTGGCGTCGGTGCGGAGCGACACAAAGGCGTCCAGCGGCCGCCTGCCCTCTTCGTCCAGGGCAAGCATCTGCAACTGGCCGATCAGATCGGCGTCCGAACCGGCCGGTTCGGCGCCATCGCGCTCGAGCCCGGTCAGAATCTGCTTGATGCGGTCGATGCTGGCGAGGATGACGCTGACGCCGTCGACCGTAACCGGAGCGCCGTCACGATACTGGCCCATGAGGGTCTCGGCCGCATGGGCGAGCTTGGCGAGGCGGTTTAGGCCGAGAAAGCCGCAAGTCCCTTTAATGGTATGGACCAGCCGGAAGATGGTGTTGAGCATCTGGGCGTTGTTCGGCTCCTGCTCGAAACGCACCAGCTCGACGTCGAGCTGGTCGAGCCCCTCGCCGGTTTCGGTCAGAAATTCGCTCAACAGCTCGTCCATTGGCCCCCATCCAGGCACGCGCCAACAAGGCCCGCGCCGCAGCCCCGCGCCTTTGGCTAAGAGTGTCAGAACTCTGGTTTACGTTTCGTTGACCACCGCAACGATTTCTGACCGCCAGGAGGGGCGAGACTAGCTCGCCCGGAACTCCACTTCCTCCTCGCGGGCGTCGGCCGCGACGGTCATGCCGGCCGCAATGGCCACCCGGCGGGCGTAATAAGGCTGGATCGAATGGGAATCGACGGCGACCCCGTTGCCCCCGGTCAGCAGGGCCTTGACGTCGTCGGTCAGCCGCGCCCGGTCGCCCTTGGCCCGCACAATGAAGCTAACATCAGGGGGCGTGCCGGCGATCTCCACGTCCACGGTGCCGCCACGCGGCAGCGCCATCGCCCCCAGCGCGACCAGATTGAGCAGGAGCTTGACCTTGTTCTTCGGCAAGGTCGCGGCCGGCCCCTGCCAGGAGACCTGATGCTTCCCGGTTCCCTGGACGAATTCACGGGCGACCTTCTCGGCGTCGCGGAGGTCGATCTCGGCACCGGCCGATCCGGCCGCCCCGAAGGCGAGGCGAGCGAATTGCAGCTTGGCCGAGGCCTGGCTGGCGCTCTTGCGGATCAGGTCCATTGCGGCGTCGCGCATCGCCTGGTCCGGCTCCTCCTCGAGCATCTCCAGGCCGTTCGAAATGGCCGCCACCGGATTGATCACGTCGTGACAGATGCGGCTCGAAACCAGCGCCGCAAGTTCAAGATCGCCGAGTGCCGTCGGCTCGGTCATGGCGCCTCCTCCTTCGCTTACGCTGCTTGAGCGCAGTTGACGTGGCCGTCACCCAAATTTCTGTTACATGAGGGGACGCCGGCCCGAGCAGGCCTTGGCATCGAGCAGCGCGCGAAAACGAATCAACGTCCCTCAGAGAGCATTCTGCCTTGTCAGCCCCAAGACACACAACAAGCGAGGCAAGTTTGCCGACGACGGGCGAACCGGGCGAATTCGACTTTGCCCGCGCCGCATCCGGCCTGACCGATGCTGCGGCTAAGGCCGGAGCCGCCATCATGGCCTATTACGGCCATGACCCGGAGGTCGAGCTCAAGGACGACGCGTCGCCCGTGACCATGGCCGACAGGGACGCCGAGACCATCATCCTGAAGGCGCTGAAGGCGCTTGCCCCCGACATTCCCGTGGTCTCGGAGGAGACCGCCGCCGACCGGCACGCCGCGCTCGGCCCCCGCTTCTTTTTGGTCGACCCGCTCGACGGCACCAAAGAGTTCATCAAGCAGCGCACCGATTTCACCGTCAACATCGCCCTGATCGAGCAGGGACGCCCGCGTTTCGGCCTGGTCTATGCGCCGGCCCGCTCTTTGCTGGCGGTGACGATTGCCGACGGCGAGGCGATCGAGGCGAAGCTTCCCCCGAACCCGGCCGGCGCCGATCTGTCCTCCCTGGCCCAAACCAAGCTGCAAACGCGCAAGGCGAACCCCGCAGGCCTGACCGCCTTGGTCAGCCTGTCTCATCTCGATCCGGCCACCGAGGCGTTTTTGTCCGGCCTGAACATCGCCGCGCGCTCGGGTGCCGGGTCGTCCGTGAAATTTCTCGAGATTGCCCGCGGCAACGCCGACGTTTACCCGCGCTTCGGTCCCACCATGGAATGGGACACGGCAGCGGGTCAGGCCGTGCTGGAAGCCGCGGGCGGCATGGTCGTCGACGCCGACGGCGCACCCTTCAGCTACGGCAAGACCGACACCGGCCTGCTCAATCCAAGTTTTATCGCCTGGGGCCGCAAACGCGGCTGACTGAGGCCTGCGCGCCCGTCAGGCGCGGGTGAGCAGCCATGATTTAGTAATAGTTTTTAGGCAAATTATAGGGGTCCCAAGGCCGGCAGGGCACGCCGGCTCCGGCTCCAGAGGCAAGTCATGTATCTTAGAGTCTCCCTGGCTGCCGCTCTTGCGGCGATCCTGCTCATATTTGCGCCGCCGGCGTCACGAGCGGGCGACCACCCCTCCATCATTCGCCTCGCTCAGGCCGACGGGCCGATGGTCATTACGCCGCAGCCCAATCCGGATGGTCCCCAGGGGCTCAGTCCCAACTCGCTCCCCCCAAGTGAGAGCCCCTATGATTCGGGCGGCCCAGGCCGCCCCTATGAGGCCGCGCCGGGCTCGGAGGCCTATGTGCCGCCTGAGGCCCAAAGCCAAGACGGCTTTTCGGCCGAGGAGATCAAGGAGGCCGGCCACCGCTTCTTTGGGCGGGTCTCCATGGATCTGGCCGGGGTGATTGAATACGCCTTCCAGCGCTCAGGCCGGCCAAACGGCTATATCCTTGGCGAGGAGGCCGGCGGCGCCTTCGTGGCAGGCCTGCGCTATGGCGAAGGTACGCTTTACACCAAGGACGCCGGGAGCCACCGGGTCTATTGGCAGGGTCCCTCCATCGGCTACGATTTCGGCGCCGAGGGCTCCAAGACCATGGTGCTGGTCTACGATCTTCGCAGCCCGGGAGAAATTTTCACCACCTATGCCGGGGTGGACGGCTCGGCCTATTTCATCGGCGGGGTGGGCATAACCTACCTGGCCCGCGACCATATGGTGCTGGCGCCGATTCGCTCAGGTATAGGGTTGAGGCTGGGGGCCAATGTCGGCTATTTGAAATATACCCGCGAGCCGACCTGGAATCCGTTCTAGTTTGGCGCTACAGAAGCCTGGCGGAGATTTTTAAGCGGTGTGCGCCGAATTAGCGCCAAGTTTCCGCTTGAATCTGGCCGAGGGGCGTGGGCTTTGGCGAGGCGCGTGGCGCGCTGAACCGCGGAGCGCTGATTTCGATGATCGAGTGGCTGATGTTTGGCGCGCTGGGCTTCCTGCTAGGGTGCCTGCTTGCGCTCATGATCGCCCCACCGCTGTGGAACCGCGCGGTGAAGCTCACCACGCGCAAACTCGAAGCCACCATGCCGATGTCGCTGAACGACATCCAGGCGGACAAGGATCAACTGCGCGCCGAATTCGCCATCGACCTGCGCAAGGTTGAGGTCGCGCTCGACAAGGCAAGGGAAAAGGCTACGCGCGAGCTGATCGAGGCGAATAAGCGCCGCGTCGAGATCGCCATGCTCAACACCGACCTGTCCGCCGCCAAGGCGCAGTTGCAGGAAAATGAAAATGCCAACCGCGTGCTGCAGCAAACCATCAAGCGGCGCCTGCCCGATCTCGACAGCCGGCTTAAGGCTGCGAAGAAAGCCCTGGCCGAGCTCGAGTCGGTCAATGCCGAGCTGCGCACTACGGTGGCGTCCCAGTCGGACGCGCTGAAGACTGCACGCACCACCTTGCATAATCAGCGCGCAGACATCGACCGCTTGCGCGCGGCCTTGGAGAGCGGCAGCAGCGGCGGCGGCCTGCGCGGATTGGGCAAGCCCGACGCGCGCACGCTTGCGGAGAGCCAGCGTCTGAGCGCCGAGTTGTCCAAGATGCAGGAAGAGCTCGAGCGCGCCAAAGCGAGCGGCCAGGAGAATCTGCTGCTCCGTCGCGAGCTGAGCCGATTGGCCTCGCAGATTCTGAACGTGACGCGCACGCAAGGCATGGCCCAGCAGCGCCAAGGGATCGACCCCACCCAAGTCTATACCCACCCTAGCGCCATCGAGGAGCCGCAAGCCGAGCTCGAGCCGGCGCAGGCATGGGAGCCGGCAAATAACGGCAACGGTGCCGGGCGTGAGCCCGAGCCCGAGCCGGAGCAAGAACACGAGCACGAGCACGAAACCGAGGTCGGCGTTGAGCTCGATACCATGGCCGCCGGCATGGGCCGTAGCGCCCACGCCGAGGAGCCTGAGGGTCTGCCCGAGGACGACGCCGAGGGCGAGACCGACGATCGGAAGGGGTCGTTCGCACAGCGCTTCGTCGCCCGAAGAGAGGCGCGACGCGCCCGCAAGACCGGGGGCATGAGCTTGGGCGACCGGTTGCGGGGCCTAGTCGCCGACCGGCCCGAGACCTGAGCCCGGTCCAGCCTTCAGGTCTGAACGAATTCCCGCGAGTCACCCTCAAGACGCAGCGCTGTCAGCCGGCCGGTGAACACCGCGCCCGTATCGATGCCGATGCGGTTCGGCCGCGTCACCGGCTCCGGCCCAGGCGTATGCCCGTGCACCACGACCTTGCCGAACGGCTCGGCATGATTGAGGAACGGCCCCCTGATCCACATCAAATCGGCTTCGGTCTGCGCCGCCAGCGGCACGCCTGGCTTCACCCCGGCATGCACGAACAGATAGTCGCCAAAGGCCACGTTGAGTTGCAAGCCCCGGAAGAAGCGGACATGCGCCTCGGGCAGGGCCGCGGCAAAGGCCTGGCGCCAACTCTCCGGCGGGGCGCGAAGCCGCGTGAGTTGTTCGGTATCGACGCCGTAGGAAACCATTGTCTCCTCGCCGCCATTCATCAGCCAATGATCGAGACGTAACGCGTCTTCGAGGAAATCGAGCAGGATTGCCTCGTGATTGCCCTTGAGGAAATACGCGTCGAACCCTTGAGGCAAATCGCCGATCAGCCGCTCGACCACGCCCCGACTGTCGGGACCCCGATCGACATAGTCGCCTAGGAAGACCAGCGTGCGCCGCCCGGCGGAGCTGCGAGCCTGGGCATCGAGATCGATCAGGTCGAGGAGCTGTTGCAGCAAGTCGAGCCGGCCGTGAATATCCCCCACCGCGTAGAGGAGCTGCCCCTCTGGCAGGGCCGGATGATCCAAGCTTGGCGAGTCCGTCAGCGGCATTGATGCCGCCACTCTAGTCCAAACCGCGCCGTTGCGGCGTCCAATCTAAGAAAGCGACTCTACGAGCTCGCGGGCATGACGGAGATCTCGCGGTACAGCTTGCTCGGCAGACCGAATACGGTCGTCACGCAATCGACCCTGAGACCGATGAACAGCACCATCTCCCCGTTGCGGAGCTGGTCATCCTCGGTGATGACATAGAGCTTCTCGATATTGAGCGGCGGCAGGCCCTTGAGCAACGCCGCCCGATGTTCGAACGCCCTGAGATCCTCCCCGGCGAGATAGTCGTATTTGGCGTGCACCTGCCCGATCGCGGTGACGATCTCGCTCTCACGCTTGCAGGCGACCGGCTCCACCTCCGGGCCGTCGCCATTGTAATAAGTCGTGCCGTATTGCTGCACGAGCGGACCGAGCCGCTTCGAATAGGCGGAGAACCCGGCCAGACCGATCAGAGCGCCGGCAAGGAGTATCCCCGCAGCCATCCTAAGTCCGACACGCATGACGTCCTCCGTGCTAGATCACGGAATCGACCTCGCAGACCACCGTATCGCGGTGTCCGCACTCAGGCAGCTTATAACCAATAACTGTGCCTGTCCTGGTGTCCACGATCGGTGACGGGCAGCCGACCCGCCACACCCGCCAGGGCGTGTTTCTATGCGCATCGTCCCAGTCCATCGACAGCCTGATGCCGGCGCGCGCGCATTGGGCAAAATCCGCGAAATTGGGATTGAGCGGCGGCGCGGGATCGTCCGCGGGACTGAGTTTCATGCCTTCCACCGGGTCGTAGAGCTGAATCTCGTTGCGCCGGCACACCATCATCGCGTGCTCGGTCGCCCAATCGAGATTTTCCCAATGGGTGAAGGCCGCATTTTCGTCGGGCGCACCGGCCAGGACCGTCTTGCAGACAATGAGCACCAGCACGGGAGGTATCTGCACACCCATGGCTAGGCCCTCCCCAACAACAGGCTATTCTGGGCAGGTGGCGCCGTTGGCGGCTGTCCAATGGCTTGAGCCGAAACGATCGGGCTCGCCGCCGCGGCAAGAGTGAGGTTTATCAGCATCGATAGGGCCTCCTGATGGAGTTGATCGGTAAGCACCGCTTACTGCTCCAGTCCTTCCTCGGGACTGGACTATCGCCCTTGACGCATCCTCCATGTTGCAACGCGAAATGAACCGCTCTGGTCCCGCGAACACCAGACCGCTTGACTCCGTCCCCAAGGCTGAGGCCTTGTCCGGAAGCGCCGGTAAGTTCATGCGTTTGCGACTCATTTTTTGGTTCCAACGATCAGTTGCCGAGGCTGGTATTATTTCCAGCCATTTCGCAACTGCAATGTTGCAACGCAAAAAAGTGATTCGCAAGACCTAGTTAGGGTATGCCTAACAAACACCCCCCGATAGAGCAGCGCGGCAACACCCGCGAGACTTTTGGTAAGCCGTGCGCCACCTGCCCCGCGGTTTTGC
>JBBQXL010000028.1:0-27786 GCA_038209695.1 Hyphomicrobiales bacterium
CGAGACATTGCCAGACACGACCGGGAAGGACAGTGCCGTGCAAGCTTCGGCCATGCCTTCGATCGCGGATGCGAACTCGCCCATGATCTCGGGCCGCTCCGGATTGCCAAAATTCATGCAGTCGGTGATGGCCAGCGGATCGGCGCCGACGGCGGAGAGATTGCGCCAGCATTCGGCCACCGCTTGCTTCGCCCCCTCGAACGGGTCGGCGGCGCAATAGCGGGGCGTCACGTCGCAGGAGATGGCGAGGCCTTTCTGCGTGCCGTGGATGCGCACCACGGCCGCGTCGCCGCCGGGGCGCTGAACCGTGTCGGCCATGACCATGTGGTCGTATTGCTCGAAGATCCAGCGGCGCGAGGACAAATAAGGGGAACCCATCAGGGCCCCAAGCACGCCGAGCATGCTGGCCGGGGGCAGCACCTCCTCCGGCGCGACCAGCGCTTGCGGCTCCTTCTTGGTCCATGGCCGTTCATAGACCGGCGCGGCATGGGCCAGGGCCGCCAGCGGAATGTCGGCCTCGACGATGCCGCGATGGCGCACCACCAGATGCCCGGTATCGGTGGTGTAGCCGATCACCGAAAAGTCGAGCTCCCATTTCCGGAACACCTGCTCGGCGGCCTTCTCCGAGCCGGGCTTCAGCACCATCAGCATGCGTTCCTGGCTCTCCGAGAGCATCATCTCGTAGGCGGTCATGCCTTCCTCGCGGGTCGGCACCCGGTCGAGCTCAAGCTCGATGCCGACGCCGCCTTTGTCGGCCATCTCCACCGAGGAGGAGGTGAGGCCGGCCGCGCCCATGTCCTGGATGCCGACAATGGCGTCCTCGGCCATCAATTCGAGGCAGGCCTCGAGCAGCAGCTTCTCGGTGAACGGATCGCCGACCTGCACGGTCGGGCGCTTTTCTTCCGAGGCGTCGTCGAACTCGGCCGAGGCCATGGTGGCGCCGTGGATGCCGTCACGTCCGGTCTTGGAGCCGACATAGACCACGGAATGGCCGACGCCCTTGGCCGCCGAAGTGAAGATGCGGTTGGCATCCACCAGTCCCACGCACATGGCGTTGACCAGGATATTGTCGTTGTAGCCGGGATCGAAATTGGTCTCGCCGCCGACCGTGGGCACGCCCATGCAATTGCCGTAGTCGCCTATGCCGGAGACCACGCCGGCCACCAGGTGCCGCGTCTTGGGGTGGTCGGCTGCGCCGAAGCGCAGCGCATTCATATTGGCGATCGGGCGCGCGCCCATGGTGAACACGTCGCGCATGATGCCGCCAACCCCGGTCGCCGCGCCCTGATAAGGCTCGATATAAGACGGGTGGTTATGGCTCTCCATCTTGAACACGGCGGCCTGGCCGTCGCCGAGATCCACCACGCCGGCGTTCTCGCCAGGGCCCTGGATCACCTGCGGGCCTTCGGTCGGGAGCTTCTTCAGCCACACCCGAGAGGATTTATAGGAGCAATGCTCGGACCACATCACCGAGAAGATGCCGAGCTCGGTGAGGGATGGCTCGCGGCCGAGCGCGGCCACGAGCAGCTTGTACTCGTCCAGCGCGAGCCCGTGTTCGGCGACCATCTCCGGAGTTATGCCATCGGCTGCTTTCGCCGCGCGCGCCGCGATATTCAATGGAGGGTCTCCACCAGCGACAGGAACATCTTGGCGCCGTCGGTGCCGCTGAGGGCGGCGTCGGCGAGACGCTCCGGATGCGGCATCAGCCCGAGCACGGTGCCGGTCTCGTTGTAGATGCCGGCGATGTTCCGGCGCGAGCCGTTGGGATTGGCGCGGTCGGTGACCTCGCCGCTCGCCTCGCAATAGCGAAAAGCGATGCGGCCTTCGCCTTCCAGACGCGCCAATGTCGGTTCGTCGGCGAAATAGCTGCCGTCCTTGTGGGCGATGGCAAATCGGACCACCTCGCCCTTGGCGTAGCGGTTGGTATAGGCCGTATCGGTCCGCTCGACGCGCAGATGCACGTCCTTGCAGATGAATTTGAGGCTGGCGTTGCGCATCAAGATGCCGGGCAGCAGACCGGCCTCGGTCAACACCTGGAAGCCGTTGCAGATGCCGAGCACCGGCGTGCCGGCGCGCGCGCGCGTCACCACCTCGCGCATCACCGGCGAATGCGCCGCCATGGCGCCGGAGCGGAGATAGTCGCCGTAGGAGAACCCGCCCGGCAGCACAATCAGATCGCTGGCCGGGATCTCCGAATCGCCATGCCACACCATGGCCGGCGCTCTGCCGGTCGCGGCTTCGAGCGCCACGGCCGCGTCGCGGTCGCAATTTGATCCGGGAAAGACGATGACGCTCGCCTTCATGTCCGTCCACTCCAATGCGTCATCGCGGCGCAAGCCGGGATCCAAAAACTATGAACGCACAAGCAGGATTTCTGGAGTGCGGCTTTCGCCGTCGCGCTAAGCCGCCTCGAGCTCATAAGCGTAATTCTCGATGATGGTGTTGGCGAGGAGCTGCTCGCACATGCGTTCGACCTCGGCGCGGGCGCGAGCTGGATCGCTCTCGGCCACTTCGACCTCGATATATTTACCCTGGCGGACATTGCCAACCGAGCCGAAGCCGAGCGCATGCAGCGCCCCGGCGATGGCCTTGCCTTGCGGATCGAGCACGCCCGGCTTCAGCGTGATGGTGATGCGCGCCTTCATGCGTCCGTCGTCCGCTTCGGTCCTATTTCGAGCGCACCAGCACCGGCCCGGAGCGGGCCCGCGTCGGATTGTCGACATGAAGCCCAAGCCGGCGGGCCACCTCTTGATAGGCCTCGACCAGTCCGCCCATGTCGCGGCGGAAACGGTCCTTGTCGAGCTTGTTCTGCGTCTCGACGTCCCACAACCGGCAGCAATCGGGCGAGATCTCGTCGGCGAGGAGGATACGCATCTGCTCGTTATCCCACTGCCGGCCGAACTCGCATTTGAAGTCGACCAGCTTGATGCCGACGCCGAGAAACAGTCCCGACAGGAAGTCGTTGATGCGCAGCGCCATCGACATCACGTCGTCGATCTCCTGCGGCGTCGCCCAGCCGAACGCGGTGATGTGCTCCTCGGTGACCATCGGATCGCCGAGCGCGTCGTTCTTGTAATAGAACTCGACGATCGACCGCGGCAGCGCGGTGCCTTCATCGATGCCAAGCCGGGTCGACAGCGAGCCGGCGGCGACGTTGCGCACCACCACCTCGAGCGGGATGATCTCGACCTCGCGGATCAGCTGCTCGCGCATGTTGAGCCGCTTGATGAAATGGGTGGGCACGCCAATGTCGCCGAGCTTCTGGAACAGAAATTCGGAGATGCGATTATTGAGGACGCCTTTGCCCTCGATCTTGTCGTGCTTCTTGTTGTTAAAGGCGGTGGCGTCGTCCTTGAAATGCTGGACAAGCGTGCCGGGCTCAGGACCCTCATAGAGAATCTTGGCTTTGCCTTCATAGATGCGACGACGGCGGTTCATGGTTAGTTCCTCACTAAGGACTGGCTTGACTGCCGACAAACGCCAAACGCGCGGGCAAGAGGATCGCCCAAGCCGCGCGCAATTTGCAAATTGCCATTGCCGGAATCGATTCAAGGGGTCTTGGATCGACCTTAGCTTAAGGGAGGGGGGCATACAACGGCTGCCGGGACGCATGCGGGTTGTCCCCGCAATCTGTTGATTTCCAGGGTTTTGGGCTTTATCCCTCGGCTCTTGGGGGGCGTGGTTTCCCCAGGAATTTTCAGGGAATGGCCCCGAATCGAAGGGCCCAAGGAGGCGCAAGCGAGATGGCAAGTTTCGAGGATCGCGAGAAGGGTTTTGAGCGGAAATTCGCCCATGACGAGGAGCTCAAATTCAAGGCGACGGCGCGGCGGAATCGGCTGCTTGGCCTGTGGGCCGCCGAACTGATGGGGATTTCCGGCGACGCCGCGCAAGCCTATGCCCGCGAGGTGATCAAGGCCGACCTGACCGAGCCCGGCGAAGAGGATGTGTTTCGCAAGATCAGGGCTGATTTCGACGCCAAGAGCGTCGGCCAGTCCGACCACCAGATCAGGAGCAAGATGGCGGACTTCATGGCCCAGGCGGTCATGCAGCTCGAAACCGAAGGCAAGGCGTGAGCGGCGCCTTGCGTCAGGACCGTTTCCGCCAGGCGGCGAAGGACCGCCGCACCCTGTTCAACGCCTGGCTCACCCTCAACAACCCGTTCCTGATCGAGCTGATTGGCGGGGCCGGCTGGGACTGCGTCACCATCGACCACCAGCAAGGTGCCGGCGGTAACGAATCCTTGCTCGGCTGCCTGACAGCGGCGCGCGCCTGCGGTCTTCCGGCCATCGTCCGCATCGCCGACAACGACGCCGGGGCGATCGGCCGCGCGCTGGACGCCCGCGCGCAAGGCGTCATGTGTCCCATCGCGACGCTGGAGGAGGCCGAGCGCTTCGTGCAGGCGGTGAAATATCCGCCGCGCGGGCAGCGCAACTTCGGCCCGCACCGGGCCCATCTCCAGGACGATGCCCTCGCGACCGCCAATGGCTGGACGATTGCCTGCCCGCAGATCGAGACCAAGGCGGCGCTGGATCAGCTCGACGACATCCTCGCGCTCGACGGCGTCGACATGGTCTGCTTCGCGCCCAGCGCTCTCTCGCTGGCGCTGACCGGGCGGCTCGACAGAAGGGCGCCGGAGGTCAAGAAGGCGATGACTCAGATTCTGAACAAATGCCGCGAGATGGCTGTGATCGCGCTGGTTTTTACCAATGACGTAAACGATGCCAAGGCCTTGGTCGCCGGCGGTTGCGACGTGGTGGCGGCCGGCACCGACGCCGGTTGGTTCGCGCAAGCCGCCGCCCAGGCCAGGGCGGCGGCGACCAGCAACTCTTAGGCTGACGCTAACGCCTTGCTGTGCCAATATAGCAAAAGGGGATGGGGACCGTCATGCGCCTGCTGATTCGAATCTTGGCGATTGCCGTGTTCGCCGTGCTGGCCATTTGCCCGGTTGGGGCGCAGGCGCAGGATGAGGAGCTGGTCCCGATCTTCCCGCCTTATCCTTATCGCGCCGGCCATTATCCCAAGGCCGACTGGTACTACGATCTGCCGCCTTACGCCGCCATCGAGCCGTCCTTCTATCGCCAGCGCTATTTCATGATGGCCCAGGAGCGCAACCGCTATCGCTACATGCCGCATATCTTCCACGGCTATAACGACGACGGCGGCAGCGACCTCAAATAGCGCACACGCCCAGCTCCCACTATTTCGTCCCGAACACGCGGGCGAAGATCGTATCCACATGCTTCAGGTGGTAGCCGAGAT
The DNA here is from genome assembly GCA_038209695.1 of Hyphomicrobiales bacterium. Classification (GTDB taxonomy): domain Bacteria; phylum Pseudomonadota; class Alphaproteobacteria; order Rhizobiales; family Methyloligellaceae; genus Methyloceanibacter. The sequence goes on from JBBQXL010000028.1 coordinate 5,260, forward strand.
CGAACTGGGCGCGGATCTGCTCGGGCGAAAGCACCTTGGTCACGGCCTGATCGGCGAGCAGCACCTCCAGAAAATCGGCGCCGTCCTCCCACACCCTCATGGCGTTGCGCTGCACGATCCGGTAGGCCTCCTCGCGCGGCACGCCGGCTTCCGTCAGCGCCAGCAACACCCGCTGCGAGTGGATCAGCCCGCCGAGGCGATCGAGATTTAGCCGCATGCGCTCGGGATAGACCACGAGGTCCTTGACGATCGAAGCCAGCCGGTGAAGCGCGAAATCGAGCGCGATGGTGGCGTCCGGCCCGATCACCCGCTCGACCGACGAATGGGAAATGTCGCGCTCGTGCCACAGCGCCACGTCCTCCAGCGCCGGCATGACATAGGCGCGCACCACCCGGGCGAGGCCGGTGAGGTTCTCCGACAGCACCGGGTTGCGCTTATGCGGCATGGCGGAGGAGCCCTTCTGCCCGGCGCTGAAATATTCCTCGGCCTCCAGCACTTCGGTCCGCTGCAAATGCCTGATCTCGGTCGCCAGCCGCTCGACCGAGCTTGCCACCACGGCCAGCGTGGCGAAATAGGTGGCGTGCCGGTCGCGCGGCACCACCTGGGTGGAGATCGGTTCGACCTTGAGGCCCAGCTTTTTCGCCACATAGGCTTCGACCCTGGGATCGACATGGGCGAAGGTGCCGACCGCGCCGGAGATGGCGCAGGTGGCGACCTCCTCGCGGGCCTGGACCAGCCGCGCCCGCGCCCTGGCGAACTCGGCATAGGCCACGGCCAGCTTGAGCCCGAAGGTCGTGGGCTCGGCATGGACCCCGTGACTGCGGCCGACGGTCGGGGTGTCCTTATACTCGAAGGCGCGGGCCTTCAGCGCGGCCAGCAGCGCATCGACATCGGCGATCAGCAAATCGGCCGCCTCGACCAGCTGCACGTTGAAGCAGGTGTCGAGCACGTCCGACGAGGTGAGCCCGACATGCAGGAAGCGCGCTTCCGGCCCGACATGCTCGGCCACCGAGGTGAGAAAGGCGATCACGTCGTGCTTGACCTCCCGCTCGATCTCGTCGATGCGGGCAATGTCGAAACCGCCGCGTTTTTTCACCGCATCGGCCGCGTGCTTGGGAATGAGCCCTAGCTCGGCCATGGCCTCGGCGGCATAGGTCTCGATCCTGAGCCAGATGCGGAACCTGGTGTCGGGCTCCCAGATCCGAGCCATCTCGGGGCGGCTGTAACGGGGGATCATGCGTTTTGGAGAAGCCTTCCCGCGAGGACAGATGCGAACGAGGCGCTAACCTCTAGCAGAGGGCCCGCCGCCGCTCAAATCGTAGCCTTAATCAGATGTCGGCTGTTTTGGCCTCGCGCGGCCCGAACCAGGCGACGAAGATCGCAGCGGCTAGGGTGAGGGCTGCATAGGCCGGCCGCGGCGGCAACAACATATCGAGCAAGAATGTGTAGAAGTCGTTGAGCGAGGCCAGATACAGGCCCGTCAGCGACCAATCCTGCTGATTGGGATAGGTGGCGTGGACATAGAGGAATCTGAGCAACCCTCCGAAGCTGCAGAACGCCACCACGAAGATGAAGAAGGCGAACATGAAGCGGACCACGAACCCCCGCTTGGCGGCAAAGCTTTGCACCCACCAGGTGACGAGCGCGGCCAGCGCCCCGGCGAATCCGACGATGCGCAGCGTGTGCCGGGTCTGCTCGTTCATGATGGAATTCATGTAGTCGCCGGTCAGCAGCGCCCACATCGAGACGCCGATAACCAGTGCGAAAAGGACGGCCAGCACGAAGCCGACCACATTGGCCATCGTCACTTTATCCATTTGTCTATCCCGCCCCGTTTGCGAGCCTCGCTCGGGCTTAACTATGCAGGGGAAACGCGCGCGCTGCAATCCGCGCGCCGTCAGCAGGCTTGCCGCTCAGGGCCGTTTGTGGTCCATTCCCCGCCACGACCAGGAGGCGGCACGCCATGGCATTTGACGACTTGAAGGCCGAACTCGCGCTTCTCCTTAATCAGATGGAGAATCAGCCCGAAGATCGGCACGAGCTTTACCAGCTGATTCGGGACAAGCTGAACGAGATGCGCGTTTTCGGCATGCCGCTCCCCGCCGATCTGGTCCGACTCGAGAAGGAACTCGAGGCGGAGTTCAAGTCAGACGAGCGCGCGGCCAAGAAGCACTAGCCCCGCCGGGCGCCCGGTCTATTGGGTGGCCTGCTCGTTGATCTCCTCATAGCCGCCGTTCGACCAGCGATAGACGGCGTAGGGCGGCAGGTTCGGGTCGCCCTTTTCGTTGAACTTGAACTTGCCGATCACGGTATCGAACTCGGTGTCGTTGAGCGCCTTGACCACGTCGGCGGAGGCCACCGACTTCGCCTTCTCGGCCGCCTGCTTCCAGGCCTGCACCGCGGCATAGGTGTAGAGCACATAGCCCTCCGGCTCGATGCCCTTATCCTTGAAGCGCTTGACCACCTCGGCGGCGGCCGGGTTCTTGCGCGGGTCGGGCGAGAACGTCATCAGCGTGCCTTCGCCGGCGGGTCCGGTGATCGACCAAAATTCCTGCGTGATCAGCGCGTCGCCGCCCATCAGCACGGTGGCCAGGCCCTGGTCGCGCATCTGGCGCACGATCAGCCCGGCTTCGGTGTGGTAGCCGCCCAGGAACAGCACGTCGATATTGGCCTGCTTCAACTTTGACACCAGCGCCGAGTAGTCCTTCTCGCCGGCGGTGATGGCCTCGTACATGACCTCCTGTTTGCCGGCCGCGTTGAGTGCTTTCTTGACCTCGTCGGCGAGACCTTTGCCGTAAGCGGTCTTGTCATGAACGATGGCGATGTTCCGGTCGGAGTAGTGGCTCGCCAGATATTTACCGGCGATGCCGCCTTGCTGATCGTCGCGGCCGCACACGCGGTAGATGTTGGGGCCGGCGCGATCGTCGGTGAAAGCGGGGTTGGTCGAGGCCGGCGAGATTTGCACCGTGTCGCTCTCGGCATAGACCTTTGACGCCGGGATCGAGGAGCCGGAGCAATAATGGCCGGCGATGAGCGCAACGCCGTTGCCGGTCATCTGGTTGGCAACCGCCACCGCCTGTTTCGGGTCGCAGGCGTCGTCGCCGATATCGAGATCGAGCGTCTTGCCGAGCACGCCGCCGGCAGCGTTGATGTCCTCGACGGCCATCTCGCCGCCGTTCTTCATCTGCGCGCCGAACGAGGCGTATTGACCGGTGACCGGGCCGACGACGGCGATCGGGATAGTGGTGCTCTCCTCGCCGCTGCCGCAACCCACCACCAGCACGGTCTGCATAAGGGCTGCGATCAGCCCGGCCATACGCTTCATTACGACCTCCATCCTCAGGAAACGACCCACTCTACATCAATTTTGGTAGGCCAAGGCGAGCCCGCTTAATGCCGCTCGCGCCAGGTCAGCGGGCTGGTCCGCTCGTAAAGCCAGCGATATTGGGTGACCATTTGGCTGGTCCGCATGTTGCGGTAGCCCAGGCATGCCGCCGCTAACAGTACGGCATAGGTGACGAGATAATAATAGACCGACAGCAGCTGGCCGTCGAACAGGGCGTAGTGGAAGAAGCGCACGGCGGCGGCCAGTAGCACCATATAGAGATACACGCGCCAGATCGGCTTCCATGACCGCGCCAGACCTCTGCCCGCCAGGATGGCCGCGCTGCCGCCGATGATCACGGTGAGCACGAGGAACACGCGCAGGCTGTCGTCGGATAGCCAGGTCATGGGCGCGCTCCTTGCGCCGGGCCCTTGCCGCCACCGTCGAGATAGGCGGTCTGCACATCCTTGCGCTCGAGCAACTCCTTGCCGGTGCCCGACAGCGTGATCCTGCCATTGACCATGACATAACCGCGATGGCACAGCTTGAGCGTGTGATAGGCGTTCTGCTCGACCAGGAACACGGTCAGCCCGTAGTCGGCATTGAGTGCGCGAATCGCCTCGAAGATCTGCTTGACGATGAGGGGCGCAAGCCCGAGCGAGGGCTCGTCCAGCAGCAAGAGCTTCGGCCGCCCCATCAGCGCGCGGGCGATCGCCAGCATTTGCTGCTCGCCGCCTGACAGCGTGCCGCCGCGCTGATCCTGCCGTTCCTTCAACACCGGGAACAGTGTGCACACCCGCTCGAGGTCGCGGTCGAAGCGGGCGGGATCGCCGGCGATGATCGAGCCCATCTGGAGATTCTCCAGCACCGTCATGCGCGGGAAGATGCGCCGTCCCTCCGGCGACTGCGCGATGCGAAGCCGCGCGATGTCGTGGGTGGGCAGCATGGTGATGTCCTCGCCGTCGAACACGATGCGGCCTTCCGAAGCGCGGGGACGGCCGAAGATGGTCATCATCGTCGTGGTCTTGCCGGCGCCGTTGGCCCCGATCAGCGCCACGATCTCGCCCATGCGGATGTCGATGGTGACGCCGTGCAGTACCGGCAGCCTGCCGTAGCAGGCGGTGACCTTGTCGATCGCCAGCAGCGGCGCGCTCATGGCCGCACCTCGCGGGCAACCTCTGGGAGCTCCTCGTCGGGAACGCCAAGATAGGCGGCGATCACGGCCGGATCGTTGCGGACCTCCTCGGCCGTGCCGTCGGCGATCTTCTTGCCGTAATCCAGCACGACCACGTGGTCGGAGATGCGCATCACCACGCTCATGTCGTGCTCGATCAGCAGGATAGCGATGTCGTCCTGAGAGCGGATCGAATAGAGCAACTCGTTGAGCCCGTCGCTCTCGCGTGCATTCAGGCCCGCGGCCGGCTCGTCCAGGCAGAGCAGCAAAGGCCGCGTGCACATGGCCCGCGCGATCTCGAGCTTGCGCTGATCGCCGTAAGGGAGATCGCCCGCCGGCTCGTCGGCCCGGGCGGTGAGGTTTACCCGGTCGAGCCAATGGCGGGCAAAGTCGACCGCGGCGTTCTCGGCTCGCGTGAAGCCGCCAAGGCCGAGGAGGGCTCCGAAGGTAAGCCCCGAGGCCCGCATCAACACATTGTGCTGCGCTATCATCAGGTTTTCGAGCACGGTCATGCCCTGGAACAAGCGGATGTTCTGGAAGGTGCGGGCGACGCGGGCGCGGCTGTTGATGTCATGGTCGTCGAGCCGTTCCAGGCGGAACTCCATGCCGTCCGGCTGGCGCAGCTCGATAGTGCCTTCGGTCGGCTTGTAGAAGCCGGTGATGCAGTTGAACACCGTGGTTTTGCCGGCGCCGTTCGGGCCGATCAGGGCGGTGATGTCGTGCCGCCCGGCATCGAAGGAGACATCGTCGACGGCGGTCAGTCCGCCGAAGCGCATGGTGAGGTGCTCGACCCGAAGCAGGGGGTCTTTCTGCCGGGACGTCATGCCTGGCCTTCTTTGACCAGATCGCCGCTGATCGGCCGCGCCTCATCGAGCACGATGGACGGCGTGCGCGAGCCGATGATGCCGCGCGGGCGCCACACCATGATCCCGACCATGGCGACGCCGAACAGCAACATGCGGTACAACGCGGGATCGAACCCTTCGCCGAAAAAGCTTTGCAGGCCTTCGGTATGGCGCAGCGCCTCGAAGCCGCCGACCATGACGATGGCCGCGATCGCCACGCCGAGCTGGCTGCCCATGCCGCCGAGCACGACGATCGCCAGTATGATTGCGGACTCGATGAAGGTGAAGCTTTCCGGGCTGATGAAGCCCTGGCGGGTGGCGAAGAAGCTGCCCGCCAAGCCGCCGAACATCGCGCCGATGGCGAACGCCGTAAGCTTGGTGATGGTGGTGTTGATGCCGAGCGAGCGGCAGGCGATCTGGTCTTCGCGCAGCGCTTCCCAGGCGCGCCCGATCGGCAGCCGCCGCAATCTTATGGTGACGAGATTGGTGATGAGAGCGAGGGCCAGGATCACGTAATAGAGAAAGATGATGCCTTGGATCGGATCGTATTTCAGGCCGAAGAAGCTGCTGAATGTAATGTCGCCGTTGGCCGAGAACGGCAGACCGAAAAAGGTCGGCTTGGGGATTTTGGAGATGCCGTTCGGCCCGTTGGTGACATCGGTCCAGTTGAGCAGGACGATGCGCACGATCTCGCCGAACGCCAGCGTCACGATGGCGAGATAGTCGCCGCGGAGCCTGAGCACGGGGAAGCCGAGAATGACGCCCCATAGGGCGGCTGCGAGGCCGGCGATCGGCAGGCAGATCCAGAAGCCCAAGCCGAAATGCGTGGCGAGCAGCGCGAAAGTATAGGCGCCGACCGCATAGAAGGCGACATAGCCGAGATCGAGCAGACCGGCGAGACCGACCACGATGTTCAGCCCCCAGCCGAGCATGACGTAGGTCAGCACCAGGATCGACAGGTCGAACAGATAGCGCAGCGGCAGATTGAGATGGAACGCCTTGTCGAGGAAATAGGAGCAGATCGGGAACAGCACGGCGAAGGCGATGCCGCCGACGGTAAAGATGCGGGCGTAGCGCAGGTTGGGGAAGAAATGGAGGATCAGCCGGCGCAGATAGCCGATGCCCATGAAGGCAAGCACGAAGCCTGCCACCAGTTGAAAGGCCGCGCCGCCGGCGATGGCGCCGACGATGAACACGACCACCGCGATAAGCGCGGTGACGCCGAGCACTTTACGGTCGCGGCCGTCGAACGTCTCGCTGGTGAACAGCTTGGCGAACGGCGCGGTGAGCGGATACTCGGCCTGCCATACGAACAGATTGAGCAACAGGCGGCCGAAGAACACGATGCCGACGACGACGGCCAGCAGGGCCGGGCGGCCCTCGAGCGTCAGCCCGGTCACGTTGTCGACCGTCCGCAAGCCCAGCAGCAGGCCGAACAGAGCAAAGGCGATGATCGCGGCGAGCAGCGAATCGGCGAGGGCCGCCTGGAGCCTCTGGCCGAACGATGTGCCGGACTCCGCCAAGGCGCTCAAACCTTCTCCACCTCGGGACGGCCGAGCAGCCCGGTCGGGAAAAAGATCAGGACGATGGCGAGCATCGAGAACGCCGCGACGTCCTTGTACTCAATGGTGAAATAGGCCGACCAGAACGTCTCGATCAGACCGATGACCAACCCGCCGAGCATGGCGCCGGGCAGCGAGCCGATGCCGCCGAACACCGCCGCGGTGAAGGCTTTGATGCCGGCGACGAAGCCAATATAGAAATCGATCACCCCGTAATAGAGCAGGTAGAGCAGCCCGGCCACCGCGGCGAGCGCCGCGCCGAGCACGAAGGTGAGGGAGATGGTGCGGTCGACATTGACGCCGGACAGCGCCGCCATCAGCCGGTCCTGCTCGCAGGCGCGCTGCGCCCGGCCGAGCGCGGTGCGGGTGATGACCAGCCAGAAGACCGCCATCAGCACCAGCGTGGTGAACACGACCAGGATCTGGATGTTGGACAGATTGACGGCGAAGCCGTCCTGCTCGAACAGCGTGTAGCCGCCGGTGATGACCGGCTGGAGCGGCTTGACCCGCGCCCCTTGCGCCACCTGGATGAAATTCTGCAGCACGATCGACATGCCGATGGCGGTGATCAGCGGCGCCAGGCGGAACGATTCGCGCAAGGGCCGATAGGCGATGCGCTCGACGGTCCAGCCCCACACCGCGGTGAGCAGCATGGCGAGCAGCAGCACGATGAGGAGCGCCAACGGGATCATGGTGACGCCCAGGCTCAACAGCCCGAGAAAGAGGATCAGTGAGATGAAGGCGCCCACCATGAAGATGTCGCCATGGGCGAAATTGATCATGCCGATGATGCCGTAGACCATGGTGTAGCCTATGGCGATCAGCCCGTAGATCGAGCCAAGCGCGATCCCGTTGATCAGCTGTTGTACGAAATAGGCCATTCGCCACCCTTGCTCAGGCCTCCCGGGCCGCCCGGTCCCGTGCCGGGCGCCTTAGCGCGGCCTCTGTCTTAGCAAGAAGGGCTTGCCGCGCACAACGCCGCTTATCCGCTAGGCATGCCCAAAATCAGAGCAGTAGATGCGAGCCGTCGCAGAACGGCGGATCGCCGGTATCCTTGCAGCCGCACAGCAGCGCCATCTCGGTGCGCTCGGCCGTGAACATCAGCGGCTCGATGCCGCTGCCGGCATGCGACCCGTCGCAGAAGGGCTGCTTTTGGCTCCGCCCGCAGCGGCACCACGCATAGCGTTTGCCGGCCTCGAGCTCGACTTGATAGGGGTTGAGCTGCGGTCGCTCTGGCTCTGCCATCATGCTGTCCTTTGCCCAGTCGGCCGTTGCGGCCCCAAAGCCTTGCTTAGCCAATTCGGCTGGACGGCACAAGGAAGTGCCCGCGCCACCGGGACTGCATTCGTCAATGGCTCTTTTTTCAGGGGTTTGAAGGCTGAGCCGGGTTGGGCTAGCGTGATCTCTGCGCGGGGGAGGGAACTGTGCAGACTTACTATAGAGTGGCGGCCGCCACGATCGGCTGGTTTGTGATCGGCCTCCAATACTACCTCATCGCCAGCACCCCGGATGTCACAATGGCCGAGGCGACAATCCGTCTGCTCGCCTATTTCACGATACTGACCAACATATTGGTGGCGCTGGCTATGACGCTGCCTTGGCTCGCGCCCCACTCCAAATTGGGGTCGTTCTTTTCGCGCCCGTCGGTGCGAACGGCGATCGCCTGCTACATCATCATCGTCTCGACGATCTACTACGCGATCCTGCGCAAGCTCTGGAATCCCGAAGGCTTGCAATATCTCGCCGACACGATCGAGCATTGCATCGCGCCAGCACTCTATATCATCGACTGGCTCGTCTTCGTGCCCAAGGGAACCGTCTCCGCCCGGTCGGTCCCGTCATGGCTGCTCTATCCGATCGGCTATGCGGCATATTCGCTGCTCCACGGCGCGGTGACCGGCTTTTATCCCCATCCTTTCCTCGACGTAACGCAGCTCGGCTATCGGCACGTGCTGCTGAACATGAGCGTGCTGACGGCTGCCTTCGCCGTGCTCGGCCTGATCCTGGTCGGCGCCGACCGGCTGCTTGGCGCCGTTGAGGCGCGCAGGGCAACTAACCGGCGTTAATTCACTGGGAATCTGTTGGCCACAAGATGGCTCCCAACGATTCGCGACCACGATGCACCACGCTCAGTCGGAGCGGTGAAAAGAGCTTGAGTCGATGTGCCATCCGGACCATAGAGGGCAAAAAACCGGATCGGTGCTTGCATCGGCACATAACGGCGCCCCTCAAGGGCATTTCAGTCGGGGACGGACAGGGGCCGAGGCGAGTTTAGAGGCCGCCCATGGCTGAAGTCATTTTCGCGCTCGTCAGCATCCTGGCGCTGTTCGCCTTGGCCATGAACCGCGCCTCGCTGCGGAGCTGGGCGCTCGCCGCCGCCATCTTCACACTGTGCGCCCAGATGGGCCTGGTGCACGGCCACCTGCATTGGCCGATGTTCCCGCTGTGGTCGCTGTTCGGGTGGCTGGTTGCCGGGCTCCTGTTCGCGGCCAGCTTCCCCGAACTCAAGCGCCAATATATTGTCCTCCCCGCCTATCGCGCGCTCAAGGGCGCGATGCCGACCATCTCCGAGACCGAGCGCGAGGCGCTTCAGGCCGGCACGGTCGGCTGGGACGCCGAGCTGTTCTCCGGCACCCCCAATTGGAACAAGCTCCGCCGCGTCGGCCCCATCACGCTCACCGCCGAGGAGCGCGCCTTTCTCGACGGGCCGACCAACGAATTGTGCAAGCGGCTCAACGATTGGCGCATCCGCCACGAGCTGCATGACGTGCCCGACGATATCTGGAGCTTCGTCTGCGATAACGGCTTTCTCGGCATGCTCATATCCAAGCAGCATGGCGGCTTGGGCTTTTCCGCCCAGGCGCAATCGCTCGTTCTCGGCAAGATCTCCTCGCGCAGTCCCGACGGCGTCACCATCGTCATGGTGCCGAACTCGCTCGGTCCCGGCGAGCTGATCGAGCAATACGGCACCGACGCGCAGAAGGAGCATTTCTTGCCCCGCTTGGCGCGGGGGGAGGAAATCCCCTGCTTTGCCCTGACCGGGCCGTTCTCGGGCTCGGATGCCGCCTCCATGCGCGATGTCGGCGTGGTGACGCGCGGACGGCATGACGGCAAGGATACGCTCGGTATTCGGCTCACCTGGGACAAGCGCTACATCACGCTCGCCCCCAAAGCCACGCTGCTCGGTCTCGCGTTCCATCTGTTCGATCCCGACAATCATCTCGGCCGCGGCGAGGATATCGGCATCACGCTAGGGCTGATCCCGACCGATCATCCGGGCGTCGAGATCGGGCGGCGCCATCTTCCCGCCGGCGCCGCGTTCCCCAATGGGCCGACCAGCGGACGCGACGTGTTCGTGCCGCTCGATTGGATCATCGGCGGCCAGGAGCGGGCCGGGCAGGGCTGGCGCATGCTGATGAGCTGCCTCGCCGCCGGCCGCTCCATCTCGCTCCCCGCCACCAGCGCCGCCGCCGCCAAGGCCATGCTCCGCACGACCACCGCTTACGCCCGCATCCGCAAGCAGTTCAATTTGCCGATCGGCTTCATGGAGGGCGTCGAGGAGCCGCTGGCGCGCATGGTCGAGACCGCTTACGAGCTCGAAGCCGCGCGCGCGGTGACGGCCTCAATGGTGTCGGCCGGCGAAAAGCCCGCCGTTATCTCGGCCCTGCTCAAATATGTCTCGACCGAGCGCATGCGCCAAAGCGTCAATGACGCGCTCGACATTCATGGCGGCCGCGGCATCTGCGACGGGCCGAGCAACTACATCCAAGGGGCCTATCAGATGGTGCCGGTCGGCATCACCGTCGAGGGCGCCAATATCCTGACCCGCACGCTGATCACCTTCGCGCAAGGCGCGCTGCGCAGTCATCCTTATCTGTTCACCGAGATCGAAGCCCTCCAGGATCAAGACCGGGAGCGCGGTACCGCGCTATTCGCCCGCACCTTCGACGACCATGTCGCCTTTACCGTGTCCAATGCCGCCGGCGCGCTATTCCACAATTTGACCTTCGGCCTGTTCGCTTCGGCGCCGCCCAATGCCGGCGCCACCCACCGCTGGTGGCGCGAGCTGGCGCGCGCGTCGCGCTCTTTCGCCCTGGTCGCCGATCTGACCGTAGCGCTGCTTGGCGGCGGGCTGAAGGTGAAGCAGAAGATCACCGGCCGCATGGCCGATGCTCTGGCCGAACTCTATCTGCTCTCCGCCGTGCTCAAGCGCTACGACGACGACGGGCGACCGCCGGAAGATCTCAAGCTCGTCGACTATTGCGCCAGGAACTGCGTCTACCGCTTCGACCAGGCGCTGCTCGGGACGCTGCGAAACTTTCCGCAACGCTGGGCGGCTTGGCTGATGGCGCCGCTGGTGTTCCCGTTCGGGGTCAGGCGGCGGCCGGGGAGCGACATCGAAGGCAAGGCGATCGTCCGCGCCGCGCTGGAGCCGGGCGCGTTCCGCGACCGTCTCACCCGGGATATCTTCGTGTCCGACGATCCGGCCGACCGCACTGGGCTGCTCGACTATACCCTCGCCAAGGTGGTGGCGAGCGAGGCGGCCGACCGCAAGCTCGAGCGGGCGATCCGCAAGGGCGAGGTGAAGCGCTTCCACGACAATGACTGGATTGCCGAGGCCGAAGCCAAGGGCGTGCTGAGCGCGGACGAGGCGCGCGCGCTGGCCGAAACCCGCGACCTAGTGGCACGCGTCATCGCTGTCGACGACTTTGCCGCCGCCGAGCTCGCCCGCGGCAAAACGCCCGCGCCTCTGGCGCAGGACTCGCAAGCGACCCAAGAACATCCAGAACATATCGCGGCCGAGTAACCCCATCATGGCGACGACACTTCCCGATCTGCAGGACTGGCGCTTCACCGTCGACTTCGAGGGCATCGCCTGGGCGGTCGCCGACCGCGCTGGCGAGAGCATGAACTCGCTCGGCCGCCGCCCCACCGAGGAGCTTGGCGAGATCGTCAAGGCGGTCGAGGAAGCGGCCCCGCGCGGCGAAGTGAAGGGCCTGGTGCTGATGAGCGGCAAGGACCGCAGCTTCATCGCCGGCGCCGATATCAGAGAGTTCGAAAGCTTCGACACCGAGGCCAAGATCACTGAGGTGGTGAAGGAGACGCTAGAGCTGTTCAATCGCATCGAGCGCCTGTCGGTGCCGGTGGTCGCGGCCATTCACGGCTATTGTCTCGGCGGCGGCCTCGAACTCGCTTTGGCGTGCGACTGGCGGGTCGCCGACCGCGAGGAGGGCACGCGGCTCGGCTTTCCCGAGGTCAAGCTCGGCATCTTCCCCGGACTGAACGGCACGGTGCGCTCGATCCAGGCCGCCGGCCCGATGGACGCCATGACCGCAATGCTGACCGGGCGCATGCTGCGGCCCAGCGCGGCCCGGGCCATCGGCCTGGTCGATCAGCTGGTGGCGACCCGCCACAATCTCCGCTGGGCCGCGCGCAAGGCGGTGCTGCAGAAGCGCCACTCCAAGGGCGCGCCGTGGTGGAAGAAGCTGATGCTTAAGCAGCCGGTACGCTCGCTGCTGGCCAAGCAGATGCGCGCCAAGACCGCCGAGAAGGTCCGCGAGGAGCATTACCCGGCGCCGTTCCGGCTCATCGATCTGTTCGAGCGCTACGGCGACGATCCGGTCCGCATGCGCATCGCCGAGACCGAGATGTTCACGCCGCTGATGGCGAGCGAGGCTTCGCGCAATCTGCGCCGCGTGTTCAAGCTGTCCGAGATGCTGAAGGACGAGGCCCCCAAGAACGGCTTCAAGCCGCTTCGGGTGCACGTCATCGGCGCCGGCACCATGGGCGGCGACATCGCCGCCTGGTGCGTCACCCAAGGCATGCAGGCGAGCCTTCAGGACCTCGATGAAGCGCAGATCAAGAAGGCGCTCGCCCGCGCCAAGGGACTGTTCAAGCGGCAGCTCCGCACCCCGCTCGCCATCGAGACCGCCTCCGCGCGTCTCCTCGCCGATCCCACCGGCAAGTACATCAAACAGGCCGACGTGGTGATCGAGGCGATCGTCGAGAAGCTCGACGTCAAACAGAAGCTGTTCAAGGAGCTGGAGAAGGAGGTCAAGCCCGGCGCGGTGCTGGCCACCAACACCTCCTCGCTCAGGCTCGAGGATATCGCCAAGCCGCTTGCCGATCCGGGCCGCCTGGTCGGTCTGCATTTCTTCAATCCGGTGGCGCAGCTTCCCCTGGTGGAGGTCGTGCGCGGCGAGCAAAGCCGCGAGGAAGAGGTGCGCAAGGCCTGCGCCTTCGTCACCGCCATCAACAAGCTGCCGCTGATCGTGAAAAGCTGCCCCGGCTTCCTGGTGAACCGCGTGCTGGCGCCGTACATGATGGAGGCGGTGCGCCGCTACCAGCAAGGCGAGCCGCGCGAGAAGATCGATCAGGCCGCACTCAAATTCGGCATGCCCATGGGACCGCTCGAGCTCATGGATATGGTTGGGCTGGATATCGCCAACCATGTCGGCGAGGAGCTTGGTCTTGCTCCCGGCGGCGACAACGCGCTGGCGACGCTGGTCAAGCAGGGCAAGCTCGGCAAGAAGACCGGCGAGGGCTTCTATGTGTGGGAGCAGGGCAAGCCCAAGCGCGAACAAGCGGCTTACGACCAGGCCGAGCTGGAGCGGCTCGGCCGCGGCCTGGTGCAGCCGATGCTCGACGAGGCCGAGCGGGCGCTCGCCGACCATGTGGTGGCGACGGCCGATCACGTCGATGCCGGCGTGATCTTCGGCACCGGGTTCGCGCCGTTCCGCGGCGGCCCGCTGCATTACCGGCGCCATGCGGCGCAGGCGGCAGCGACGGCTGCGGCGGCTTAGAGAAGACGACGGGAGCCCGAGGAACACATGGCTGAGGCTTCGATGCGGCGGGTTGCGGTGCTTGGCGGCGTGCGGATTCCGTTTTGCCGGTCGCACACCGCTTACGCCGAACTCTCCAACCTCGACATGCTGACGGCGGCGCTCGGCGGGCTGGTCGACCGCTTCGCGCTGCATGGCGCCCATATCGACGAGGTGGTCGGCGGCGCCGTGGTCACCCACGCCAAGGACTGGAACCTTGCCCGCGAGGCGGTGATCGGCAGCGCGCTGGCCCCGACAACGCCCGGCATCACCATGATGCAGGCCTGCGGCACGAGCCTCGCCGGTGCGCTCGGGGTCGCCGCCAAGATCGCCACCGGACAGATCGAGTCAGGCATTTCGCTCGGCAGCGACACCACCAGCGACGCGCCGGTCGTGTTTCAGCGGCGATTCGCCCAGCGCCTGGTAAAATTGTCCCGCGCCCGCAGCCTCGGCCAGAGGGCGGCCGCCTTCAAAGGCTTCACCCCGGCCGAGTTGACGCCCCAGCCCCCTTCGACCTCAGAGCCGCGCACCGGGCTCAGCATGGGGGAACATTGCGAGCTGATGGCCAAGGAATGGGGAATCACCCGCGAGGCCCAAGATTTATTGGCTTATGAGAGCCATAAGACGGCTGTCGCCGCCTATGACCAAGGTTTCATGGACGATCTGGTCATTCCTAGCGCCGGGGTGTTTCGCGACAACAATCTCCGCGAAGACATTTCGCTCGAAAAAATGGCCGAGTTGAAGCCTGTTTTCGACCGATCCGGCGCCGGCACCATCACCGCCGCCAACTCGACGCCGCTGACCGACGGCGCGGCCACCGTACTACTAGCCTCCGAGGACTGGGCGCGCCAGCGAGGCATTCCGATCCAGGCCTATCTCAGCCTGGGCCGCACTTCTGCCGTAGATTTCGTTCAAGGAGAAGGACTTCTGATGGCGCCGACCGTTGCCGTGAGTGAGCTCCTCAAGCAGACTGGTCTTGCGCTACAGGACTTCGATTACTATGAGATTCATGAAGCCTTTGCGGCGCAGGTGTTGGCTACTTTGAAGGCGTGGGAATCACAGGATTATTGCCGTCAGCGGCTAGGACGGAGCGAAGCGCTCGGGTCAATCGACCGGGCGAAGCTAAACGTCAAGGGCTCGTCAATAGCTTTCGGGCATCCTTTTGCGGCAACCGGGGCGCGCATCCTGGCAGTTTTGGCCAAACTCCTGCATAGTCAGGGGGGCCAAAGGGGTCTGATATCGATTTGCACGGCCGGCGGCATGGGTGTCGCTGCCATTCTGGAAGGGGTCGGGGCCCAGTCGGACGCAAAGACCGCATAGCCGGTCACCGAGACAAAGAGCGCGCACTCAGCGCGCCACAGGCGCAAACAGCGGACTCCGCTAAGGGGTTCGTCGGGGACAGGGGGCAAGAAGATTAATTGCCATGGCGTGGACGCCAGTGGCCCTAAATTTTACGGAGGTGCTTATGAGGCATCATGCGATCGCTGCGGCGATGGGAATTGTGACCGCTGCTGTCCTTGCTCCCTGCAGCCAGTCCCAAGCGGCTTCGGCCGATCCCACCGGCTATTGGATGAAGCCGGACGCGGAGCGCGAGTCCAAGATTCAGGTTTTCAAGTGCGGCAAGAGCAAGACCCTGCTCTGCGCCAAGATCGCGTGGCTGAAGGACCCCAAGGATAGCAAGGGCCAGCCTCTGCACGATATCCGCAACGAGAATCCCGCGCAGCGCGGCCGTGCGATTGTCGGCCTGGCGATCTTCACCGGCATGACCCCGAGCGCGCCGTCGACCTGGACCGGCCAGATCTATAATCCCGAGGACGGCCACACATATTCCGCCACGCTCACCGTGCTGTCGCGGAAACAGATTCTGCTGAGAGGCTGCAAGGCCTGGCTGCTGTGCGGCGAAAAGCAATGGGTGAGAACCGGTTCACCGCCCGCGGATGTCATTCCTGAGGCTCCTGCTGAGGGCACCGAGCAGATCGAGGCGTCGGCCGAACCGGCAACGCCGCCTTCGCGGCCCGATGTCAAACCGGCCGCGGCGGTGGCTGAGGCCTCCGCAGCGCCAACCGAGGTGCAAGCGATGGCCGAGCCCCCGGCGGCCGAGGCATCCGTCAAGCCAGTCGCACTGGTAACGCAGGAGCTTGCCGCGCCGGCTCCGGCGCCCGCCGAGTTTAATGCGCGCCGGGGCTACGGCTTCCTCAACGTCTCCAACAGTTCCGATACCGCGCGGCTGTCCGGCGAGAACGTGTCGAGCATGTTCGTCATGACCGAGCCGATCACTGCCGAAGCTGTCGCGCCCGATTCGGGCGAGCAAGGCATCGCCACTGCTGCGATTCAGTCGAGCCCGCCCGCTGCTGCCCCGGCGCCAAAGCCGAAGGCGACGCCGGTTGCCACGGCAGCGGCCACGAAGCCGGCGCCAAAGACGGCGGCCACGCCCAAGCCTGCCGGGCAGGCAGCGCCTGCGCCCGAAGAGGCCGTAGCGAGTGACGCGGACGCGCTACCGGCAGAAACCGCCGACGCGGCCATGGTCGAGCCCGCGACGCCGCTAACGCGGCGGCAGCGGCGTCTGCTGCGGAAGCAACAGCAGGAGCAGGACCCGTCCTTGCCCTGGTTGCGCTAGCGCCGGAAAATTAGGAGTGGATCAGGACTTCGCCTCGGCGCGAAGTTCCTTCTTCGACAGTTTGCCGACCATGGTCTTGGGCAGTTGATCGCGGAACTCGATTTCCGCCGGCAACTCGATCTTGGAAAGCTTCCCGCGTAGGAACTGGAGCAGCTCCACCGCCGTCGCCTCTTTGCCTTCCTTCAGCTTCACGAAGGCCTTGGGCGCTTCGCCGCGATAGTCGTCGGGAATGCCGACTACCGTTACCTCGGCCACGGCGCTGTGCTCGTAGAGCGCATCCTCGATCCGCCGCGGATAGACCTTGAAGCCTGAGGCGTTGATCATGTCCTTGATGCGGTCGACGATGAAAATATAACCGTGCTCGTCCATGTAGCCGATGTCGCCGGTGCGGAAGAAGCGCCCGACGAAGCTGCCCTCGGTCTCTCGCGGCTTGTTCCAATACCCGGTCATCACCTGAGGCCCGGCGATGCAGATTTCGCCCGGCTCGCCGCGCGCCATCTCCTTGGCCGGATCCTCGAGCGAGCGAATCGAGATCTCCGTCGCCGGGAGGGGAAGGCCGATCGAGCCTTCGCGAATGGCCTCGATCGGATTGCAGGTCGCCACCGGCGAGGTTTCGCTCAGACCGTAGCCCTCCACCACGCCGCAGCCCGACACCTTTTCGAAGCCGCGCTTGACCTCGATCGGCAGCGCCGCGCCTCCCGAGAAGCAATATTCGAGCGAGGAGAGGTCGAAATTGCCGATATGCGGGTGGCGCAGCATGGCGTTGAACAGGGTCGGCACGCCCGGCATCATGGTCGGGCGCAGTTTGGCGATCAGCTTCAAAGTCGTCACCAGCTCGAACTTCGGCAGGAGAATCATCTCCATGCCGCTGGCGATGCCGAAATTCATCACCGTGGTCATGGCGAAAACGTGAAATAGCGGCAGCACCCCCAGCATGCGGTCATGCTCGGTCGTCTGGCGGTTCTGCCACGCTCTGACCTGACCGACATTGACGGTGAGATTGGCGTGGCTGAGCATCGCCCCTTTGGGCGTGCCGGTGGTGCCGCCGGTATATTGCAGCACCGCGATGGCGTCCGGCGTGATCGCAGGCCGGTCATAGCTTCCATCATTGGCGAGCAGCACGGTGTCGCGCACGATCCGGTCGGTGACGGGCGATGCGGCCACATTGGCGAGCTTGGTGCGCTGCAACAGTTTGAAGCCGACCGATTTGAAGGACGGCAGGAGCGAGGTGAAGCCTGCGACCACGGCTTGGTCGAGAGCCCCGCATTTTAGCATCGCCTCGACCTTCTCGAAGGTGAGTGCAAGATCGAGCGTCACCATGATCCTAGCGCCGCTGTCGCGGAGCTGAAACTCGATCTCCTCGAGACTGTAGAGTGGGTTGAAATTGACGACCGTGCCGCCGGCCTTCAGCACCCCGTAATAGAAGATCACGAAGGTGGGCGTGTTGGGCAGCAGCAGGCCGACCTTGACGCCTTCGCCCACGCCGAGCGCACGCAAGCCTTTGGCAACGCGGTCGGACAAAGCGCCGATCTCGGCGAAGCTCAGCCGCTTTCCCATGAAATAGACGCACGGGCGCGGCCCGAAGGCTTGGACCGACTGGTCAAGCAGGGTTCCGACTAGCATCGGCCTGAACCGCGCGTCCCACGCAACGCCTTCAGGATAGGATTTGAGCCAGGGACGTTCGGGAGCCGAGCCATGGCAGGGCTCGATCGTCACGGATGAGGGGCTGGGCTTCCTCGCCATCGTTCTTGCTTTTTTCTAACCTCCTGCCGCAAAACAATGTCGTGATTCCCCTCGGGAGGGGTGTTGGCCGCAGGCATGTTCCAACACTATATTATAGCAACGAACCGGTTAAGAGCATCGGGACCCGCCGCGAACCCGGCGGGGGATTATGCTGAAACCATGGCGGAAGGGGGCGCAAAAACGCCAATTTTCTTGGCGATTAGAGCATCGGGCACGGACTGAATCGGGCAGGGACCCGGGTAGACTCGGCAAGATTTTAAGTCTATTCCAATGCCCGACTTGCCCTCAGATTAGCTATGATTTAGCCAGGGACCATTACACACGACCCCTAAACGGGGCAGGGAGACCGATATGGACGAGGTGGCTACCAAGATCGTTGAGATTTTGCGTAAGAACATGAAGGACCCGTCGAAGGCCGTCACGCTCGAAACGCCTCTCAGTGACCTTGAAATCGAATCGCTCGACCTTGCGGTCATCGTGTTCGACATCGAAGATACTTTCGGCATTGAGATCCCCTATAATGCCAATGAAGAGGTGGAGGCGTTCGCGACGGTGGGATCCGTCGTCGATCGGGTGAAGGGCATCATCGCAGAGACGAAGGCTTCCGGCGCAGCAGCTTAATCCAGCCATTCCGCTCGGGGGCCTTCCCGGGACGTCGACCAGGCTTGGGAGTTACGGCTTAACACTACATGACACACACTAATGGGCGCAGGCGCGTCGTGGTCACTGGCCAGGGCGTCGTCACTCCTTTGGGCACGGGTGTAGAGAAATTTTGGGCGGCGCTCAAAAAGGGCGAGTGCGGCATCCGCCAGGTGCAAAGCTTCTCCACCGAGGATCTCTACATCACCATCGCTGGTGAGGTACCGGATTTCGATCCCAAGGAGCGTTTGAAGAGCAAGTCGCTCATGCTCGCCGACAAATTCTCGCAATATGCCGGCTGCGCGGCGCAGGAAGCCGTCACTATGTCCAAGCTCGAGACGCCGCTGAAGGACAGCGAGAGCTATCGCTCCGCGTGCATCATCGGCTCCGGCGTCGGCGGCCTCACCACGCTCGAATTCTCCTACAAGATGCTGTTCAAGGAGAACAAGCGGGCGACTCACCCGCTCACGCTGCTTAAGGCGATCGGCAGCTCGGCCTCGGCCCATGTCAGCATCGAATGCGGCATCAAGGGCCCGACCTTCGGCGTGGTCAGCGCCTGCTCGACGGCGACGCATGCCATCGGTCTTACCTACCGCATGATCCGCGAGGGCCTGGTCGATCTCGGCATCGCCGGCGCGGCCGAAGCCTCACTCAATTGGGGCGCGACCCGAGCCTGGCAGGCGATGCGCGTTCTGAGCCCCGACGGTTTGTGGCCCTTCGCCAAGAACCGCAACGGCACCGTGCTGGCCGAGGGCGCCGGCATTCTCCTGCTCGAGGAATACGAGCACGCCAAGGCCCGCGGCGCGCCGATCCTGGCCGAGCTGATTGGCTATGGCATGACCGCCGACGCGGCCGACATGGTCAACCCTTCGATCGATGGGGCGTCCATGGCCATGCAGATGGCCCTCGACGATGCCGGCCTGCCGGCCTCCGAAATCGACTATGTGAATGCCCATGGCACGGGGACTACCGTCAACGACTTGAACGAGACCCGCGCCATCAAGCGCGTGTTCGGCAATGCCGCGAACAAGGTCTCGATCTCGTCCACCAAATCGATGCATGGACATTGCCTTGGCGCCGGCGGCGGCATCGAGGCGGTGGCCGCGGTCAAGGCGATCGGCGAAGGGTTCGTGCCGCCGACGGTCGGCCTCAGTGAGCCCGACCCGGAATGCGATCTCGACTATACGGCGAATATCGGCAAGGCGCGCAACGTCAATTACGCGATGTCGAACTCCTTCGCCTTTGGCGGCCTCAACGCCGTCCTCGTGTTCGGCCCGCCGCCGGCTTAAGCCGCCCCGACCACTTCCCTAGGCGAATTCTGGAATAGCTAGCCGGCCACCGCGACCGGCATGGCAACACGGCCGATCAGCAGCGCCGCATGGTCACGTCTTGCGTCGACGTCATGCCGATTGCCCGCGCTGCGCCGTGCGACAGATCCAAGGTCAAGCCGGCCGTGAACGGGCCGCGATCGTTGACGGTGACCCTGACGCTCTTGCCGGTGCGCGGATTGCCGACCATGAGGCAAGTGCCGAACGGAAGCGAGCGGTGCGCGGCCGTTAGGCCGTTGGGATTGAACGGCGACCCTGACGCCGTGCGGTGGCCCCGGAGTTCTTCGCCATACCATGTGGCTGTGACGCGCGTATCGGCTTGAACTGCCGTGGCAAACGCCAGCAGCGATAGACAGGCCCCGAAAAAGCGGTGCATGCAAAATCCTCCATGATCAAGTTCATGGGTGGGGTAGATCGGATGAAATCGGCGCTGGTTCGGCCTGGCTTAGGCCATGCGAAGGCGGGGGTGCCTTTATTGCGGCAGCGGAAGCGCGGCTAGATCAGACCAAGGCCCTTCAGGCTGGCGTGGCCCTGCTTGCCGACGATGACGTGGTCGTGCACCAGCACCCCCAGCGGCTTGGTCGCGGCCACGATCTGCTTGGTCATCTCGATATCGGCGCGCGATGGGGTAGGGTCGCCCGAGGGGTGATTATGCACCAAACTACTCCCGTCCATATCGCGTTGATTTTATTGTTGTTATTCGGATAGTCGATTCCGTTGGGGCCGGAGATTGGAGGCGGTGGATCATGACGATTCGTGATCATCCCGCTGCCTCTCGTGCCTTCTCGCTTAGGCCCTTTGCAGCACGACAGATCACGAGGTTCTTCCGGTCCCATGACTTACATCGCCTGCAGGCGGTCAGCCAACGACAGGCGCCCGAGTCTCGCCGCCGCACCGCGCACGCACTGAAGAAAGTTGGTCTTCTCCATTAGGTGCATAATTTCTGCCTTTGTGTCGTTCGCCGCAGCATGCTCCCTGAGAATGCGCGAGATCATGTTCTCATGATACTCCGCAAAGATACGGTCCCGTTCGAGGTAAAACATCGCCTCCAACTCAGCCAACGCTTCCTTCGATAATCGGGCCTCGATCGCCGTCACTACCTCCTCGCGGATGGCGGCATTTTCCTTCATGGCTTCGAACCGGCTAGTGTCGAAGTATTCCAGACCAAGGTCGTCGTCATCGCGGTCCCCCTCGGGGTGCAGACGTCGCCACTGCTCGACCACCGAAACGGTATCGTCGTCGCTCAGATGTAGAAGGTCGCTCTCGGTCCCCAGGGCTGATCGCATTTCACGGTTTTCCTGGATGCGGTCGAGCGCGATCGAAAATTGCTTGTTACTGAGTCCGTAGCGCTCTTTCACGACCGCCTTCTGCTGATCGAAGGCGTCTGAATTCCAGAGATCGCGACGCGGAAGGATTCGCGCGATGGCGAGCAGATCGGTCCGTGAGCAGCGGTTCGTATACGAGCCCGCCGCCCTCTCATCGATGAAATCCACGGTTCGGTACTTCAGTGTCGAAATTAGCTTTTCGAGTTCCCGCAAGCTGGCCCGGATAAGCCGTAGGTTGGCGACCGCATGCTCCGCAAGGCTCGGATCATCGTCTCGGTTTCGATGATACCGGAGCTCCTGGCCGTCGGAGTCGATCCGCGAAAGGCTGTCGATATAGGGCTTAAGGGCAGCGATGGTCTGGGACAGTTTCTCGTCGCCAATAGCGCTGTTGTGCAGGTGATCCCAATAAGCCTTGATGTTATGGCTGAGTTTGCGCCCGTCGTTCTTGATCAAGCTCGCTTTGATGAGATGCTCGGTCGCAAATTTCAGGGCGAGTTCGATTGCGTGCCGTGCATTGTAAAGGATCGGTAGTACGAGCGTATCGCGCTTTCCGACCAGTTGTTTCTCGAAAATTGCATCCGCGAGTTCAATAGCTGCTTCTATATACCCGTCGATATAGTTCTCCTCGTGCCCTTGTCTGCCAATGCAAGCATTCCACTGGCCATCGAAGATTCTCTTGAAGAACGGATCGTTCGCATACGGATCCGCTTTGTCCGCATCCTTGCCGTCAGGTTTGTTCTCTTCAACCATCGAGCGGCAATCCCGCTAATATTTCGTTCTCACGTATGTGCCGAACGTGCCGTAGCATTCATAGCCCGTCCGGCTGTTCTTGTGTTTGTTCATGGTTGCGTCGAAGCTCTTCTTGTTGAGGGTCTTTCCGCTAGCTGAGCATTTGAAGACATAAGTTGGTCCGCTTGCGCTGGCAAAACTTGTGCTGCGCGTCGTCCTGCGAGCGGGCGAACGCCGAATAACGGGCGCATGACGCACGCCGAAATCCCCTCCTGAACCCGAATGCGTCGCCTGCGGAATGCTCTGAGGACCAGACGGCGTAAGTTCGATCGGGTAACGCGGCGAGAATGATGTTTGGGTCATTGTAACCCCAAGGATGCTGTCGACCAGATAGCTGCGCGACTGCCCGTTGTCCGCTC
>JBBQXL010000029.1:0-27499 GCA_038209695.1 Hyphomicrobiales bacterium
GCTGGCCTTCCTTGATGCGCTGCTCGCAATGAACGACGACATCGCCGTCGAGCTCGCTTGGCAGATGGGGAGGCCCATCCGCTACGGCGGCGAGAAGGGGGGTGCCGAGGAACGCGTTCGCGCCATGGCGGCGCTGGCGGATGAGGCGCTGCAGCCTTACGTCCCGCCGGCGAAGGCGGGCTTCCGGCGCTATGTCGCGCGCGAACCTATCGGCATCGTGATGGTCATCGCGCCGTGGAATTATCCTTACCTCACCGCGATCAACACCATCGTGCCCGGCCTGCTCGCCGGCAACGCGATCATCCTGAAACATGCGGCGCAAACTCTGCTGGTCGGCGAGCGCCTCGCCGAGGCGTTTCAGCGCGCGGGCCTGCCCAGGGGTCTCTTCCACAATCTGGTGATGTCGCATGAGCAGACCGAGAAGCTCATCGGCTCAGGCCGCATCGACCACATCAATTTCACCGGCTCCGTCGCCGGCGGACGTGCCATCGAGCGCGCCGCCGCCGGCACTTTCGCTTCGCTTGGCCTAGAGCTTGGCGGCAAGGATCCGGCCTATGTCAGGGCAGATGCCAAGCTCGATCATGCCATCGAGAATTTGGTCGACGGTGCGTTCTACAATTCCGGACAATGCTGCTGCGGAGTGGAGCGCATTTATGTCGATGCGGCCGTTTTTGACGACTTCGTCGCCGGCTTCGCCGATCTCACTCGCAAATATGTGGTCGGCAATCCGCTCGAGCAGGCGACTACGCTCGGGCCGATGGCGCGCGGCTCGTTCGCCGACACGATACGAGGGCAGATCGCGGAGGCACGGCGCAAAGGCGCCACGGCGCTGATTAATATGAAGGTGGAAAACGACCGCCCGGGCTCGCCCTATCTCGCGCCGGAGGTCCTGACCAACGTCAATCACCAGATGGAGGTGATGCGGGAGGAAAGCTTCGGGCCGGTGGTTGGCATCATGAAGGTGCGCGACGACAACGAGGCCGTGACGCTGATGAACGACAGCCCCTACGGACTGACGGCCTCGATCTGGACGGGCGATATGGACCGTGCCGCCGAGATCGGCGCGCGTATCGAGACCGGCACCGTCTTTATGAACCGCTGCGACTATCTCGACCCACATCTGGTCTGGACCGGGGTCAAGGATACGGGTCGCGGCGCGGCGCTGTCGAAATTCGGCTTCGACGCGCTGACCCAGCCAAAGAGCTTTCATCTCCGCGACGTCTGACGCGCCCTTTCCCTTCGGAGCACAGCATGAGCGTACCGACCGCCAATTGGAGCTATCCGACCGCCATCGGCTTCGGCGCCGGACGCATCAAGGAACTCGCCGAAGCCTGCCGCAGCGCTGGTATCAATCGCCCGCTTCTCGTTACCGATGCGGGGCTTGCCAAGTTCCCGATCACCGAACGCGCCATGGGCCTGTTGCGAGAGGCAGGGCTACCCGTCGCGATGTTTGCCGACGTTCAGCCCAATCCGGTGGACGCGAATGTCGAAGCGGGCATCGCCGCCTTCCGCAAAGGCGGGCATGACGGGATCGTGGCGTTCGGCGGCGGCTCCGGCCTCGACGCCGGCAAGGTCATCGCCTTCATGGCTGGGCAGACCCGGCCGCTCTGGGATTTCGAGGATATCGGCGATTGGTGGACCCGCGCCGACGCTGACAAGATTGCGCCGGTCGTCGCCGTGCCGACCACGGCGGGGACGGGTTCGGAAGTCGGCCGCGCCGGCGTCATCACTCAGGAGGCGACGCAGACTAAGAAGGTCATTTTTCATCCCAAGATGATGCCGAAGGTGGTGATCATCGATCCCGAGCTGACCGTCGGCATGCCGCCGGCGATCACCGCCGGCACCGGCATGGACGCTCTGGCCCATTGCCTCGAAGCCTATTGTGCTCCGAGCTACCACCCAATCGCCGAGGGCATTGCCGTGGAGGGCATGCGGCTCGTGTTCGAGAATCTGCCCAAGGCGGTGGCGAACGGGAACGACCTCGAAGCCCGCGGTCACATGATGAGCGCGGCGGCGATGGGCGCTGCCGCCTTCCAGAAGGGCCTCGGCGCCATCCACGCGCTGTCCCACCCGGTCGGCGCGCTCTACCACACGCATCACGGCATGACCAACGGCGTGTTCATGCCGTATGTGCTGGTCTTCAATCGCCCGGCAATCGAGGCGAAGATCGCCCGTCTCGCCGGCTTTCTCGGCATTGACGGGGGCTTCGATGGCTTCCTCGCGGCCGTGCTCGATCTCCGCAAGATGACCGGCGTTCCGAACGATCTCGGCGGACTGAAAGTGGACGGGAGCCGCGTCGACACGATTGTCGAGATGTCTCTGGTCGATCCGACTGCCGGCGGCAATCCCATTCCCCTCACCGCGAAGGGGAGCCGGAAGCTGTTCGAGGCCGCGCTCAAGGGCGATGTGAGGGCGGCGGCCTGACGATCGAACGATGAGGGGCGCCCTCGATGATCCGTGGCTATAGCGATCATGCCGCCAACGAGCGGACATTCTTGGCGTGGCTCCGCACCAGCATTGCGGCAATCGCGTTCGGCTTTGTCGTCGAGAAATTCAATCTGTTCGTTCTCACGCTGCTGAACGCCGCTTCTGTCGACGAAGTTGCGAGAGCGCGGCTGGAGAAATTGTCGGGGCCGCTTCCTGAAGGCGCCGGACGCGCGTTCATCGTCGTCGGCGTGATTTCCATTGTCGTCGCGACCATCCGCTTTGTACGGACCGGACGCTTGCTGGACGACCAAGCGATTCATTCGCCCAGCATTATTCCCGATCTGATTTTTTCCGTCGTGCTCGCCGTCCTGCTGATCGCGCTGAGCACATATTTGGTGATCGGCTAGGCCGCGCTCGGCTTGCACCGGCACGACACCCCATCGATGAAAACATCGACAGAGGCGTCGAAGGCTGCGTCGCAATCAAGCGACTTGAAGGCTGGGACCAGCGCCAGCGTTGCCGGGAAGGCGCTCGCGTCGAGCTCTTGAAGCTCCGCCTCATCCTCCTCGCCGATCCGGCTCAACAGTCCCTCGACCTCCGCTAGGCCGTAACCGAGAATGAAGGCGTAAAAGGCGAGTCCCAGTCCCGCCGCCTCGGCGTCCGTCAGTCCGGCGTCTCGCAACGCGCGATACACCACTTCGCTTGAAGCGTGGTCGGCGGGCCCTGTGGCGTGGAAGCGGAAATGCAGGTGGAACACCCGAGGGTGGCGTTGCGCCAGATCCCGGTACGACGCGGCGACGTTGCGGAGATCGGTGCGCCAGTCGCCACTGGGCTCCGGTAACGCGACCGTCGACAGCGCGCGATCGGCGATCCGGCGCAATAGCTCGTCCTTCGAGCCGAAATGATGCAGAATCGTCATCGGATCGACGCCGATCTCCGCGCCGAGCTTGCGCACTGAGAAGCCGGCCTCGCCGTCTCGCGACAGCATGGCGAAGGCCGCATCCAGGATCGCATTTTTGTCGAGGCCGCGCCGTCCGCGCGGGCGGGAAACAGCCCTTTTGCGTGCAGTTTTCATTGACAATTCTACACCGTAGCCAATAAAGTCTTCGGTGTAGCCATACCCGCGCAAGAGCCCCTGTCAAGGCCGGTCCCGGGACGGGCACTGTGAAGGAACAGGGTTGCATGCGTGTCTCGCCAGCAGCGATAGGTTTAAGCGGGCTTAGCCCGAAGGCGCGGTTGCTGCTGCTTTGCGCCCGCATCGGCTATACGCCTCACACGAGCTTCCAGCTTTAATTAGACGGCCTTCGGGTTACGTACTGCTGGAGGTTTTTAAGGTGACCAATCAATATCAAACCGCGCAATTGAGAGAGCTGGACGCTCTTCACCATCTTCACCCGTTCACCGATCACAAATCGCTGCGGGCGAGTGGCGCGCGCGTCATTGTGCGCGGCGAGGGGCCCTATATCTGGGACAGCGAAGGCAAGCGCATCCTCGACGGCATGGCGGGGTTATGGACCTGCAACGTCGGCTATGGGCGCAAGGAACTCGCGCAGGCGGCTTACGACCAGATGGTCGAGCTCCCCTTCTACAATACGTTCTTCAAGACCACGCATCCCCCGGTCGTCGCCTTGTCGCGCAAGCTCGCCGAGCTCGCTCCCGACAATCTCAATCAGGTATTCTTCGGCTCGTCAGGCTCGGAATCGAACGATACCGCGATCCGCCTGATCCGCCATTATTGGGTGCTCAAGGGCGAGCCCCAGCGGCGCATCATCATCTCGCGCAGGAACGCCTATCACGGCTCGACCATCGCCGCCGGCTCGATGGGCGGCATGGCCCATGTGCACAAGCACAGCTATCCCGTCTATGAAGGCTTCCGCCATATCATCGATCCTTATTGGTACGGAGAGTCGGAGCCGGGAGAGTCGCCGGAGGATTTCGGCCTTCGCGCCGCTCGCGCGCTGGAGGAGGAGATCCTCGCGGTCGGGCCCGAGAATGTCGCGGCCTTTGCCGGCGAGCCGGTGCAGGGCGCCGGCGGCGTCAAGATTCCTCCTTCGAGCTACTGGCCGGAGGTGCAACGCATCGTCGACAAATATGGAATTCTGCTGCTCGCCGACGAGGTGATTACCGGCTTCGGCCGCCTCGGCACATGGTTCGGCGTGCAATATTACGGCATTCGGCCCAACCTGATCACCTTCGCCAAGGCGGTGACGTCCGGCTACATTCCGCTCTCCGGCGTGATCGTCGACGACACCATCGCCGGGGCGCTGATGGCGCATGACAACGATTTCCATCACGGCTACACCTTCTCGGGCCATCCGGTGGCCTGCGCCGTCGCGCTGAAAAATCTCGAGATCATGGAGCAGGAGCGGCTTGTCCCGCGCGTCAAGGAATTCACCGGGCCGGCGCTCGCCGACATGCTCGGCAAATTCAAGGATCACCTGCTCGTCGGCGAGGCCCGCTCGGTCGGGCTGCTCGGCGCCATCGAGCTGGTAGCCGACAAATCCACGCGCCGCCGCTTCGCCGATCCGGGCCGCGTCGGGCTGATCTGTCGCGATCATTTCGTGCGCGAAGGGTTCATTATGCGCGCCGTGTTCGACACCATGGTCATGGCGCCGCCGCTAATTTGGACGCAGAACGAGTTCGACGAGGCCGAGGCCGTTATCCGCCGCGTGCTCGACCTCACGCTCACCGACGTCGCCGGAGAGCTTGCCGCATGAGCCGTCCGGTCGTCGTCATCCCAGCCTGTAGCAAGCTGATCGAAGGTCACGTCTTTGACGCGGTGGGCCGTAAATATTCCGCGGCAATCGCCGAAGTCGCCGAATGCCAGCCTTTGCTGGTGCCGGTCGGTCCCGGCATGACGGATATCGGCTCGATCTTCGAGGTGGCCGACGCGATCCTTTTGTCGGGCAGCGTTTCGAATATCGCGCCGGAGCATTACGGCGAGGAGACCCCGTTGATGCCCGATCGGCTTGATCCCTTGCGCGACGCGTTGACGCTGCCGCTCATCCGCGCCGCGGTCGAGCGCAAGACGCCGCTCTTCGCCATCTGCCGCGGTTTCCAGGAGCTGAACGTCGCTCTCGGCGGCAGCCTGTATCAGGCCGTGCATGACGTGAACGGCCACAAGGACCATCGCGGCCGCTTCGATATTCCACTCGATGAAAGCTATGGGCCGGTCCATCCCGTGAAACTGAGCGGCAAATTGCGCGATTGGGTCGGACACGACGAGATCATGGTCAATTCGCTGCATTGGCAGGGCGTCGCGCGCGTCGCCAAGGGGCTACAGGCGGAGGCCTTCGCCGAGGACGGCCTGGTCGAGGCCATACGCGGGCCGGACGACGCGGCGTTCTGTTTGGGCGTGCAATGGCATCCAGAATGGGCGGTGAAGGCGAACCCCGTCTCGGTGTTGCTGTTCCAGCGTTTCGGCGCCGCCGCCAAGGGCGTGGCGCCATGACCAACACACGGCTTGTCCTCGACGAGGCGCAAGACTTCCTCGCGGAGAATCCGGGAGTGCAATGGATCGACGCATTTCTGTTCGACATGAATGGAATTGCTCGCGGCAAGCGCATCCGCCGGTCCGATCTGCTCGGCATCGCCAAGAGCGGACTGATGATGCCGAGCTCGGTCTTCGTCATGGATCCGCTCGGCAACTGCGTGGAGGAGACGGGCCGCTTGTGGGAGACCGGCGACCCAGATCACAACTGCCACCTTCTGAGCAAGACGCTGGTTCCGATCCCGGTCGGCGACGGCCGGTACGCCCAGGCGGTGGTGACCGTCGACGGCAAGGATGAAATCGACCCCCGCACGGTGCTCATGGATCAGGTCGAGAATTTCACGCGGGCGGGCCACACGCCCGTCGCCGCCGTTGAACTCGAGTTCTATGTGTCGCGCCGGGCGAAGAACGGCGCCGCCATGCTCCATACGCCCGAAGGTCTGTCCGACGATCCGCGCCGGCCGCTCACCTTCGGCTTCGAGGAGATGGACGCGCTGTCTCCCTTCATCGACGACATCTACCGCATCTGCGAGGTTCAGGGTCTCCCGGTCGACGCGATCATGAAGGAGTCCGGTCCAGGACAGTTCGAGATCAATCTCAAGCATCGCGCCGATGCCGTCGGCGCGGCGCTCGACGGCCTGCTCCTGAAGCGCGCGGTGAAGGCCGCGGCGCGGGCGCACCAGCTCGATGCCACCTTCATGGCCAAGCCGCACCACGATTGGGCCGGCTCGGGCATGCACGTCCATCTCAGCCTGCTCGACAAGGCGGGAGAGAATCTTTTCGCCGGTGATCCCATCTCGCCGCTGTTCCGCCATGCACTGGGCGGCATGCGCGAAACCATGGCAGATTTCATGGCGGTCTGGGCCCAGTCGGCGAACGCCTACCGGCGCTACGTGCCCAAGGCCTATGTCTCCATGGCCGCGCATTGGGGCTTTAACAATCGTACCGTGGCCTTGCGCATCCCCCAAGGCAATGGCGCCGCGACGCGCATCGAACATCGCGTAGCCGGTGCCGACGCCAATCCATATCTCGTGATCGCGTCGATGCTCGCTGGCGTGCGCCACGGCATCGCTAACAAGCTCGATCCCGGACCGGCGGTCGAGGGCAATTCCGAGGGGATCGAAGCGCCCCAGCTGCCGACCGCCTGGGTGAACTCGCTCGATCTGTTCCAGCGCTCGGAGACCGTTCGCCGGGCTTTCGGCGCGCCATTCCAGCACGTGTTTTCCCGCCTAAAACATGCCGAGCGTAATAACTTCGAACGCATCGTTACACCACTCGATCATCTTTGGTACGCGCAGGTCGCGTGAGGCTAACCATGACGGTATCGATCACGACACGCTGACGGAGATTGCCATGACCATGATCTCCAAGAAGTTCCCGACCGCCGCCCTGATCGACGGCGAGTGGGTCACAACGGGCAAGACGTTTCCCGTCACCGATCCCGCGACCGGCGCCGAACTGGCGACGGTTTCGGATCTCGGCCCCGAGGAAGCGAAGCGCGCCATCGACGCCGCCGCCCGCGCCCTCCCGGCTTGGTCGGCCAAGACCGCGAAGGAGCGGGCAGTTATTCTCAAGCGCTGGTTCGATCTCATCACGGCCGAGACCGAAAGCCTTGCCCAGTTGATGACTATTGAGCAGGGCAAGCCGCTCGCGGAAGCGCGTGCCGAAGTGGCCTATGGTGCTTCCTTCATCGAGTGGTTCGCTGAAGAGGGGAAGCGCGCCTATGGGCGTACGATCCCGACCACGGTCGCCTCCAAGCGCTTCCTCACCATCAAGCAGCCGATCGGCGTGGTCGCGGCGATCGCGCCTTGGAATTTCCCGATCGCCATGATTACGCGCAAAGTCGCGCCCGCGCTTGCTTCAGGCTGCACGATCGTGGTCAAGCCGGCGGAGGAGACGCCGCTCTGTGCGCTGGCGGTCGCGAAGCTCGCGCTCGAGGCCGGGGTGCCCCCCGGCGTGCTCAACATCGTAACCACGTCCGATGCGCCGGCAATAGGCAAGGTTTTTTGTGAAGACCGCCGGGTGCGCAAGCTCTCCTTCACCGGTTCGACCGAGGTCGGGAAGATCCTCTACCGGCAATGCGCCGACACGGTGAAGAAGCTCACTCTTGAACTCGGCGGCAACGCGCCGCTAATTGTGTTCGATGACGCCGATCTCGATCAGGCGGTCGCCGGCACCATGGCTTCCAAATACCGCAACGCCGGTCAGACCTGCGTCTGCGCCAACCGCATCCTCGTGCAGTCCGGCATCTACGACCGCTTTGCGGCGGCTCTGGTCGATGCGGTCAAGAAGCTTGCCGTGGGGCCCGGCATCGAGGCCGGCACCAATATCGGCCCGCTGATCAATGGCGCGGCGATCGCCAAGGTAAAGGCTCTGGTGGGCGATGCGGTCGACAAGGGTGCCAAGGTCCTCGCCGGCGGTGCGCTCGACCCGGCCGGACCGCTATTTTACCGCCCCTCTGTCGTGGGCGAGGTGAGTCCCGACATGGAGATCGTTCGCGAGGAGATCTTCGGCCCCGTCGCGGCTCTGATGCGCTTTGAGACCGAGGAAGACGCCGTTCGGCTCGCCAACGACACGCCGTTCGGGCTCGCTGCCTATCTATTCAGCCAAAATTTGAGCCGCGCTTGGCGCGTCGCCGAGAAAGTGGATGCCGGCATGGTCGGGATCAATGAAGGCATTTTCTCGAACGAGGTCGTTCCCTTCGGGGGCGTCAAGGAATCCGGTCTCGGTCGCGAAGGCGCCGCCGAAGGCTTGGAGGAGTATCTCGAGATCAAATACATCTGCCTGGGGGCCATCGATGCCTGATTGGTCACGCCGGGGCAGAAAATGCCTGTCGAATAGGCTAGCGGGGATAGCCGCCCGCCGCCATACTCTACGAGGCGCAGAATTACCAGGAGACCACAAGACCCAACTGGCAGCCATGAAGCACAGGGGAGAGTAAAAGTATGACCGACGAGCGCACCAAGTCTTTCACCACCTCACGCCGTTCAATCCTGAAGGGTCTCGGCGTCGCCGCGATCGGCATTAGCCTCTCTGGCACGAAGAACTCGGCATGGGCGGCCGACGAAGAGAAGAAGCTCAATTTCTACAATTGGGACACCTATATCGGCGAGACCACGCTCGAGGACTTCAAGGAGGCGAGCGGTATCGACGTCAATATGAGCTTATTCGCCACCAACGACGAGCTCTTCGCCAAACTACGTGCGGGCAACCAAGGTTATGACGTCATCGTTCCGGGCAGCGAGTTCGTCGAGCGCATGATCCAGGCCAATCTGCTGGAGCCGCTCGATCACGCAAAGATCCCGAACATCAAGAACATCGCACCCGAGTTCATGAACGAGGCGCCTTTCGATCCAGGCCGCAAATTCAGCATGCCCTATACCTGGCTCGTCATCGGCATCGGCTACCGTAAGTCGAAGGTCAAGTCGACGCCGGATAGCTGGAAGGTGCTGTTCGATTCCGACGAATACAAAGGCCGCATCGCCGTCATGTCCGACGCGAGCGAACTGTTCCGCAATTGCTTCAAATATCTCGGCCAATCCCTGAACTCGAAATCGCCCGAACTGCTCAAGCAGGCCGAGGAGATGCTGATCAAGCAAAAGCCTAACATCAAATCCTTCCATGAGGACAACGGTCAGGACCTGCTGCTCTCGGGCGAGGTCGACCTGGTGATGGAGTATAATGGCGACATCGCGCAGATCATGGTCGAGGACGACGACATCGACTTTATCGTCCCAAAGGAAGGCGCCATGAGGCAGCAAGACACGCTGGCCATCCCGAAGGGCGCGCCGCATCCGGAGAATGCGCTGAAGTTCATCAACTTCATCCTGGATGCGAACACCGGGAAGGAAATCTTCGAGACCATCAAGTACCCGTCACCGAACGCGGCCGCCGTGGCGCTCATGCCGGCGTCCTACAAGGACAACAAGGTGATCTTCCCGCCGGCCGATGTTATGGCAAAGTGCGAGTACCCGAACTACCTCGGTGCAGATTTCACCCGGCTGCTCGACGAGGCGATGACGCGGCTGCGCGCGGCGTGATGCAGAACTGACGTGATGTAGCGACCGACAGGAAACGCCTCGATGGCAACCCGAACACAAGAACGTCGGCTCGCCTTCTTAGCAACGGCACTACCACCCATCGTCTGGGTGGTAGTGTTCTTCCTCGCCCCACTGGCGATCGTCTGGGCCTACAGCTTCGGCCAGAACCAGGGTCTCACCGAAGTCGACATCAGCGGCACTTTCGCCAACTACGCGCGCGCCCTCCAACCGCTCTATCTCGGTATCTTCGCCAAGTCGATTTTCGTGGCCGGGCTGACGACGCTGCTCTGCCTCATCATCGGCTTTCCGGTGGCGTTGGCGATCGTGTTTGCCAGCGAACGCTGGCGAGCTTGGATGCTGCTGCTGATCATGCTGCCGTTTTGGACCAACCTGCTGATCCGCACCTACGCGCTGATCGCTGTGTTGCGCACCGAGGGCTACATCAATTTCACGCTCGGATGGTTTTGGAACCAGGCCAGCTGGCTCATGACGCTGGTGGGCTTGCAGCCGCTCGGCGATTTCACGCCCCTGCAACTGCTCTACAGCAATTTTGCCGTCGTATTGGGCCTGGTCTATGTGCATCTGCCGTTCATGGTGCTGCCACTCTATGCCGCGCTCGATCGACTCGATAAGTCTCTGATCGAAGCCAGCCTTGACCTCGGCGCGGGTCAAATCCGCACCCTGTTCTCGATCGTGGTGCCGCTGGCGCTACCCGGTATCATCTCCGGCATCATCATCACCTTCGTCCCGGCGCTCGGCGCTTATCTAACGCCCGATCTGCTGGGGGGACCCGACAGCCAGATGATCGCTAACGTGATTGAGCGTCAGTTCAAACGGGCCAACGACTGGCCGTTCGGCGCCGCGCTGTCGTTCCTGCTGATGTACGCGACCTTCGCGGCCATCGCCTTGCGCGCCTACGCATCTCGCGGCAAGCCCACGGAAAGTCACGGGATTTAGCCAATGGCCACGCGCCGCGCCCCTCTCGAATACAATCGCATGTGGCAAATGCGCGTTTGGCTGTTCGCCGTGTTCTTCTTCCTTTACGCGCCGCTCGTCGCACTGATCGCCTTCAGCTTTAACGACAGCAAGCGCAACACCGTCTGGCGCGGCTTCACGTTCGCCTACTACGACAAGCTCTTCCACAACGAGGTTCTGCTGACTGCCTTCGGCAACTCACTGACGATCGCCTTGGTGGCCACGCTCATCTCGCTCGTCATCGGCTCGCTCGCTGCGGTTTTGTTGTGGCGCTACCGCTTCATCGGCAAAACGGTTGTGGAGGGCGCCTTCACGCTCCCGCTCGTGGTGCCGGAGATCTGCATGGGGGTCTCGATGCTGTTGTTCTTCACGCGCGTCATACCCTGGCCCAACAATCTCGTCTGGCCGTTCAATCTCGGCTCCATCATCATCGCGCATGTCTCGTTCTGTTTCCCCTTCGTGGCACTCGTCGTGGGCGCCAGGCTTGCGAGCTTCAACAAGGAGCAGGAGGAGGCGGCGCGCGACCTGGGCGCCAACGACTGGCAGGCGTTCCGCGATGTCCTGCTGCCGCATATCCGCCCAGCACTGATTGCGGGCGGACTCCTCGCGTTCACGTTGTCCCTCGACGACTTCGTGATCACGTTTTTCACCTCGGGGCCCGACACGATCACGTTCCCGGTCAAGGTTTATTCGATGCTGCGCTTCTCCGTGACGCCGGAGGTCAACGCCGCATCGACCATGCTGATTGTGCTCACGGTCGTACTCATGGCCCTCATGATGCTGATGCAGGGCAGGTCGCAGAAGAAGTAGAGGGATGAGATCCGTGGATCAAGCGTTAGCCAAGGGCGCCGAAGCCCCCGTCAAGCCCATCATCAGCTTCCGCGATATTTCGAAGCGGTGGGGCTCCACGGTCGGGGTGGACCAAGTCAGCCTCGACATCGAGCCGGGAGAGTTCTTCGCGCTGCTCGGGCCTTCGGGCTGCGGCAAGACGACGTTGCTGCGCATGCTGGCCGGCCTTGAGGTGCCCACCGAGGGCCACATCATGATCGACGGCCAGGACATGGGAGACATCCCGCCCAACAAACGCGCGGTCAACATGGTGTTCCAATCCTATGCCGTCTTTCCGCATATGACGGTCGCCGACAACGTCGCCTACGGTCTCAAGATCGAAGGCGTGCCTCAGCCGGAACGGGACCGGCGCGTGCAGGAAGCTCTCGACCTCGTACAGCTCGGCCACCTTGGCGCCCGCATGCCGGATCAACTGTCGGGCGGCCAGCGCCAGCGTGTTGCGCTCGCGCGGGCGCTGGTGAAAAAGCCGAAGGTCCTGCTACTCGATGAGCCGCTCTCGGCGCTCGACGCCAAATTGCGCGAGGCCATGCGCTTCGAGCTGTCCCAGCTGCAGCAGAAGGTCGGGATCACGTTCATCATGGTCACCCACGACCAGACCGAGGCGCTGGCGATTGCGTCGCGGGTTGCGGTCATGAACAAGGGCGCGATTGCTCAGATCGGCACGCCCTCCGATCTTTACGAATTTCCAGCCTCCCGTTTTGTCGCCGACTTCATCGGTTCGGTGAACATGTTCGAGGGTAGGCTGATCGACGATAAGCCCGACGAGGCCACGGTAGCCTGCCCAGAGCTTGACCCGTATCGCGTCCATGTTCCCCACGCCGTCCCCGGCCAGGAGTCATCGGCCGTCTGGGTCGCGATCCGTCCGGAGAAAATGAACCTACATAAGGATGCCGACGCGCCGCCCACGGTGCAAGAGTGTCCTGCCGCCCACAACGTGGCCAGGGGCGAGATCAAGGAGATCTCGTATCTCGGCGATATTTCAATCTTCCATGTTCTCTTGGACAACGGCCGGCTGATCCGGATATCGCGCGCCAATCGCTCTCGCTTTGACCAAGCCAACTTCAGCTGGGGCGAGAAGGTCTGGGTGAGTTGGGGCGGCACGAGCCCGGTCGTGCTCCAATCCTGACGACCAGGACTTTAAAGCGGCTCTAGCAAGAGAGAACGGAAGCACATGGCAAATTCGGCCGAGCTTCATGCGCGGAGACAAGCGGCAGTGCCGCGCGGCGTCAGCCACGCGACCGCGATCTACGCCAAGCGCGCCAAGAATGCCGAGATCTGGAGCGAGGACGGCAAGCGTTACATCGACTTCGGCGCGGGCATTGCCGTGGTCAATACCGGCCATCAGCATCCGAAAGTCGTTGCCGCCGTCGAGGAGCAGATGAAGGCGTTCAGTCACGTTTGCTTCCAGGTTACGCCCTATGAATCCTATGTGCGGCTGGCCGAGCGGCTGAACGCGCTTGCGCCCGTCGCCGGCCCGGCCAAGACGATGCTGATCTCTACTGGTGCCGAGGCGGTTGAGAACGCCGTGAAAGTCGCGCGCGCACATACCGGCCGTCCGGGGATCGTCTCGTTCAGCGGCGGCTTCCACGGCCGCACGCTCATGGGCATGGCGCTGACCGGCAAGGTGGTTCCTTACAAGAAGGGCTTCGGACCCTTCCCCGCCGACGTCTACAACGTCGCGTTCCCCAACGTCTATCACGGGGTCAGCAGCGAGCAGAGCCTCGCCGCGCTGCAGGCACTGTTCAAGTATACTGCCGACCCCTCCAGTATCGCTGCCATCATCATCGAGCCGGTCCAGGGGGAGGGCGGTTTCTATATCGCTCCGTTCGATTTTTTGCGGAGCTTGCGGGCGCTTTGCGACGAGCGCGGCATCGTCCTGATCGCCGACGAGATTCAAACCGGTTTTGCGCGCACCGGGAAAATGTTCGCGCTTGAGCATGCGGGCATCAAGGCAGATGTCGTGACCATGGCCAAGGGATTGGCCGGCGGCTTCCCGCTCTCCGCCCTAACGGGACGCGCCGACATCATGGATGCGTCGAGCCCCGGCGGTCTCGGCGGCACCTACGCCGGCAACCCGGTCGCCTGTGCCGCCGCCCATGCCGTGCTCGATGCGATCGAGGAGGAACAGCTCTGCGACCGCGCCAATGCCATCGGCAAGATCATTCTCGACCGTTGCAACCAGATTAAGAGCCGCTCGAACCTGAACTGCGTGGGAGATGTTAGGGGTCTCGGCGCCATGTGCGCTATCGAACTGGTGAAGGACGCCGCGAGCGGCGAGCCGGCCCCGCAACTCACTCAGGCCGTGATGAAGTGCGCCAACGAGAACGGGCTCATTCTGCTATCCTGCGGTACCTATGGGAACGTCATCCGCTTCCTGGTACCACTCACCGCGAGCGATGCCCTCGTCCGCGACGGGATGGACATCTTCGAGGCGAGCCTCACCGAAGCCGTAACGCGGGTCGCGTGAGCGCTCACTCTTTACTCAACAGGCATCAGGCACCGACATGAGCGCAAGGCTCACGACCAACGATCTCGAAGCATTCTGGATGCCGTTCACGGCGAACCGCCAATATAAGAAGGCGCCGCGCCTGATCGTCAGCGCTGAGCGCACGCACTACACGACCGACGATGGCCGCCGCGTGCTCGATGGCACCTCCGGTCTGTGGTGCGTCAATGCCGGCCATTGCCGGCCGCATATCGTCGATGCGGTCCGCAAGCAAGTCGGCGAGCTGGACTTCGCCGGCACCTTCCAGATGGGGCACCCAAAGGCGTTCGAATGCGCCTCCAAGCTGGTCAATATCGCCCCGCCCGGTTTCGACCACGTATTCTTCACCAACTCGGGTTCGGAGTCGGTCGAGACTGCTCTCAAGATGGCGCTGGCTTATCACCGGGCAAAAGGTAACGCGCAGAAAGTCCGCCTGATCGGCCGCGAGCGCGGCTATCACGGCGTCAATTTCGGCGGCACTTCGGTCGGCGGCATCCCCAACAACCGCAAATGGTTCGGCACGCTGCTGTCTGGCGTCGACCATATTCGCCATACCCACGATCTCGCCCGCAACGCCTTCAGCCGTGGCGAACCCGAGCATGGCGCCGAGCTTGCCGACGATCTCGAGCGTCTCGTTACCTTGCACGATGCCTCGACCATCGCCGCGGTGATCGTCGAGCCGGTCGCCTGCTCGACCGGCGTGTTGATCCCGCCCAAGGGTTATCTCAAGCGCCTCGCCGCGATCTGCGCCAAGCACGACATCTTGCTGATTTTCGATGAGGTCATCACGGCATTCGGCCGCCTCGGCACACCTTTCGGCGCAGATTATTTCGATGTCTCTCCCGATATCATCACCACGGCGAAAGGCATCACCAACGGCACCATCCCGATGGGCGCAGTGTTCGTTAAGACCGAGGTCCATGACGCGTTCATGAGCGGCCCCGAGGAGGTCATCGACTTCTTCCACGGCTATACCTATTCGGGCCACCCCGTGGCGTGCGCCGCCTCGATCGCGACGCTGGAGCTTTACCAAGAGGAGGGGCTGTTGACCCGCGCCGCGGAGCTCGCGCCCTATTGGCAAGACGCGGTCCATTCGCTGAAAGATCTGCCCCACGTCATCGACATTCGCAATATCGGGTTGATCGGCGCCATCGAGTTCGATCCTCTTCCGAACGCGCCATCGCAGCGCGCCCATACGCGTTTCGTCGAGGCGTTCAATCGCGGTCTGCTCGTCCGCGCCACGGGTGACATCATCGCGCTCTCGCCGCCGCTCATCATTGAAAAGAAGGAGATCGACCAGCTGATCGACATCCTCTCGGGCGTACTCAAGACTGCGAATTGACAAGCGGTACAGTGCAGCCATGCAAACCATCCAGAATGCCATCGACGGCCGCAAGGTCACGTCCACCTCGCGGCGTTTCGCGCCCATCTACGATCCGGCGACGGGGGAGCAAACGGCAAAGTTGCCGCTTTCGACTACCGACGAGGTGAATGTTGCCGTAGCCGCCGCCAAGAAGGCTGCCGCCGGCTGGGGCACGCTGCCGCCGCTTAAGCGCGTCAAGCCCATGTTCCGCTTCAAGGAGCTTCTTGACCGTAACGCCGACGCGATCGCGCGTGCGATCTCGAGCGAGCACGGCAAGACCCATGCCGACGCACTGGGCGAACTCGCCCGCGGCATTGACGTCGTCGATTTCGCCTGCGGCATTCCGCATCTCCTCAAGGGCGAGTACAGCCGCAATGTCGGCCCGGAGATCGACAGTTGGTCGGACCGCCAACCCCTCGGCGTCGTCGCCGGCATTACGCCGTTCAACTTCCCGGCCATGGTGCCGATGTGGATGTATCCGGTCGCCATTGCTTGCGGCAATACCTTCGTGCTGAAGCCGTCGGAGCGCGATCCCTCGACCTCGATGCTGATCTGGGACCTGTTCCAGGAGGCCGGCTTCCCGCCCGGCGTGCTCAACGTCGTGCATGGCGACAAGGAAGCCGTCGATGCGATTCTCGACCATCCCGACATCAAGGCCGTGAGCTTCGTGGGCTCGACGCCGGTCGCCGAGCACGTCTATCGGCGCGGTTCCGCTTCTGGCAAGCGCGTGCAGGCCTTGGGCGGCGCCAAGAACCACATGATCGTCATGCCTGATGCCGACATGGATCAGGCGGTCGACGCGTTGATAGGCGCTGGCTTCGGCTCGGCAGGCGAGCGCTGCATGGCCATCTCGGTCGCGGTGCCGGTCGGCAAGAAGACCGCCGACCGCCTCGTCGAGGCGTTGGCGCCGAGGATCCGCGTCATGAAGGTCGGTCCAGCCAGCGACGCTGAGTCCGAGATGGGCCCCGTCATCACCGCGGAGGCCAAGAGCCGTATAGAGGGTCTCATCGGCCAGGGTGTGAAGGAGGGGGCCGAGCTCGTCGTCGACGGGCGTGGTCTCACGCTGCAAGGCTATGAGCGTGGCTTCTTCCTTGGCGGCTCGCTGTTCGACCGCGTCACCAAGGACATGAGCATCTACAAGACCGAGATTTTTGGCCCGGTCCTCGCCGTGGTGCGCACTGAGCGCTACGACGAGGCTGCCGATCTGGTGAACAGCCACGAATACGGCAATGGAACCGCCATCTTCACCCGTGACGGCGACACGGCCCGAGCCTTTGCCGACTCCATCGAAGTCGGCATGGTCGGCATCAACGTGCCGATCCCGGTTCCGGTCGCCTATCATTCCTTTGGCGGCTGGAAGCGGTCGCTATTCGGCGATCACGCGATCTACGGCCCCGAAGGCGTGCGCTTCTACACCCGCCTCAAGACGGTGACCGCGCGCTGGCCGACCGGCATCCGCGGGGGCGCCGAGTTCAATTTTCCCAGCCTGAAATAGGCTGGCCTGGTGAGCCGTCGTTTGCGTTCGAAGTGCGGAGACCCTGAGCCAAAGAAAAGCCGGTCCGTTCCGGGGGAGGGAAGGCGGACCGGCATAGGGACGCGGGGGGAGCGTCCGGGAAATCCTTTATCGCGTTGCGCCTACTCGGCCGCGACCAAGCGAACTTTTCCCTTGGTCGATGGACCGCGATCGAAGCCGAGCGAAGCGGCAACCACCGCATGCGTGATGCGGCCATCGCGGACGTTCAGTCCCGCGGCGAGATGCGGATCGTCGTCGAACGCAGCCACGCCCTTGTTGGCGAGCTTGATGACGAAGGGTAGCGTCGCGTTGTTGAGCGCCTGCGCCGAGGTGACCGGCACCGCGCCCGGCATGTTGGCCACGCAATAATGAATGATGCCGTCGACCTCGAAGGTCGGATCGGCGTGTGTTGTCGGCCGTGAGGTTTCGAAACATCCGCCCTGGTCGATGGATACGTCGACGAGCACGGCACCGCGCTTCATGCGCGGAAGCATGTCGCGGGTCACAAGCTTCGGCGCGCTTGCGCCGGCAACCAGCACCGCGCCGATCACGACATCGGCGCCCAGAACTTCGGTCTCGATGCTCTCCATGGTCGAAGCGAGCGTGCGCACACGGCCTTCGAATAGCTCGTCGAGCTGGCGCAGCCGCGGTAGCGACCGGTCGATGATCGACACGTCGGCCCCGAGACCCACGGCCATGCGGGCGGCATGCGTACCGACGACGCCGCCGCCGAGCACCACAACCTTGGCCGGACGAACCCCTGGGACGCCGCCCAACAGCACGCCACGTCCGCCAGTCGGGCGACGCAGCGCGATGGCGGCGGCCTCGATTGCCAAGCGCCCGGCGACCTCGCTCATGGGAGCGAGCAGCGGCAAACCGCCATTGGCATCCGTTACGGTCTCGTAGGCGATCGCAGTCGCACCGGACTCCATCAGGCCGCGAGCCTGTTCCGGATCCGGCGCGAGATGAAGATAAGTGAAGAGGATCTGATGCGGCTTGAGCCGGCGATACTCGACCGCCTGCGGCTCCTTGACCTTCACGATCATGTTGGCTTCGGCGAACACAGCTTCCGCCGTCGGCAGGATAGTAGCGCCGGCCTTCTCGTAATCGGAGTCGCTGGCGAAGATGCCGGCACCTGCGCCGGACTGCACCACGACCTCGTGGCCGCGCGCGGTCAATTCGCGAACCGAACCCGGCACCAGTCCAACCCTGAACTCGTCGCTCTTGATCTCTGTCGGAACGCCGATGCGCATGATGACCTCCGAATTCCTGGAGTTGATTTGCCAGCTTAAGACTGCCTGAAATCGCGAAACGATTGTTGGCGTTTTATTCAACAAATCAGCCATAATATGCAGAAGATCGGCGAAAAACACGGTAAAACGCCATGAAAATGAAAGAGATCGAGCTGGACGCGCTGGATCGTGCGATTCTCGGATCATTGCTTGAGGATGGCCGTCTGAGCCAGGTCGAGCTTGCCGAGCGCATTCCACTTTCGGCCACGGCTATCGCCCGGCGCATCCGCGCGCTGGAGGAGAAGGGCGTCATTCAAGGCTACCAAGCGCGCATCAACCGGCAGGCGCTTGGCCTCAGCATGACGGTGATTGTGCATATTGGCCTCAAGAACCAGAACGAGGATCTGCTCAAGGCTTTCGAAGAGGCCGTCGCCTCCGCGCCCTCCGTCGTCTCGTGTCATCTGATGTCGGGCGAGGACGACTATCTTCTCACCGTCATGGCGCGCGATCTGGCCGATTTCGAGCGCATCCATAAGGAGCAGTTGTCGCGGCTTCCGGGCGTCGCGCGGCTCAAGTCGAGCTTCGCGCTCAGGGACGTCGCCAACAGACCGCTTCCCGCCTCATGCCTGTTGCCCTGACGCCAATGACGGCTGAGCGCGAGCGCAAACTCTAATCCTCGTGCAGCGCGACGAACGATTGATCCGTCTCCGGGCTTCATGGGAAGCCCGCCGCCTGCTACGGTCCACATCGTTGCAATAAGCTCCCGCGGGGATTTGGGCATGCCAGGCAACATCACCTGCCGCAATTTACCGAGCGGCACGGCCTCGACGATTGTCGCCGGGATTGCGCCTCTCGCTCAACTTCGCGCCGACCGTGGCATCCACCTTTCCTCCTTCAACACAACATCCGGGTCCTAGCCATGTCGCGCACGCCTTTGTTCGCCGCCGTCAAGAAAGCCTTGGTCCAATCTGCCCGTGATGCTGGTCTGGTCATGCCGCGATCTTCGGCCCTGACACGGCGGCGACTCTTGCGGCTGTCCGCGGCTGCCGCCGGGGCTACTGCGCTGTCACCTATTCTGGACTGGAGCGCCTACGCCAAGCAGGAGCGACCGAAGGGTCCGGTCGCCATCATCGGCGGCGGCGTTGCCGGACTGACCGCCGCCTATCGCCTCCAAGCCGCCGGCGCGACGCCGGTCGTGTTCGAAGCGAGCAACCGCTGGGGTGGACGCATGTTCACCCACTACGACTTCTACAAGGGCATGTTCTGCGAACTCGGTGGCGAGTTTGTCGACACGGGTCATGAGGATTTGCAGAAACTCGGCAGCGAACTCGGCGTGGAGATGGAGAAGCTGGCCGTCGAAGGTGACGGCGAGGACCTTTATTTCTTCGAGGGCAAGTTCCATACGCCGAAGGAGATGGTCGACCCTGAGAACCAGACCGGAGCGTTTGTCCCGATCGCCAAGCGCATCGCTGCGGACGCCGACAAGCTCACCGACAAGGACGACAATTGGACGTCCTATGCCCGCAAGCTCGATCGGAAAAGTTTGAAGGACTACCTGGAACAGTTTCGCGGCAAGACCGACGACTGGGCGATCGATCTGCT
Source organism: Hyphomicrobiales bacterium (assembly GCA_038209695.1). Lineage (GTDB taxonomy): Bacteria > Pseudomonadota > Alphaproteobacteria > Rhizobiales > Methyloligellaceae > Methyloceanibacter. The sequence continues at coordinate 19,977 of JBBQXL010000029.1, forward strand.
CGACGTCGGCTACAATATCGAGTTCGGGCTGGAGACCAAAGATCAGTCCAGCCTCAATATGGTGGATTTCATCGGCACGGATCTGAGCCAGCCGTATCAGATGTTCGGCGAGAGCGATGAGGTCTTCCGCATCAAGGGCGGTTCCTCGGCGCTCATCACCGCTCTGGTGGCGGCGCTCGAGAAAAAGATCGAAATGAAGCAGGGCTACGTGCTGACGTCGCTCGATACCAAGGGCGGAAAGATTGTCGTCGGCTTCGATGCGCCCGGTGGCGCAAGCTCGGAAAGCTACGATGCGGTGATCCTCGCGCTGCCATTCACCAAGTTGCGGCAGGTCAAAGGTTTGGAGCGTCTGCGGCTTGACGGCGAAAAGCTGAAATGCATTCGCGAACTCGGCTACGGGCAGAACGCCAAGGTCTTGCAGGGCACCACATCGCGCGTGTGGCGGAGCCCAGACTCGGGCTTGCCCGCGCCGTCGAACGGCACCTTCTATTCCGATCTCGGTTTCCAGAATCTATGGGACTCGAGCCGCGCTCAGCCGGGCGACGCCGGCATCATCACCAACTTCCTGGGCATAAAGGCTGGCGCCGAGGACGCAAAGTCCGCGCTCGACGCCTTCCGCGCCGATCTTCCCAAGCTGTCGCCGAAGATGGCCGAAAGTGTCGACCCGGCGGCGGTCATTTCCTGGTTCTGGAGCGTCTATCCCTACACGCTCGGAAGCTACGCCAGCGCCAAAGTGGGACAATACACCACGATGCTGGAGGTGGCCTCTGAACCCGCGCTGCATGGCCGCCTGCAATTTTCCGGCGAACATACCAGCAGCGACTTTCTCGGCTTTATGAACGGTGGCGTCCAAAGCGGCAACCGTGCCGCCGAGGTGCTGATCGAACTTATGGCACTGCAAAAGAAATGAGTGTGCAGCGCGCTCAACGGTTGGGAGGGCGTGACAGAAGCTGATCGATGCGTTCCTACAGGCTTACCGCCGCGGTCCTGTGATCGTCCGGTCCCTGCTTTCCTATGGCGCTCAACTCCATCCTCGAATAACATTCCTCTTGGTTTACCGAGGGGTTATGTCCTTATCGCGAACCCGCATTCCAAGACTTTTCGACGACCTAGTCTCGTCCCCAGGAGCAACAGTATGAAACCCACAAGTGGTATTTCCCTCGCTGCCGTTGCCTTGTTTGCCCTTAGTGGCACCGCTTTCGCCGAAATGCCGACAGCCGTCGGCGAAGGAGAAGGCGAAGTCGATATCGTAGCCTGGCCCGGTTACATCGAACGCGGTGAGACCGATAAGGGCTACGATTGGGTCACCGCGTTCGAGAAGGAGACGGGCTGCAAGGTCAACGTCAAGACCGCTGCGACCTCCGATGAGATGGTCACCCTGATGAACCAAGGCGGGTTCGACCTCGTCACCGCCTCGGGCGACGCGTCGCTCAGACTGGTTGCCGGAAAGAAGGTCCAGCCGGTCAATATCGACTTGATCCCGAGTTGGAAGACCGTGGACGACCGGCTCAAGGACGCCCCCTGGCACACCGTCGATGGCGTGCACTATGGCGTGCCTTACCAGTGGGGACCGAACGTGCTCGCCTATAACACGGACGTGTTCAAAGAGGCGCCGAAGAGCTGGTCCGTCGTGTTCGAGGAGCAGACTCTCCCCGACGGCAAGAGCAATAAGGGGCGCGTGCAGGCCTATGACGGCCCGATCTACATCGCCGATGCCGCGGTCTACCTCATGAAGAATAAACCCGAGCTCAACATCACCAATCCCTACGAGCTCAACGCCGAGCAATATGCCGCGGCGATTAAGTTGCTTCAGGCTCAGCGAGCGCTGATCGGCCGCTACTGGCACGACGCCACGGTGCAGGTGGACGATTTCAAGAACGAAGGCGTCGTCGCCTCGTCGTCATGGCCCTACCAGGTCAATCTTTTGGAAGCCGACAAGAAGCCCATCGCCTCGACCATTCCCGAGGAAGGGGCAACGGGCTGGTCAGACACCACCATGATGCATTCCGACGCCAAGCATCCCAACTGCGCCTATAAATGGATGGAGCATTCGCTCAGCCCCAAGGTCCAGGGTGATGTCGCGGCGTGGTTCGGTTCGGTGCCTTCGGTGCCGGCCGCATGCAAGGGCAACGAGCTGTTGACCGATGCGGGTTGCGCCACCAATGGCTTCGACAATTTCGACCAGATTTGGTTCTGGCGTACGCCGACCGCCAAGTGCGAGAAGGAGGGCAGCTGCGTTCCCTATTCGCAATGGGCAAAGGACTACATCGCCATTCTCGGCAAGTAACCCGATCGGCAGAGCGGCCCGGATCTTGAAACCCCGGGCCGCTCCCGCCTTGGCCTAGCCCATGTCGCCAGCCGTCAGGTTCGTCAACGTCTGCCGCCGGTTCGGCTCGGTCCGCGCCGTTGATGGCGTTACCCTCGACATCGCCGAAGGCGAGTTCTTCACCATGCTTGGGCCCTCGGGCTCGGGCAAGACCACGTGTTTGCGTCTTATCGCCGGCTTCGAGCAGCCTAACGAGGGCCATATCGAGATTTTCGGCGAGACCGCCGAAGGCGTGCCGCCCTACAAGCGCAACGTAAACACCGTGTTCCAGGACTATGCGCTGTTTCCGCATATGACGGTCGGCGAGAATGTCGCCTACGGCCTCAGGATCAAGGGCGTTGCGCGAGCCGAGCGCGAAGACAAGGCGAAAGCTGCTCTCGCCATGGTCGAGCTCGCCGACTATGCGGAGCGCCGTCCGGCGCAATTGTCCGGCGGCCAGCGCCAGCGCGTGGCGCTTGCACGTGCGCTGGTGAACGGGCCGAAAGTATTGCTCCTCGACGAACCGCTCGGCGCGCTTGATCTCAAGCTCAGGGAGCAGATGCAGGAAGAGCTGAAAGCCCTGCAAAAGGAGCTCGGCATTACCTTTGTTTTCGTGACGCACGATCAGGGCGAGGCATTGTCCATGGCCGACCGCGTGGCCGTGTTCAACGAGGGCAAGATCGTCCAGGTCGGGTCCCCGGCCGATGTCTATGAGCGGCCAAGGTCGCGATTCGTTGCCGACTTTGTGGGCTCCTCCAACGTGCTGTCGCCCGCGTTCGCCTCCCGGCATGGCGGCGCGGCCAAATGGACCAGTCTCAGGCCCGAGAAGGTTGGCGTGTTCCCGGCCGGTCAGAAAATCGGCGAGGGGCAGGCCCATGCCGACGGCAAGATCAAAATGATCAGCTACCAGGGCGCCGTCACCCGCTTCAGTGTCGAGACCGGCGACACGCGGCTTACTGCCGAGACGGGCGCCGGCGAGACAAACTTCAAGCAAGGCGACGGCGTGCGACTGATCTGGCCCAAATCGGCGATGGTCGCCATGGAGGACGGCGCGTGAGCCACGTGGCGACAGTCGAGAGGGAGAGCGGGATCTCCGAAACGATCTCCGACATCTTCTTCGCGCGCCCCAAGCTCCTGACCCTCCTGCTTCTGCTGCCGCCGCTGCTATGGATTGGCATCGTCTATGTCGGCTCGCTGTTCGCGTTGCTGTTGCAGAGCTTCTACTCGCTCGACGATTTCTCCGGTCTGATCGTCCACCAGTTCACGCTTTCGACCTACGCGCAGCTGCTGGAAGAGGCCAACATCCAGATCATCATCCGCACCGTGAGCATGGCGGCGCTCGTCACGCTCGCCTGCTCGGTGATCGCCTTTCCCATCGCCTATTACGCGGCGCGCTATGCCCGCGGCTGGTCCAAGGCGCTGTTCTATCTCGCGGTGATGATGCCGTTATGGTCGAGCTATCTGGTCAAGGTCTATGCCTGGAAGCTGATCTTGGCCAAGGAAGGCATCCTGACCTGGCTCGCCAAAGGCCTGCATGTTTCGTGGCTGATTGACGGAATCCTGGCGGTGCCAGTGATCGGCGGCCCGTCATTGTCGTTCAGCTATATCGGCACCTTTCTGGTCTTCGTCTATATCTGGATCCCCTACATGATCCTGCCGACCCAGGCGGCGCTGGAGCGCGTGCCCCTCAACTATATCGAGGCGTCCGCCGATCTTGGTGCCAAGCCGAGGCAGACATTTTGGACGGTGATCTTTCCGCTCGCGCTGCCCGGCATCATTGCCGGCTCGATCTTCACCTTCTCTCTGACTCTCGGTGACTACATCGTGCCGACCATCGTCGGCAACTCGCGCCTCATGATCGGCCAGGCGGTCTACACGCTGCAAGGGACCGCCGGAAACGTCCCGCTCGCCGCTGCCTTCACTGTCGTGCCGATGCTGATTATGGGTGTCTATCTGTGGGCCGCCAAGCGCATGGGAGCCTTCGATGTCCTCTGAGGCCAATCTCAGGAAGCCGCTTGGCTTGCGTATCTCGGCCATCGCCGGGCTTCTGTTTCTGCATCTGCCGCTGGCGCTGATCTTTCTCTACGCTTTCACCACTGAGGAGCGGAGCTACGAGTTTCCGCCGCCCGGCTACACGACGAAATGGTTCGGCATCGCTTGGTCGCAGCGCCCCGACATCTGGCCGCCGCTTTATCTCTCGCTTGAAGTTGCGGCGATCGCCACCGTGCTCGCGCTGATCTTCGGCACGCTCGCCGCCGCCGCGTTGTCGCGGGCGAAGTTCTTCGGCCGAGAGACGATCTCGCTGCTGTTCATTCTGCCCATCGCGCTGCCCGGCATCATCACCGGTATCTCGCTACGCTCGGCCTTCGATATCATGGGCATTAGTTTCTCAATCTGGACCATAGTGTTAGGCCACGCCACGTTCTGTATCGTGGTGGTCTACAACAATGCCATCGCCCGGTTCCGCCGGCTGTCCGGCAATCTGATCGAAGCCTCGATGGATCTCGGCGCCAACAGCTTGCAGACCTTCCGGCACGTAATCATGCCGCAAATCGGCACCGCTCTGCTCGCCGGCGGCATGCTCGCCTTCGCGCTCTCCTTCGACGAGGTCATCGTCACCACCTTTACTGCCGGCCAGCAATCGACCTTGCCGATCTGGATGCTGGGCGAGCTGATCAGGCCGCGGCAGCGCCCAGTGACCAATGTCGTCGCGGTCTTCGTTATTGTCGTCACGATGTTGCCGATCCTCGCTGCCTATTATCTGACGCGCGAGGGCGGGCACGCGGGGGGTTCATCGAAATAGCCGGCGGAGCGCCGCAAGGAGGAAAATTCATGCTCGACACGCAGATGTTGGTCGGGTCGAAATTCGTCGACGGCACGGAAGCGCCGGAAGCGGTGATCAATCCCAAGACAGAGGAGACCATCGTCAGGCTTCCCGATGCGTCTCCCGCGCAGGTCGACGCTGCGGTTGAAGCCGCGGCGACGGCATTCCAGTCTTGGTCGCGCACCACCCCCGCCGAGCGCTCGAGCCTTCTGTTGAAGCTCGCCGACGCCATCGAGCGGGATGCCGAGGGCTTCGCCGCGCTGGAAGCGCTGAATTGCGGCAAGCCTAGGCTTCGCGTCCTGGAAGATGAGATACCGGGGGTGGTCGATTGTTTCCGGTTCTTTGCGGCGGCCGTGCGCAACATGCACGGTCCGGTGGCGGGCGAGTATATGGCCGGCTTCACCTCGATGATCCGCCGCGATCCGATCGGCGTGGTGGGCTCGATCGCGCCGTGGAACTATCCTTTGATGATGGCCGCCTGGAAGCTTGCGCCGGCTTTGGCGGGCGGCAATACGATCGTCATCAAGCCGTCCGAGCAGACGCCGCTGACCACGCTGAAGCTCGCCAAGACCATCGCCGAGATCTTCCCCGAGGGCGTGGTGAATGTCGTCATCGGCCGCGGCTCGACGACCGGGAACGCCCTGATCAATCACCCAAAGGTCGCCATGGTCTCGCTGACGGGCAGCGTCGATACCGGCAGGAAGGTGCTGCAAGCGGCGGCCGCCACAGTCAAGCGGACGCATCTGGAGCTTGGCGGCAAGGCGCCGGTGATCGTGTTCGACGATGCCGATCTTGCCTCGGTCGTCGCGGGCCTCAAGGCGTTCGGTTACTATAATGCCGGCCAGGATTGTACCGCCGCCTGCCGCGTCTATGCCGGCAAGAAGATCTACGACAATCTGGTCGCCGACCTGTCGAGCGCGGTGAAGGAGCTGAAATACAATCGCCAGAACGACGACGAGAACGAAATCGGCCCGTTGATCTCCTCGAGCCAGAAGGGCCGCGTGGAGAAATTCGTCGAGCGGGCGGCGAAGCAGAGCCACATCTCGATCACCGCCGGTGGCAAGTCGCCCGCCGGCAAGGGCTTCTTCTTCGAGCCGACCGTCGTTGCCGGAGCCCTGCAAGACGATGAGATCGTGCGCAAGGAGGTGTTCGGTCCCGTTGTGTCCGTCACGCGTTTCGACGATGTCGACCAGGCGGTAACGTGGGCCAATGACAGCGACTATGGATTAGCCTCGTCGGTATGGACTTCAGACATCGGCAGGGGGATGACGACGGCCGCGCGGCTTCGCTACGGTTGCAGCTGGGTCAACACGCATTTCATGCTGGTCAGCGAGATGCCGCACGGCGGCCTGAAGAGTTCCGGCTACGGCAAGGACCTCTCGATGTACGCGCTTGAGGACTATACGGTCGCGCGCCATATAATGGTAAAGCTCTGATAATGCGATAGAAATGCGTGTCCTGTGGGGGTTCGGAACCGGCAACTATGGCCCTTCACCCCCTCGACGGGCGTCGTTTTCGGCGCTCTTTTCTTTTGCTGCGGCGCAGCCTCATATTGGACCCCAATGGCCGAGCAGCGTGGACCAAGTGAGACGGTTCCGGACCAGACCGCGATCGCCAGAGCGCACGCGGTCTATACGCCGGTCATGCTCTCGATCTACGACGTGCTGGTCCATGGCCTCTCTAACCGTTTTGTTTGGCGCTGTCCGACCCGGCGGCTGCTCGAGCTCTACCGCAGCGATCTCTCGGCCAATCATCTCGAGGCCGGCGTCGGGACCGGCTTCTTCCTCGACCGGGCTGATGCGGCGCGCTACGACCGTCTCGCCTTGCTCGATATCAATCGCCATTGCCTCGACCGTGCCGGATCCAGCCTCGCGCGCTTCAAGCCGGCGCTGTACCAAGTCAACCTGCTCGCGCCGATCAAACTCGACCTGGCACCCTTCGCCAGCGTCGGCCTCACCTATGTGCTGCATTGCCTGCCGGGCCGCATGAGCGAGAAGCTGCTGGTCGCGGTCGATCATTTGCGGCCGTTGATGCGCGCGGGCGCCGTGCTGTTTGGCGCCACCATCCTCGGCCGCGGCATCGCGCCGAACTGGGCGGCGCGGGCGTTGCTCGATCTCTATAACGCGAAGGGCGTATTCAACAATCGCGAGGACGACATGGCGTCGTTGTCGGACGGCTTGCGACAGCGCTTCGACACGGTCGAGATCGAGCGGGAAGGCTGCGTCGCCTTGTTTCGCGCCGCCTGAGCGCACCGGCCAAGCCCGCGCCTTGGGATGGTCATTAACCTGCCGTTTACCCTGCCAAGTTTCGCCCCGGTTCATCGTTAACCCCCGGTAAGGGTAGGGCGATACCCTGGGGCCGTGAGCGCTTGGTCCAGCGCATTTCGCGCTGGCG
>JBBQXL010000030.1:0-24796 GCA_038209695.1 Hyphomicrobiales bacterium
AGGCGCCGCTCGCCGCGTTCTTTGCCGGATGCACGGGCTTGAGCGGCGTGACGCGCAAGGAGGTGATGCGGTTGCGCTGACGCCGTAGCACCTCGAACCGGTAGCCGTGAAAGGTGAAGGCCTGGCCGGCGTCGGGGATCGTCTGCGCCTCGTGCAGCACCAGCCCCGCCACGGTGGTCGCCTCCTCCTCGGGGATGTCCCATTCCATCAGGCGGTTCACGTCGCGGATCGGCACCAGGCCGTCGACGACCAGCGAGCCGTCGGCTTGCGGCTTGGCGAGCGAGGAGGCGATGTCGGTCTCGTCGGTGATGTCGCCGACAATCTCCTCGATGATGTCCTCGAGCGTGACGAGGCCCATCACCTCGCCATATTCGTCGACGACCACGGCGAAATGCGCCTTGCGCTTGAGGAAGGCGTTGAGCTGGTCCTTGAGCGTGGTGCTATCGGGCACGAACCAGGGCGGCACCGCCAGCGCCATGATGTCGATTTTGGAAAGGTCGCCATTGGCGTCGCGTAACGCCCTGAGCAGCGGCTTGGCGTGAAGGATGCCGACGATCTCCTCGCGCTCGCCGCGCCATAGCGGCACGCGGGTATGGGAGCTCTTCAAGGCGAGATCGACGATCTTGTCGGCCGGCAGCTCGGCGTCGATGGCGTCCATGTTGGTCCGGTGCACCATGATGTCGGAGACGGTCAGCTCGCGCAAATCGAGCACGCCGCCCAGCATGTCACGGGTGAGCTTCACCACGCCGCCTTCCTTGTGGTGCAGCTCGATGGCGCCCCTGATCTCCTCATGCGCCGACAGCACCTCGGCGTCGTCGCTGATCGAGACGCCGAACAGCCGCAAGGTGTGGCGGACGATCCACTGCATGGCGGCGGTCACCGGCGCCAGCACCGCCACGACCACGCGAACGCTGGGTGCGACGGCGAGCGCCATGCGGTCGGCATTGACGATGGCGTAGGTCTTAGGAAGGACCTCGGCGAACACCACCACCAGCACTGTCATCACCACAGTGGCGTAGAAGACGCCGGCATCGCCGAAGATCGATAGCAACACGCTGGTCGCCAGCGCCGAGGCGGCGATATTAGCGAGGTTATAGCTGAGCAGAATCGCGCCGATCAGCCGCTCGCGGGTGAGCAGCAAGCGGTTGACGATGCGCGCACGCCGGTTTCCGTCCTCTTCCAGCGCGTGCATGCGGGCGCGTGAGGCAGCCGTCAGCGCCGTCTCGGCGCCGGAAAAGAAGGCGGAGATAATCAGAAGGCCGACAATGGCGCCCAGCGTGATGCCTAAGCCCAAGGTCATGGTGCGGCACACTCGCGGGTGAGAAATGCCGTCAGGCCGGGCAGGGGGACGTCGTGCTCCAGGAACGCGTGCCCGATGCCGCGCACCAGCACCAGCGCGAGCTTGCCGCCTTTCACCTTCTTGTCCTGGGCCATCAGCGCCAACAGCGCGTCAGGCGAGGGCTTCGCGCCGGGAATGGCGCCGATGCTGACCGGCAGGCCGACCGTCTGGAAATGCCGCTCGACCCGGGCGGCGTCCTCCGGCGGGCACAATCCGCTTTCGACCGAGAAGGCGAAGGCCAGCCGCATGCCGATGGCGATCGCTTCGCCATGCAGCAGCCGGTCGGAATAGCCGGCGTAAGCCTCCAGCGCATGGCCGAAGGTGTGGCCAAGATTGAGCAGCGCGCGCGTGCCCGCTTCCTCGCGCTCATCGGCGGCGACGATGGCGGCCTTGGCCCGCACGCTGGTCTCCACCGCGCGCCGTCGCGCGCCGCCGGGGGCAGTGAAGATCTCGCCCCAATTCTGTTCGAGCCAGGCGAAGAACGCCGCGTCACCGAGCAGCCCGTATTTCACCAGCTCGGCATAGCCCGCCCGGAACTCGCGCGCACTCAGCGTCGACAGCAGCGAAATATCGGCCAGCACCAGGCTCGGCTGATGGAAGGTGCCGATCAGGTTCTTGCCCTGCCTGGTGTCGATGCCGGTCTTGCCGCCGACCGAGGAATCGACCTGGGCGAGCAGCGAGGTCGGCATCTGCACCACGCGCACGCCGCGCCGCAGGATGCTGGCGGCAAAGCCGGCTAAATCCCCGACCACGCCGCCGCCCAGGGCGATGACGCAATCGCCGCGCTCGACGCCGAGCGCCAGCAGGGTCTCGCACAGCGGCGCCAGCACCTTGAAGCTCTTGCTCGCTTCGCCCGGCGCGACCACCACCTCGCCGAGAAACAGTCCATGTTGCTCGAGGTTTGCTCGCAGCGGACCGAGATAAAGCGCCGCCACGTTGTCGTCGCTCACCACCGCGCAGCGCGCAGCCGGCAGCGCCGCCGCGATGCGGCGGCCGGCCGAGGCGATCAGCCCCGTACCGATGACGATGGGATAGCTCCGTCCTGGAAGCGTCACCTCGATGGTCGTCTCGCCTTGACCTGAGGCCAAGGCGGTCGCGCCGTCGCGCATCATTTCACCTTCTTGCGGCCCTGAACCTTGTCCGCTTTCGCCTTGCAGCCGAGCTTGTCCGCCAGCGCCTCGATGACCGCCGCCACGATCACATCATGGGGCACATCGCGGCTTTCCACCGTCACATCGGCCTCGGCATAGACGGGATAGCGCTGTTCTATCAGTCTTTTCATAACTTTTTCGGGGTCGTTGCCGGTCAATAACGGCCGGTTGTCGCGCCGCCCGACCCGTTTGAGCAGCACCTTGAGGTCGGCCTTGAGCCACACCGAGAGGCCGCGCGCCTTGATATTGGCCCGGGTTTCGGCGGTCATATAGGCGCCCCCGCCGGTGGCGAGCACCTGGGGACCGCCTTCCAGCAGCCGCTTGATCACCTTGCGCTCGCCTTGGCGGAAATAGCTTTCGCCATGCTGGGCGAAGATTTCGCTGATGCTGGTGCCGGCGGCCAATTCGATCTCATTATCGGCGTCGATGAACGGGAGTTCGAGCCGGTTCGCCAGCCGCCGGCCCACGGCGGTCTTGCCCGCGCCCATCAGTCCGATCAGCACGATGCTTCGCGGTCCAAGCGCCTCGCGAATCCGCGCCAACCGCTCCTGCTTGTCCGCTTTGTTATGCTCGGTCAGCCCTAGACTCATCCCGTAGTCTGAAAGTGGTAGGATGCCGCCGCGTCGGCGATCGGCGAACGACTCGCGGAAAGCGGGAATTTCCCATGCTGACAGCCCCCTGTCGAATCGTCCATGATGGCAACGAGGATAAGGCGCTGGGCGCTTTTTGAGTCATAATGACGCCCTGTTCGCGACTAATAGACCGTTAGGAACACGAGCGCCTCATGCCAACACTGTTTCGTTTCCTGATGATTTTGGGGATGATCACCGGTGTCATCGCGGGAAGCCTCTATGTGCTCGCGGAATACTTTCAGCCGGAGCCGAAAGAAATTTCCAAGGCTTTGCGCAACGTCAAGGGCCGGATCGAGGAGACGACGGCCTCTACGCCTAGCGCTGATGCCGGCAATATTACTGCTGTCCCCGCTACTGTGGAGCCCGACTCTGACGAGCCTGCCCCGAGCAAGGGCTCAGGCCGTCGAGCGCAGTGAGCTGCCGCCGCTGCCGGGTGCTGCTGCCCCCGATCTAGGCGAGGCGAGACCCGCACCGCAATCCGGCCCCGGCTTTCCCGTGCCGCCAGCCTTTGCCCCACCGGGATTTGCGCCTCAGGCGGGCGGACCGGCCGCTGCGATCAGCCCGTTGCCTTACGATTTATGGCGCGGGGTCGATGCGGCCGCGCTCGAGCGTCTGCTAGCCGCCACGCCGCTGCCATCGCCGTCGCCGGCCCTAGCGACGCTGATCGCCCGCGCGCTGGCGGCCGGCGATCAGATGGGCGGAGACGATCTGGTCCTGCGCGTCGATGCCCTGGGGCGCGCCGGCCGCGTGGTCGAAGCGACCGAGCTACTGAACCGCGCGGTAGCGGTCAACGAGCCCGGCACGCTTGGCCGCTATGCGCTGGCGCTGCTGGCATCAGGGCGTCAGGACGACGCCTGCGAGGTCCGGCTCGGCGCGACGCCGGGGCAACAGGCGCTGCTCGTGCCGGTCTACTGCGCCGCCGCGCGGGGCGATTTGCCGGGTGCGAAGCTGGCCCTCCAACTGGCGCGCGATGGCGGCGCCCCCGTGAGTCTCGCCGCGGCCGCGATCGCCCGCTTGAGCAAGCTTTCGACGCCGGCGCCGCCCCTTCCCAAACAAATGGCGGTCATCGACTATCTCTTTCTCACTCTCGGCGGCAAACGCCCGGGCGCCGATCTCGCCGCCAAGGCCGAGCCGGAGCTGCTGTTTTTGCTCGCCCATGACCAGTCGACGCCGGCCGAGCTTCGGGTGACGTCGGCCGAGCGGGCTGCCGCGCTCAACATCATCGCCGGCGAGGAACTGGCGCGCGCCTATCGCGAGGCCGCGCAGGCGCTGCCGAAAACGGCGCAGTCGGGACCGGCCTTGCGGGCACGGCTGTTCGCGGCGTTCGAGAGCGCGCCCTCCGCCAAGATTCGCGCCGCGTCGATCGCCGCACTTCTAGCCAGCGCCCGCGATCAGGATATCGAGGTGCCGATCGCCGAAGCTCTGGCCCAGGCCAGCGCGGGATTGGTGGACGACCCGCAGGCCGCTTCATTCGCCGAGACCGGAATCAGGGTCGCGGCTCTCGCCGGCGACGAGCCGAGCGCCTGGGCCTGGGTCGATGCCGGCGGCGCGCGCGTGCAGAGCTGGCAGCTCCTGCTCGCGGCGAGCGACCCCCAAGGTCCGCGCGCCGAGGCGGCGCTTGCCGAGGGCGTGACCGTCGCGCTGAACGGCGGTCTGCCGCCGCCTTTGCTGCACCGCCTGGTCACCGTGCTCGACGCGCTCAGCTACGAGGTGCCGATTCCGCTATGGGACGAAGCCAGCAAGACGCCTCAGCCCAATGACGGCGATCTGCCGCCGACCGGCGCGCTGACCAGCCTGAAGCAGGCCGCCGATGCCGGCGAGGTCGGGCGCACCGTGCTGATCGCCGCCGCGGTGCTGGGCCGCAACGGGGCCAAGGGGGCCCATCTCATCGCGCTCGGCGATACGCTGCGCGCGCTGAAGCGGGTCGGGCTCGACACCGAGGCGCGCCGTCTCGGCTTCGAGGCGCTCTACGCCCATTGGCCCTCGCCCGGAAAGGCCTGAGCCTTGGCCGCTGCCAAACGATCGCGCGACGACGGGACGTCCGAACTGGCGCTGTTCCTCGACATGCTTTCTGCCGAGCGCGGCGCGGCGGCCCATACCATCGAGGCCTATACCCGCGATCTGTCGGAGTTCCTCGCCTTTCTTGCCGCCAAGGGCGGCACCGCGACGACCGCCTCGGCCGATCATCTCCGCACCCACCTCGCCGCCCTCGCGCGCAGGGGATTGGCGCCCACGTCCCGCGCGCGGAAGCTCTCTTCCATCCGCCAGTTCTTCCGCTTCCTCCTCGCCGAGGGCATGCGCGACGACGATCCTTGCTCCGCCATCGACAGTCCGCGGCTCGGACGGCCGCTTCCCAAAATCTTGTCGCTCGCCGAAGTCGAGACCTTGCTCGATACCGCCAAGGAGGCGAGCGAGCGGGCGCCGGACGGCACGGCCAAGCGCCGCGCGCTCAGGCTCTATGCCGCGCTCGAAACCCTCTACGCCACCGGCTTGCGCGTATCCGAGCTGATCGCGCTGCCGCGCAACGTGCTCGTCGCCGACGACCGGGTGCTCACCATCAAGGGCAAAGGTGGCCGCGAGCGGCTGGTGCCGTTGAACGAGACGGCGCGGGCGGCGCTGCTCTCCCATCTCGCCGCGGTCGGCGCCGCCGAGGTCAAGGGGAAGGGCGCGTCGCCCTGGCTGTTTCCGTCAGCCGCGGGCCAGCATCTCACCCGCCAGCGCTTCGGCCAGGAGTTGAAGGGTCTCGCACTTGCCGCCGGCATCGAGCCTGCTCGCGTCTCGCCGCACGTCCTCCGTCACGCCTTTGCCAGCCATCTGCTGGAGCGGGGCGCCGATTTGCGCACGGTGCAGCAATTGCTCGGCCATGCCGACATCTCCACCACCCAGATCTATACCCATGTCATCGAGGAACGGCTGCGCCGTCTGGTTGAGGAGCATCATCCACTCGCTCAGGCACATTTAACCAAGCGGAGCTAAACTCGGCCCTGGCGCATGATCGGTTGACAGGGTCCCGCGCCAAGGCCACTTACAACCACATTCCCGTTGCCTTATTTGTCTCGTCGAAAAATCTTCCGGGACTTCGATCCCAGGGGCATAGCCAAGCCGGATGCGTACCTATCTCGATTTCGAAAAGCCGATCGCCGAGCTCGAAAGCAGGGTCGCCGAGCTGAAAACGCTCGAGCAGCGCTCCGTGCCGATCGAGGAGGAGCTGGCGCGGCTCGAGACCAAGGCCCGCGACGCGCTGCAGGCGACCTATTCCGAGCTCACGCCGTGGCAGAAGACGCAAGTCGCCCGTCATCCCGAGCGACCCCATTTCCGGCATTATATCGATACGCTGATGCAGGACTTCACGCCGCTCTCCGGCGACCGCTCCTTTGCCGAAGACCAGGCCATCATCGGCGGCATCGGCCGTCTGTCCGGCCGCTCGGTGCTGGTGATCGGCCATGAGAAGGGCTCCGACACCGAGGGCCGCATCAAGCACAATTTCGGCATGGCCCGGCCCGAGGGCTACCGCAAGTCAGTGCGCCTGATGGAGATGGCCGACCGCTTCCGGCTGCCGGTGGTGAGCCTGGTCGATACCGCCGGCGCCTATCCCGGCATCGGCGCCGAGGAGCGCGGCCAGGCCGAGGCCATCGCCCGCTCGACCGATTGCTGCCTTAGCCTGCAAGTGCCGATCATCTCGGTCATTATCGGGGAAGGCGGCTCGGGCGGGGCGGTGGCCATCGCCACGGCCAACCGGATCTACATGCTCGAACATTCCATCTACACGGTGGCGTCGCCCGAGGCCGCCGCCTCGATCCTGTGGAAGGACTCGGCGCGCGCGGTGGATGCCGCCACCAATATGAAGATCACCGCCCAGGACCTTCTCAGGCTCGGTATTATCGATGGCATCATCCCCGAGCCGATCGGCGGGGCACATCGCGACGGGGTGGAGGTGGTGCGGGCCGCCGGCGACACCATCGTCCAGGCGCTGGCCGAGTATGACGACCTCTCCCCGGCCCAGATCCGCCAGGAAAGGCGGGAAAAATTCCTGGCCATGGGCCGTAGCGCCCAATAGCCGACTCGCCCAAAAAAGCGCCACTATTTGAGTCCAACTGCAAGCTGAGCAAGCGTATAATGCCGCCAAATCGGGGGGAGCCGAAGGGCCAGCGCTAGGGAAGCGCTAACTTCGATTTAACCTCTCACCGTTGATCTTGGCCGAGGTGCGCGAGGGGCACTCCGTATGCTTCGTTCGAACTATGTCACGGCCGTAATTTTGGCGGGCGTGGTGGCTTTTGCCGCCGCGTTGTCCGGCTGCGGGAATTTTTCGCCGCCTTATTTGAAGCCGCTGTCGCCGCAGACCCGCGCGCTGCTCGCCGACAAGGGCATGACCGAACAGTCGCCCGTCCTCATCCGCATCTTCAAGGCCGAGTCGGAGCTCGAAGTGTGGAAGGCCAAGGACGACGGGCGCTTCTACCTGTTCAAGACCTATCCGATTTGCAGCTATTCGGGCTCGCTGGGGCCCAAGGTCGCGCAAGGCGACCGCCAGGCGCCGGAAGGCTTCTACCTGGTATCGCTCGACCAGATGAACCCGCGCAGCAAGTACCACCTCTCCTTCGATGTGGGCTTCCCCAACTCCTATGACCGCGCCTATGGCCGCACCGGTCAGAACATCATGGTGCATGGCGACTGCACCTCGGCGGGCTGCTACGCCATGACCGACGCTGTGGTCGAGGAGATCTTCAATCTCGCCCGCGAAGCGCTCCAGGGTGGACAGCCCGCGTTTCAGATCCAGGCCTTCCCGTTCCGCATGACCGCAGCCAACATGGCCGCGCATAAGGACGACAAGTGGTACGACTTCTGGAAGAACCTGAAGGAAGGCTACGACTATTTCGAGATCAGCCACCTGCCGCCCAAGATCGCGGTGTGCGAGAAGCGCTATCTGATCAACGCCGCCTTCACCAGCGATGTGCGGCCTAGTCCTACCGGCGCATGCCCGGCCTATCAGCGTCTTCCGATTCCGCGCGCCCCGGTCCAGCAAGAGGCATCGGCCAAGCCGGCCGGCAAGAGCAAGACCGCTCTCGCCAAGCCGCTTGGCAGCGTGCTCGGCCTCTCATTCGGACCGTCGAGGCCGCCCTATAGCGCCTTCACGCTCGGCCCCGCCACGCCGGGCCGGTAGCTAAGTCTAATCCGGATTCAGACCTCAGAATTCCGACGCGGAGGACTTATACTCCGTAGCTTATGCGGGCACTCGCACTCATCCTCGTGATCGCGCTGGCGGGCGCGGGCTATTATCTGCTGACGCCCCAGGGGCGCGAGCTGATCGACCGCGCCCAGATCTACCTGACCCGCAGCGACTATAAGGACCGCTTCCGCGCCGGCGAGTCCTTGCCCGGCACACCCGATCTCGACCGCCTCGACCAGCGGCTCGCTTCGCACCGCGTAGCGCTGGGCGTGCCGGTCTATATCCGCATCTTCAAGCTCGAATCGGAACTCGAGCTGTGGGTCGAGAAGGACGGGCGCTTCGAGCACTTCGCCACCTATCCGATCTGCCGGTGGTCCGGACGACTCGGGCCGAAGCTGAAGGAAGGCGACCTTCAGGCGCCGGAGGGCTTCTACACGGTCGACGCCGAGCAGCTCAATCCGAACAGCGTCATGCATCGCTCGTTCAGTCTCGGCTTCCCCAATCGGTACGACCAGGCGCACGGACGCACCGGCTCGTTCCTGATGGTTCATGGCGGCTGCGCCTCGGTGGGCTGTTACGCCGTCACGCATCCTGTAGTCGACGAAATCTGGCGGATGGTAACGGCGGCCCTCGATAAGGGTCAGCCGCGCTTCGCGGTGCACGCCTTTCCGTTCCGCATGACCGACCGCAACCTGGCCCTCCATCGCGGCGCGAAATGGGAGGCGTTCTGGACCGAGCTGAAAAAGGGCTACGACCTGTTCGAGAGCAGCCACGTGCCGCCGGTGGTCAGCGTGTGCAAAGGCCACTACGTGTCCGAGGCCGACAGCGCCGGGAGCATCACCCCGCTGGTCGAGGAGCGCTGCCCGCCCGAGATCGCCGAAACGCCTTAAGGCGAGACCGGCCAGAACAAGGCAATCAGCGGCACACCGACGCCAAGCACGATCAGCGACAGTGGCAGGCCGAGCCGCCAATAGTCGCCGAACCGATAGCCGCCCGGCCCCATCACCAGCGTATTGCATTGATGCCCGATCGGCGTGAGGAAGTCGCACGCGGCGCCGATGGCGACCGCCATCAGGAAGGCATCCGGATTGTAGCCGAGCCGGTGCGCGAAGCTGGCGGCGATCGGCGCCATCACCAATACGGTGGCGGCGTTGTTGAGGAACGGCGTCACCGCCATGGCCGCGGCCAACAGCAGCGCCAGCGCCCCGATCGCCGGCAGCGGGGCGGCCGTGTTCGACAGCCATGAGGCGATCAGCTCGGTGCCGCCGGTGGTGCGCAACGCGTCGCTGACCGGGATCAGCGCCCCGAGCATGACCAGGATCGGCCATTCAATCGCTTCGTAGGCGTCGCGCAAGGACAGCGAGCCGGCCACCAGCAGCACCACAGCGGCGCCGAAAAACGCCACTGCCACCGGCACCAGATTGAAGGCGACTAGCGTCATCGCGGCCGTCAGCACGGCGACTGGAATGAGACTGCCCTTTCGGCCGATATTAAGATCGCGTTCGGCCAGCGGCAGGCAATGCAGCTCGCCCAGCGTCTCCGGCATGGTGGTGAGGTCGCCGCGTAGCACGATGACGTCACCGGCGCGGAGCTTCACCGTGCGCAGACGATTGGAGATGCGCCGTCCTCTGCGGCTGACCGCCAACAGATTGACGCCGTGGCGATCGAACAGTTTGAGCTGGCCGGCGGAGCTGCCGATCAGCTGAGAATCGGGGGTGATCACCGCTTCCATCACCCCGGTGTCGTCGTTCGGCGTGTCCTGGTCGGCCTTCTCGCCGCGCAGCAGCTGGAGCTTTTCCAGCGCTACGATGCGCTCCAGCGCCTGCGGCTCTCCCCTCAGAATGAGCGTGTCGCCGGCCTTGATCGTGATATTGCCGGCGGGGTCGTAGCGCCTGGCGCGGCCCCGGAGCAGCGTGATCACCTCGATCTCGTTCTCGCCCAGCTCCTCGAGCGCCTTCACCGTCACGCCGGCGGCAGGCGAGTCTTCGGGCACGGTCACCTCGGTGGTATAGCCTTCGAGATTGAAGGCGGCGTCCATCGACACCGCGCCCTTGCGGTCCTGCGGCAGCAGCCGCCAGCCGAAGGTGAGGAAGATCACCCCGACAATGGCGATGCCCGCCCCAACCGGGGTGAAGTCGAACATGTCGAACGGCTCGCCCAGGATCTGCTCGCGCACCCGCGACACGATGATATTTGGCGAGGTGCCGATCAGGGTGACGATGCCGCCCAGCAGCGCGCCGAACGACATCGGCATCAGCAGCGTGGAGGGAGAGGTTCCGGTCCGGCGCGCAAGTTGGAAAGCGATCGGCATCAGCATCGCCAGCGCCCCGATATTCTTGACGAAGCCCGAGAGCAAGGTCACCGAGCCGACTAGGGCGACGATCTGCCTTGTGAGGGTGGTGAGGTAGGGCCCGAGCATGCGGACCGCGCGCTCGACCACGCCCGACCGGGCCACGGCGGCGCTGACCACCAGCGCGCTCGCCACGATGATGACGATGTCGTCGCTGAAGCCGGTGAAGGCCCTGTTGGCCGGCACGATGCCGACAGCGATCGCGGCCAGCAGAGCGAGCACCGCCACGAGGTCGTAGCGGAAGCGCCCCCAGACAAACATGGCCATCATGCCGATGATGACGGCGAAGGCTAAACCTTGGTCGAGCGTCATTTTCCCCTGGTGTCCTGGCGTGCGAAATTTCGGGAGATCATATTTTCATTTGGCGTGAGCTGCTTAACAAAGTCGCGAACCGGCCGTGGGTTCCTCGTTTCGGGCACTTGCCGGCAGCACCATGTCGCATTTGCGGAGCCACCCGATGCGATAGGATGACGTCGCGCCTTTTGCGTATAAAATGACGGCGCTTGGTTTGCGTACAAGTTTGCCGGGGGGGATTTATGACAATTCGGACAGCGCTCGTGGCGTGCGCGGTAGCGCTTGCAACCTTGGCCGCCCCGGCGGCCGCCAATGCCGGCGACCCCTATGGCGGTTTCGGCCCGAGTGAAACCCCCCCGCAGGACGTCGGCGCCGATTCAGGCACGGCAGCGCCGGCACCGGACGGGGACGGGAGCCTGCCATGGCTCCGGCAGCAGAGCCAAAACCAGCCGGACAACTACGGCGGCGAATGGTACGAGCAACGCGCCGTTCAGGACGACGGCTCCGACATCGACGATGCGAGCGGCCACTAGCTAGCGGCGTCGCTCTACCTCCATCGCTGGAAGAATTGCCGCGCGCCTAGCTATAGGTACCGTGGCAGTGCTTGTATTTCTTGCCGGACCCGCATGGGCACAGCGCGTTGCGCTGGACCTTGCCCCAGGTCGAAGGATCGGCCTTGCTCACGGCCGGCGCCGCGGCCGCGACCGGTTTGCGGGCACGCGCTTGCTTGGCGGCGCCGCGGCCATTGCCCGGCCCGCCGGCGGTCTCCAGCGCAAACTCGTCCTCGCCGGTGGTCGGATCGATATGGTGCGCCTCCATCGGCGGAAGCTCGGCGCCCTCGAGTGGCGGCACCTCGTCGCGATGGCTCAGTTCGACATGCATCAGCTGGCCGGTCACGCTCTCGCGCAAACGCGCCAGCATGTGCTCGAACAAAGTGAAACTCTCGCTCTTATATTCGTTCAGCGGGTCGCGCTGGCCGTAGCCGCGCAGGCCGATGACCTGGCGCAGATGCTCGAGCATGACGATATGCTCGCGCCACAGATGGTCGAGCGTCTGCAACAGCACCGCCCGCTCGATCTGCCGCATGATTTGCGGGCCGATATTGGCCGCCTTGGTGGCGGTTTTCTCGTCGACCGCCTTGATCAGCCGCTCATGCAGCTCGTTATCGCCGATGCCTTCTTCCGCCGCCCAGTCGGCCAACGGCAGGTCGACGTCGAAGACGGATTTCATCGCCTCCTTGAGGCCGCCAATGTCCCACTGCTCGGCATAGGACTTTTCGGGGATATGTTTGTTGACCAACTCGTCGACGACCTGATGGCGCATGTCGGCGATGGTCTCGTTAAGATCGGCATCGCTTAACAACTCGCGGCGCTGCTCGAAGATCGCCTTGCGCTGATCGTTCATCACATTGTCGAATTTGAGCAGGTTCTTGCGAATATCGAAGTTGCGCGCCTCGACCTTGGCTTGCGCCTTCTCCAGCGCCTTGTTGATCCAGGGATGGACGATGGCCTCGTCTTCCTTCAGGCCGAGCGCCCCCAGCATGCCATCCATGCGCTGCGATCCGAAAATGCGCATCAGATCGTCTTCCAACGACAAAAAGAAGCGCGAGCGGCCTGGGTCGCCTTGCCGGCCGGAACGACCGCGCAGCTGGTTGTCGATGCGCCGGCTTTCATGGCGCTCGGTGCCGACCACATAGAGGCCGCCGGCTTGCAGCGCCTGTTCCTTTTTCTTGGCGATCTCGGCCATGATCTCTTTTCGCTTTTTGGCGATCTGGTCCGGTACCGGCGCCTCGCCCTTTTCCGTCTCGCCGGCGACCCAGTCGTCGAGCAGCATGTCGAGATTGCCGCCGAGCTGGATGTCGGTGCCGCGTCCCGCCATGTTGGTGGCGATGGTGATCGCGCCGGGCACGCCGGCTTGGGCGATGATGCGGGCTTCCTGCTCGTGATAGTGGGCATTCAGCACCTGATGCGGAACCTTGTCCTTCTTGAGCAGCTCGGACAGGATCTCGGATTTTTCGATCGACACGGTGCCCACCAGCATCGGCTGACCGCGGGTCCGCGCTTCCTTGATCAGCGCGATGATGGCCCGGTACTTCTCCTGCGCCGTCCGATAGACCTCGTCGTCTTCGTCCGCGCGGATCATGTCCATGTTGGTCGGCACCTCGACCACGTCGAGACCGTAAATGTCCATGAACTCGTCGGCTTCGGTCGCCGCCGTGCCGGTCATGCCGGCCAGCTTCTCGTACAGCCGGAAGAAGTTCTGGAAAGTGATGGTGGCGAGCGTCTGGTTCTCGGGCTGGATCGACACCTTCTCCTTGGCTTCGAGCGCCTGGTGCATGCCTTCGGAGTAGCGGCGCCCTTGCATCATGCGCCCGGTAAACTCGTCGATGATGATCAGCTCGTCGTCCTTGACGATGTAGTCCCGGTCGCGCTGGAACAGCTTGTGCGCGCGCAGCGCCTGCTGCACGTGGTGAACCACGGTGACGTTCTCGATGTCGTATAGCGAGTCGCCCTTGAGCATCCCCGCCTCGTTCAGCATCTGCTCGACGCGCTCGTTACCGGCCTCGGTGAGCGAGACCACGCGGGTCTTCTCGTCGAGCTCGAAATCCCCGGCTGCCAGCCTGGGAATGAACTTGTCGATGGTGGTGTAGAGGTCCGAGCGGTCGTCGAGCGGGCCGGAGATGATCAGCGGGGTGCGCGCCTCGTCGATCAGGATCGAGTCCACCTCGTCGACGATGGCGTAGAAATGCTCGCGCTGCACCATTTCGCTTGTCGCGTATTTCATGTTGTCGCGGAGATAGTCGAAACCGAACTCGTTATTGGTGCCGTAGGTGACGTCGCAGGCATATTGCTCGCGGCGCTGCGGGTCGCTGAGCTCGTGCACGATGACGCCGACGGAGAGTCCGAGGAATTTGTAGATGGACCCCATCCATGCGGAGTCGCGTCTGGCGAGATAATCGTTGACGGTGATGACGTGGACGCCGCGCCCGGTGAGCGCATTGAGATAGACGGGCAGGGTGGCGACCAGCGTCTTGCCTTCGCCGGTCTTCATCTCGGCGATGCGGCCTTCATGCAGCACCATGCCGCCGACCAGCTGCACGTCGAAATGGCGCTGGCCGAGGGTGCGCTTGGCCGCTTCGCGCACGGTGGCGAATGCCTCCGGGATCAAATCGTCGAGCGGCGTGCCGGCTTGCACGCGGGCGCGGAAGTTCGCGGTGCGGGCGCGCAAGGCCTCGTCGGACAATGCCGCGACCTCCGGCTCGAGCGCATTGATCTGCGCTACCACGGGGTCGTATTTCTTGAGTTTTCGGTCGTTGGCTGAGCCGAAGACCTTGCTGGCGAGGGTGCCAAAGGACAGCATTGCTTGTTAAGCCTCTAGAGCGCAGGCGATTTTCGTGCCCGATCCCCAACCAAAAGCTTCAGGAAAGCGTGCAAAAAATGCCGGGGAGCAAACGTTCGTGAGACATAAGAGGGCCGCCAACCCTTGTCAACGCGACGCAACCTCGCCGCCCTGGGCCTAACGCAACTGTGAGCGCAGCCCGCAAAACCGGCTCCGCGCGAGGGGTCCCGCGGCTTAGGCCGGTTCTTTGGACGGGGCCTCCCGGCGCAGAGCGCCGATGTCGTCGAGATGTTTCTGCAACGACAGCTTGCTCAGCTTGTCGAGCGGCAGATTGACGAGGATGCCGATCCGTTGATTGAGCATCCGCATGGTGTCGGCGAACGCCAAATTCCGCTCGGCCTCGGTGCCCTGGGCCTTGGCCGGATCGGGCAGACCCCAATGCGCGGTCATCGGCTGGCCGGGCCAGATCGGGCAGGTCTCGTTGGCCGCGTCATCGCAGACCGTGAACACGAAATCGAGCTTCGGCGCGCCGGCTGCCGCGATCTCGTCCCACGACTTCGAGCGCAGCTTGGCGACGTCGTAATTGGTCTTGCGCAAGATGTTGAGAGTGAGCGGGTTGACCTTGCCGGCGGGATGGCTGCCGGCGCTGAAACCGTGAAACTTGCCGGCTCCCAACCGGTTGAGAATGGCCTCGGCCATGATCGAGCGTGCCGAATTGCCGGTGCACAAGAACAGGACGTTGAGAGGCTCTTTGGCGCTTTTGGCTTTCATGGGCGTTTCCTCTGTCGAGGCCCTCATTCTTTGATCAGTCGGGTGACACTTTTATGTCGGGCAGCAATCGGCCAGCGTCGACTCGATCAGCGACGCGCAAAGCTGCGGCTTGCCGCGGCAGCAATCCTCCAGCAGGAACGACAGCAGATCGCGGGTCCCGGCCAGATCGACCGCGTAGATGACCGAGCGGCCGTCTTTGCGCGAATTGACCAGCCGCGCGCGGGCGAGGATGGCGAGGTGAGTCGACATGGTGTTGCCCGGCACCTGGAGCTTCCGCGCGATCTCGCCCGCCGCCAAGCCGGACGGACCCGCCCGGACCAGCAGGCGGAAAACTTTAAGCCTGATCTCTTGGGCGAGCGCGCTCAGCGCGCCGACAGAGTCTAATATTTCCATATATCCAGAACTATCGAAGTTTCCCATTGCCGTCAACCGAGAGGGATCTTCGCCGCTTGGCAATCCCCCGCCTCGGGTCTAAAACCCGCGCCGGGGAAGCGAACCCAACCCGCTCGCCTGCGCCTCCTGGAGCAGCCTATGGCGAGCAGAAGATAAGGACTATTCTCGTGAAAACCTTGTCAGCCTGGCTGCTCGTCGCGGCCTTCATCGGTCTTGTCCCATTGCCCGCCGCCGCTGACGACACTGTCGTCGCGCGCGTCAACGGCTTCGACATCAAGCAGTCCGATCTCGATTTTGCCGCCTCCGAAGTGGGGACCAGGCTCGCCAGTCTCCCGGTGGGAGACCGCCGGCGGGTGCTGTTGCAATATGTCATCGAGAACGAGTTGATGGCCGGCGCCGGCCAAACCGACAATCTCGACAAGACCGACACGTTCCCGGGCCGGGTCAAATATCACGAGCGCCGCGCGCTGCGCGATGCTTACTTCGACGCCAAGATCAGCGGCGCCGTCACCGAGGCCGACGCCAAGAAGATCTTCGACGAGCAGATCGTCGAGGTGAAGCCGCAGCAGGAGGTGCATGCGCGCCATATCCTGGTGACGACCGAGGCCGAGGCCAAGGAGGTCGCCGAGCGGCTGAAGAAGGGTGAGGACTTCGCCGTCATCGCCAAGGAGAAGTCGAAAGACACCGGCGCCCAAGGCGGTGATCTCGGCTTCTTCACCCGCGGCCAAATGCTGAAGCCGTTCGAGGATGCCGCCTTCGCGCTGGATGTCGGCCAAATCTCGGAGCCGGTGCAGACCCAATTCGGCTGGCACATCATCAAGGTCGAGGAGAAGCGCGACCAGGCGCTGCCCACCTTCGACCAGGTCAAGGCGGCTATCGTCGCCCAGCTCATTCAAGCCAAGGCGCAAGAGGTGGTGACCGGCCTGCGTGACACCGCCAAGATCGAGGTGGTCGATCCCGAGCTCAAGAAGGCGATGGAGGCCGCTGCCGCTGCCGCTGCCGTTGCGCCGGGCGAGATGCCGGACGATGGTGCAGAGGATCTCGACGTCGACAACTGACCGCTCGGCATAGGGGGCCCGTGGACAAGATCTCGCCGTTTGCGCCGAAACAGGTGCCGCATCTGCCGGTCATCGACGGCGTGCGCCTGGCTGCCGGCGCCGCCGGCATCCGCTATCCCGGCCGCACCGACCTGCTGCTCGCCCTGTTCGATCCGGGCACGACCGTCGCCGGCGTGTTGACTCAGTCGAAGACCGCCTCGGCGCCGGTCGATTGGTGCCGCGAGCATCTCGCCCACGGCATGGCCCGCGCGCTGGTGGTCAATTCCGGCAACGCCAATGCCTTTACCGGTAAGCGCGGGGAGGAGGCGGTGAAGCTCACCGCCCAGGCCGCCGCCGATGTGGCGGATTGCCTGGTGCCTGACGTCTACATCGCTTCAACCGGCGTGATCGGCGAACCGCTCGATGCCGCCAAGATCACCGCGCGGCTCGCGGCGTTGGCGGATGACGCCAAGCCCGACGCCTTCGCCGAGGCGGCGCGCGCGATCATGACCACCGACACCTATCCCAAGCTCGCCACCCGCAAGGCGGAGATCGATGGGGTCGAGGTCACCATCAACGGCATCGCCAAGGGCTCCGGCATGATCGCGCCGGACATGGCCACCATGCTAGCCTTTCTGTTCACCGACGCGGCGATCGAGGCGCATGCCTTGCGTGCCTCGCTCGATCCCGCGGTCGATGAAACGCTCAATGCCATCACCATCGACGGCGACACCTCCACCAGCGACACGCTGCTGATCTTCGCCACGGGGCGGTCTACCGCGCGCGGCGCCCCGCGCATCGCCAACGGCAACGATCTCAGACTCGCCGGCTTCCGCTTTGCACTGCACGAATTAATGCACGACCTGGCGCTACAGATCGTGAAGGACGGCGAAGGCCTGACCAAATTCGTGACGGTGAAAGTGACCGGCGCCGAGACCAGGAAGGCCGCGCGGGCCATCGCCAGGTCGATCGCCAATTCGCCGCTGGTGAAGACGGCGATTGCCGGCGAAGACCCCAATTGGGGACGGATCGTGGCGGCCGTGGGCAAGGCCGGAGAGGCGGCTGATCGCGACCGGCTGGCCATCTGGCTTGGCGACATTCTGGTCGCCAAGAACGGGGCCGTCGCCCCCTCCTATCGCGAGCCCCACGCCGCGGCCTATATGAAGGGCCCGGACATCGCCATCACCGTAGATGTCGGGGTCGGTAAGGAAGCGGCAACCATATGGACCTGCGACCTTACCCACGGCTATATCGCCATCAATGCCGACTACCGGTCTTGAGTCGGGTATTTAGACAAAACTGCATTAACCTCCGGATGCGAACATGAACGAGGGCAGCAAGCGCCCGATCGTCATTGTCGCGGCCTGCGTTCTCCTCGATCGGGAGGGCGCCGTGCTGATAGCCAAGCGCCCTGCGGGGCGCCCGCTCGCCGGCCTCTGGGAATTCCCAGGGGGTAAGGTCGAAGCGGGGGAGAAGCCGGAGGAAGCCTTGATCCGCGAGCTTCACGAGGAGCTTGGCATCGACATCGCCAGTAGCGATCTCGCGCCGCTGACTTTTGCCAGCCACGCTTATCCCGATTTCCATTTGCTGATGCCGGTCTATCTCTGCCGCCGCTGGCAGGGCAGCCTGGCCGCGCATGAAGGTCAGGACCTGTTGTGGGTGAAACCCGACACGCTGCACCTCTACGACATGCCGCCGGCCGATGAGCCGCTCAAGCTCGCGTTGCCCAGGCTGGTGGATTCAGAGACACGGCCATGATCAACACAACGCGGATCGGGCAGGTACGGCGTGCTTCAGTCCGCTTGGCGCAGACAGCGCGCCGGTTTGCCACCGACTGCTCAGGGGCCACCGCCATCGAATATGGCGTGTTGATCGCCGGCATCGCCCTCGCCATCGTCGCGCTGGTGTTCGAGATCGGCGGCGGCGTGAATGGCATGTTTGAAAAAGCCCAAGCCATCTTCGCCAACTGATCGCTTTCGCCCGGCGCGTCATTTGCCGAGCCGGTCCGGCCCTTGCGCGAGCATGTCGACGCGATAAAGCCCGTTGCGGGCGGTGATGTAGAGCGTCCGCTTGTCCGGTCCGGAAAAGGCGACGTTGGCCGGCATGTGCGGCACCTCGATCGTGCCGAGATAGTCGCCCTTGGCGTCGAACACCTGAACGCCGGTCCTTGTCGTCACATATAGACGACCGTCCCGGTCGACCGCCATGCCGTCGGCCACGCTCTCCTTGTCGGCGGGAATGTCGCGCAAATTGGCGAACATCCGCTTGTTCTTGGCCGTGCCGTCGGGCTGCACATCATAAGCGAACACGGCATCGCCGGTCGTATCGGACACGATCAGCGTCTTGCCGTCGGGGGTCAGGGCAATCCCGTTGGGGCGCAGAATTTGATCGTCGACCACCGCCGGCTCCTTCGAGCCAGGCGGCAGGTAGTACACATAGGCCGTGCGAGGGGCGGGTTCGCCGAACTTGCCGGGATCGGTGAAATAGATCCCGCCTTGCGCGTCCGCGATCAGATCGTTCGGCGCCATATACTCATCGCCGCCGCTGCGGTCGCTGATCATCGCCACCGCGCCGGTTCTGCTCCACTTGCTGATGCGCCGCCCGGTCATCTCGGCGGCCAGCAGAGCGCCGTCGCTGGTCAACGCCAGGCCGTTGGCTTGGCCGCTCTCCCCACGCGCGACCGAGATCAGGCCGCCGGGATCGAGGCGGTAAATCTTGTTGGTAGGCAAATCGGTGAAGTACAGGCCGCCGTCTTCAGTGCCGACAGGACCCTCGAGAAAATTGAAGTCCGCTGCCACCAACTGGGCCTGGACGCCGGGCGCCACGACGGCCGGAATGCCGCCTCGCGGGACGAGCAGCCAGACGATTGAGGCGACCAACGCAGCCAGCGCCATCGCTACGGAGACGCGTGCCATGCAGCCCTCCCTAGGGGATCAATCCTTTTTTCGCGCGCCTTTCGTCTCGATCGGAAAGGCCGCCTTGTCGCCGGCGGGCTGCTCGACAGTTCCGAGCGCGTCGGCGAGACGCCGCGCGGCGCTGCCCGGTTTGAGCGGCTTCTGCTGACTTTGGTGGGGCCCCCAGCCGCTGAGATAGACGATCTCGAAGCTCGCCCGCACCTGTCCGTCCGGCGTGCTGTGGCGCATCCGATAGATCTCTTCCGCCCGCGCCAACGTGCGGCGTGCCAGCGGCCGCTTGCTCCGGGCGAGCAACACATTGCCGCCGCCGAGCGCGCGGATTTCGCGCATCACCTCGCTGGGGTTGGGATAGAGCACGGTGAGCGTCTCGGCGTCGGCCACCGGCAGCGCGAAGCCCGCGCGTTGCAGCAACGCGCCATAGGCGCGCACATCGCCGAACGGGGCCACCCGCGGGCTCGCTCCGCCTTCGGTCTCGGCCTCGGCCTCGATCAGGGCCTCTCGCAACTCCGCCAGCGCGCCGGCGCCGAGCAGCGCCGCCATGAACAAGCCGTCCGGCGCCAGAGCGCGCCTGATCTGGATGAGCGCGCCGGGCAGATCGTTGACGCGATGGAGAGCCAAGCCGGACACGATCAGATTGAGGCTCGCATCCTTGAACGGCAGCAAATCCTCGTCGCACACCAGCGCCGGGCGTGGGCAGCTCGCGGCAAAGGCGAAGGCGCTCTCGGCATAGATCATCGCGCCGACCGATGGGAGTTCGGCCACTTTGCGCCCGAGCAGGCCATGATAGGCGCCGAGATCGAGGGCCAGCGGAAACGGCCTGAGCATCAGCTCGATCCGCTCGGTCAACTCGCGCGCGACATGGGCGAGCACCGTCTGGCGGGCCTCGATCTCATGGGCAAAGCGCGCGCGGCGCTGGCGCAGCAGCTTGCGGTCGAACAGCAGCCGTTCGTCGCTCATGAGGGACTATCGCTCCGCTGTTTGAGCTTGGGCGCTTCCGGCTCTATCATGGCGTCATGCCGATCGGCGAGGCTGAGCTAAGCTTGGAGGCGCCGCCCGCTCCACCCGCGACCATACGGGCAAGCGCCGGCTTGCTGCGCCCGTTGCTCGGCCGCATCGCCGACCTCCTGTTGCCGCCGGTCTGCATCTCCTGCCGCCAGCGGGTCGGCGGCCACTGCGGCGACTGCTTCGCCAGCATCGATTTCATCACGCCTCCGCTTTGCGCCCGGCTCGGGGTGCCCCTGCCTTATGAGGCGGGCGAGCCGCTGCTGTCGGCGGCGGCGATCGCCACGCCGCCAGTGTACGACCGCGCCCGGGCCGCGGCGCGCTATTCGGACACCATGCGCGAGCTTATCCAGAGCTTCAAATATCGGGATCGGCAGGAGGGACTGCCACTGTTCGCGCGCTGGCTCGCCAAGGCCGGCGCCGAGCTGCTCGCCGACGCCGACCTCATCGTGCCGGTGCCGCTTTACCGCTCGCGGCTGTGGTCGCGGCGGTTCAACCAGTCGGCCATGCTCGCTCTGGCGCTAGGACGGCTCACCGGCCATGCCGTCGAACTGTTCGGTGCTGAAGCGGGTGCGGCGGACCTCGAGCCAGGTCGGCCTCACCGCCGATCAGCGGCGGCGCAACGTTGCCGGCGCCTTCAGGGTCGACAAGTCGCTCGCCGGCCGCGTCAAGAAGGCCAAAATCGTGGTGATCGACGACGTCATCACCACCGGAGCGACGGCTGAGGCCTGCGCCCGGGTCTTGCGGCGGGCCGGGGCGGCGCGGGTCGACATCTTGGCGCTGGCGCGGGTGGTCGAGCCGACTGCCTTCTTGCTTTGAGGGTGGCTGGGTCCAGACCCACCTTCCCCCTCTCCCCGCCGGGGAGAGGTGAAGGAGAAAGGCTTGCGCACGGAGCTTCTGCAGCCCAGTTATTTAGGCATGACGCGCATCGTGCTCTATACCACGCCCTTCTGCGGCTATTGCCGCGCGGCCAAGCGGCTGCTCACCGACAAGGCGCTCGACTTCGAGGAGATCGACGTGTCCGCCGATCACGACAAGCGCGCCGAGATGATCGACCGCGCCCAGGGTGCGCGCTCCGTGCCGCAGATCTTCATCCACGGGCGCCATGTCGGCGGCTATGACGAGCTCGCCATGATCGAACACGCGGGCAAGCTCGACGATTGGTTGGCCAACCCGCCCGACGCCCCCGCGCCGGAGGCTGTCGCTTCCGCAGGCGACCCATGAGCACCAAACGCTTCCGCGCCGGCCTGGTGCAGCTCCGCTCCAGCCGCTCCGTCGCCGCCAATCTCGACCAGGCCGAGACCTTGATCCGGCGTGCGGCCCAAGGCGGCGCCGTCTATGTGCAGACGCCGGAAAATACCGCCTTCATGGAGCTCGTGCCGAAACTGGTTCTGGAAGCGGCCGAGCCTGAACAGACCAGCGTCCCGCTCAAGCACCTGCGCGCGCTCGCCGCCGAGCTCGGCATTTTTCTCCATATCGGCTCGCTCGCCATCAAGCTCGACGACACGGCCGTCGCCAACCGCTCTTATCTCATCGATCAAGCGGGCCGGATCGCCGCGCAGTACGACAAGCTGCATCTTTTCGACGTCGACCTTGCCGGCGGCGAGAGCTATCGCGAATCCCATAATGCACGCCCCGGCGGCAAGGCGGTGCTCGCCGATCTGCCATTCGGCCGGCTCGGCCTGTCCATCTGCTACGATTTGCGCTTCCCGCAGCTCTACCGCGCGCTGGCCGCCGCCGGCGCCGAGTTCATCGCCGTGCCGGCCGCCTTCACCAAACAGACCGGCGAGGCGCATTGGCATGTGCTGATCCGCGCCCGCGCCATCGAGACCGGTGCCTACGTCCTGGCCGCCACCCAAGGCGGGCTGCATGAGAACGGACGGACCACCTTCGGCCATAGCCTGATCGTCTCGCCGTGGGGCGAGATTTTGGCTGAGGGCGGCGAGGAGCCGGGCGTGGTGTTCGCCGATATCGACCTTGCCGCCTCAGCCGAGGCCCGCGCCCGCATCCCGGCGCTCAAGCATGACCGCGCCTTCGAGGTCGAGATCGTCGCGGCCACATCTCACCGGGAGCGGCGCGAGGCCTGATGATGCGAAAATATCGCACCTGACGGGAATTTCGGGCCTCAGCCTCAGCCTAAGGATCGAAACTGACAGAGAGACGTTACATTTCGGAGGTAACCTCTTGTTGGTTCCTCGCGTGTACAAAATGTCGATGCTGTGCCCTGGTAATGCCTTCAAGGACTCCTATTTAGAAGGCTGCCGGGCGTTGGTTTCTGCGCAACCAGGGTTTTAAAACATGCCTCTCTCAGCCTCTTCCACCCATCTTCGGAGCATGCTCGTCGTCCCGTTTTTGGCGGTGATGCTGGCCTTTCCGGCCTATGCCGAGACCAATTCCGGTGGCTCGCCGTCGCCGGCGGGATCTGGTGACACCGTGGCCGCCACCGAAACCAATGCGGACCCGGCGCCGGGCTCCGTGACCGAAGATTCGAATCAAGAGGGTGTTGAGGAGCCCGACGCGGCAACTGGCGACGATGCCAAGGACGATAGCGACGCCGCCGCGGCGCCAGGGGCCGCTGACAAGCCCAAACCCAGCATCCTGGTCGATGTCGACAAGGCCAAGCAGGAAATGACCGTCTTCGTCGACGGCGTGCAGAAATATACCTGGCCGGTATCCACCGGCATGAGCGGCCATTCCACCCCGTCGGGGACCTACACGCCCGGGTCCATGAACGAGATGTGGTACAGCAAGCAGTGGGACAACGCGCCGATGCCCCACGCGATCTTTTTCACCAAGCAGGGCCACGCCATCCACGGCAGCCTGGACACGAAGCATCTCGGTTCGGCCGCCTCACATGGCTGTGTCCGTCTGTCTCCGGCCAATGCGACCACCCTGTACACGCTGGTGAAGGAAACCGGCCTGGAGAACGTCCAGGTCGTGCTGAGCGGCATCACCAAAGGCGGCGAGGGCCCGAAAGTGGCGAGCCCGAGCAACCGGGACCAAGAGGCTTACCCGCCGTGGTTCGACCGTGGAGATTATTACCAGCAGCAGCGGCCCCAGCGGCGGCGTGGCCTGTTCGGGCGGCGCTGGTTCCAGGACGGCGCCCAGGGCTATAACCAGCCCCGCTATGCACCGCGCGGTTACTGATCATCGGTTCCGCATCGCGGCACTGACGCCGCGCCGGCCGGAGCGGGCCGGCGAGCGGGCCGTGCCGACCGGTCTGTGAGGGCATCGCCGATGGACGAGAAGGCGATCGATTCTGCCGCCATGGGGCGCTTGGCGAAGGCGCTGGATTTCATCTGCGGGCCAACCCATCCCACTACGATCGCCCTCAAGGCCGCCGCCGAGAGCGGCTCCGAGCGGGATATCAAGAACGCCCGCACGCTGTTTCTGAGATTGAAGCCCGGAGATCGCCGCGCCGCCTTGGCCATGCTCGGCGATTGAACGCGCGGCCCTAGCCCCGCGTCGCGGTGGCGAAATAATTGACATCGCTGTCGCGCGCCAGCCGCCATTCGTCGGCGAGCGGGTTGTACACCATGCCGGTTACGTCGGTGGGGGTGAGGCCCGCGCCGCGCAGCGCGCCGCGCAGCTCGTGGGGCGTGACGAAGCGGGACCAGTCATGGGTGCCGAGCGGCAGCCAGCGCAGGATCAGCTCGGCGCCGATAATGGCCAGCGCATAGGCCTTGAGCGTGCGGTTGAGTGTCGACAGGATCATGAGTCCGCCCGGCTTCACCAAGGGCGAGACCTGTTTGAGAAACAGCGGCACATCCGGCACGTGCTCGACCACTTCGAGCAACAGCACCGCGTCGAATGCCGCGCCCTCCGCCGCCAGCGCCTCGGCGGTGACCGCGCGATAGGTAATGTCGAGCCGCGCGCCCTCGGCATGGGCTTTGGCGGCTTCGATAGTCTCCGCCGCCGGGTCGATGCCGGTGACCTCGGCGCCGAGCCTCGCCAAGGGCTCGGCCACGAGCCCGCCGCCGCAGCCGATGTCCAGCACCTTGAGCTTGGCCAGGCTCGCGGCAGCTTTCTTGTCGCGGCCGAAGGTCCGGCACAGTCGGTCGCGGATATAAGTGAGACGGACCGGATTGATGCGGTGCAGAGGCTTGAACGGGCCATTGGCGTCCCACCAGTCGCCGGCCAGTCTGGCGAAACGGGCGACCTCGTCGGCGTCGAGCGTGGTGTTCTGGGCCTCGGCCATGCAGACCAAAGGCCCCGCCGCGCGGCTCCCTGTCAAGGCGCGCCCCTCGCCCGCGGAAGCATTGAGAGCCAGGTTGCTTGCCGCGGTTGCAATCAGTATGAAAGGCCAGCGTTTCCGGCCGGTCCCGCAAGGGCCGGCCCTCTTATTGTGTGGCTGTCAGGCCGCACGCCCGGAATGAGGCCATGGCCCTGTTGGTGCTGAAATTCGGCGG
>JBBQXL010000031.1:0-24465 GCA_038209695.1 Hyphomicrobiales bacterium
CGCCGTTCGGCGCGCCTAGTCGGAAATTAGGACGACTGGCGCTCGCGCACCGGCGCCTTGGCCGACGGCGTGCCGGCCAGCGCCTTGTCGACCGCGTCGCGATAGTTGAAGCGGTCGATATAGGGCTTGAGCCGCTCGACGATCTTGCGCTTGAGCGGCAAGGGCATGTCGTAGCGCGAGACCTTGTGCTCGGAACGATCGCGTAAGAATTCGCGCATCGGCGCCTCGGCCTGGTCGAAATTCGGAATGTCGAGGCGCCGATAGATATCGCGCATGGTGGCGACCGGGTCCTTGACGAAATCCTCGTAGCGCAGTTCGACCAGGCGGCCCTCGGGGATCAGATGGCGATCCTCTTCATAGTCCTCGGTCAGCCGCGCGAACATGTCGAGCACGTAGTCGTCGAGCCAGGGGTCGAGGCGCGGCGGATTGTGCAGGCCCTGCACCGAATAGAGCGCGCGCCACAGCTTGACCGTAGAGGGGAACACGTTGAGCGGGTTGCGGGCGAGATAAACGTAACGGGCGTCTGGGAAAAGCTGGGTGAGCAGCTTGAGCCGGGCGGCATTGGCCGGCGTCTTCATCACCAACCGCTTGCCCCCATGCTTGAGCGCGAGCCGGCGGTAGAACCACATATAGGCATCGGCCCATGTCTTCTTTTCGCGCTCCGAGACGCCCTTGAAGTCGAGATAGTCGGTGTCGGCCGGACCGAACCGCGGCCAGGCATGGGTGAGGTAGGGCGTGCCCTGGCCCAGCATCATCATGCCGAATTCTTCTTCCTGGGGGCGGTCGAAGCCGACCGGCACGTCGTCCTGCGGCCGCTTCTTCGGCAGCAAGCGCCGCATCAGTTTGGAGAGCACCTCCTCGGTCAGCAGGAAATGATGCGGGAAGAAACATTCGAAGGTGGTGGGGTAAGCGAGATTGGGATCGACCGAGAACAGATCGTGCAGCAGCGTGGTGCCGGTGCGCCAATGGCCGATGACGAAAACCGGCGGCTGATCGAGAGCAAGCGCCTCGGCGCGCAGTTTGTATTTCGCCTCGGACAGCCAATAGAGCAGCGAGTTCCACGGCACCCACAGAAACAACAGCACGGTGTCGGGGAGGCAGTTCAGCGTGAAGCTGTAATTGCCGCGCCAGAACAGTTTCATCA
The DNA here is from genome assembly GCA_038209695.1 of Hyphomicrobiales bacterium. Taxonomy (GTDB): domain Bacteria; phylum Pseudomonadota; class Alphaproteobacteria; order Rhizobiales; family Methyloligellaceae; genus Methyloceanibacter. Next base: position 1,145 of record JBBQXL010000031.1, read on the forward strand.
GCGCGCCGAAGCGCATGCCGAACCAGAAATAGATCAGCCGGCCACCATAGCGCTCGATGGTGAGCGCGGGCAGGCGCGGCTTGGCGCGGCGGCGTCTCGATGTTTCGCCGGCTTCCTCCGGCGGCACGATCTCGTAATCCGGCACGCGAACGCTCCAATCAGTGAATGCGGACTAGGCTTGCTCTAGACGCAAGCGAAGGCGAAAGGAAGTCCTACCGCCCCAAGCGTCATGCCCGGGCGATGTGCCTGGCATCCGCGAATTCTCACCAAAACGTGGATGGCCGGGACAAGCCCGGCCATGACAGTGGGACTATTGGCGCCGAAACTCAGGCCTCGAGCGCGGCCTTGACCGCGGCCGCCAGTTCTTTCAGATCGAACGGCTTCTGCAAGAACATAAAGTCCGCATTCTCGGCGAGATGCTGGCGGAATGAATCCTCGGCATAGCCGGAGATGAAGATGACTTTGAGGTCGGGCCGCTCGCGGCGCAGATGCTCGCATAAAGTCGGCCCGTCCATCTCGGGCATCACCACGTCGCTCACCACCAGATCGACCTCGCCTTGATGGTTGGCGAACACTTCGAGCGCTTCGGTGCCGGTGGTGGCCTGCAGCACGTGGTAGCCGCGCTGGCCCAGCGCGCGGGCGGCGAAGCTTCGGACCGCGTCCTCGTCTTCGACCAAGAGCACGGTGCCGCGCCCGGTCAGATCCTTGGGCTTCTCGGGGCGACGCTCGATCTTGCCCTGCTCCACTTCGGCCGCCGACTCGATATAGCGCGGCAGGTAGACGCGCATGACGGTGCCGGTCCCCGGCTCGCTCTCGGCGAAGATGTAGCCGCCGGTCTGCTTGACGATGCCGTAGACAGTGGACAGGCCGAGCCCGGTGCCGCGGCCGATCTCCTTGGTCGAGAAGAACGGCTCGAAGATCTTGTGCTTCACCTCCGGCGCCATGCCGGTGCCGGTATCGCTGACCTCGATCAGCACATATTCGCCCGGCGTGATGTGGCGCTCGCCGAGCTCACGCGAATCCGGCTCGCTGATATTGGCGGTGCGGATGACGAGCTTGCCGCCGTCGGGCATGGCGTCGCGCGCATTGACGGCGAGATTGATGATGACCTGCTCGAACTGATGGAGATCGGCCTTGACCGGCCAAAGATCGGAGGCCTGGTCGAGCTTGAGCTCGACATTCTCGCCGAGCAGCCGGCTGAGCAGAATGGACAGCTCCGACAGCACGTCGCCCAGCGCCAGCAGCTGCGGGCGCAAGGTCTGCTGGCGGGAGAAGGCAAGCAGCTGGCGCACCAGACCGGCGGCCCGGTTGGCGTTCTGCTTGATGTTCATAATGTCCTGGAAGGCCGGATCGGTCGGGCGGTGATTCATCAACAGAAAGTCGGAGAAGCCGATGATCGCCGTCAGCATATTATTGAAGTCATGGGCGATGCCGCCGGCGAGTTGGCCGACCGCCTGCATCTTCTGCCCCTGGGCGATCTGCATTTCGAGCGCGCGCTGCTCGGTGGTGTCGATGGCGTAGGCGATGGCCGCCTCGTTGTCGCCGTCGGTCTGCTCGATCGGGCTCAGGTAGATCCGGCCGCTGCGTTCCTTGTCGCCGGAAAAGGCGATGTCCACCGGCTCGATCAACCCTTGCCTGGCGAAGGCGGCATCGAGCGCGCGCCGCAACGCCTGATGGCTGTCGGGCTCGACCAGGCTGTCCAGGCTAATTTGGCCGCCGTCGTCGCCGGCCGTGCCGAACAGCCGCATGAAAGCGGCGTTGGTGGCGCTGATAAAGCCGTTGGCGTCGACCGTGGCGATGGCGATCGGAGCGGAGTGAAACAGCCGGGCAAATCTGAGCTCGGCAGCGCCCGCCTCTTCCGCCTCGCCGGGGCCGCGATTCAACACCAGCGCATGAGCGAGCCCGCCGCTGGTTCCGGCCCGCAGCAGACGATGCAGGATGCGCACCGGCAGGCTGGTGCCGTCGGCCTTGACCAGGTCGAGATCGAAGCGCCTTGTGGCGCCCTGCCCCTGGCCGCGGCCGTTCGGCGCAATCAGCGCCGCGCTGTCGGCCGACATGATCTCGGACAGCTTAAGCGCGCGGCCGGCCACCTCGGACAGGTCGAGCCCGAGCCATTGCGCCAGCGTGGCATTGAGATATTCGATCGTGCCGTCGGCATCGGCGGTGAAGAAGCCGGCCGGCGCGCTGTCGAGATAGGCGATGGCCGCCTGCACCTTGGCGAAGCTCGCCTCCTCGCGGGCGCGATCCATGGTGATCTCGTCGACCTGCCACACCGTGAGCGCCCCTTTGCGGCCGGAGCGCGGATCGGGCGGCATCGGCTGGACCGAGATGCGGAACCAGCGCGGGGCAAGCCCCGCCTCTTCCTCCTCGCCCTCGCCCGGCGGCGGCAAGCGGAATTCCTCTTTCAGGCTGCGGCCCTGCTGTGCGGCGCGGGCGAGGCGAAAGATCGCCTCCGCCAGATGCGGGTTGCCGGCAAAGGCGCGGTCGGGCGCGGGCACGCTCGCTTCCTGCTCAAGTCCGAGCAGATCGCGATAGGCCTCATTGGCGTAGAGCACCCGCCCCGCGCTGTCGGCGATCAGCGCCCCTTGCGGCTGATTGTCGACAAAGGCCTTGGTGACGTCGTTGCGCGCATGCCGGCCGCCGAAATGGAGGATGCCGACGGCGCCGGCGAACAGGCAGAACACGCCGACCACGGCCAGGCCGGCGAGGATGGCGAGCACGAACGGCTCGGCCATCTCGCGCGACACCATGGCGAGGCCGACGGCGGCGACCGCCAGGGCCAGCGCGAGCAGAACCACCAGACCCACGCTGCCGTCGCGCGATGGGAGGTCGGTGGCCGGCGAGGCATAGCGCATCGGCGCGTCGATATCGGTCATGACAAGCAAAATAGCCGATTCGAAATGTATTTAGGGACAATGTCGCGGGGGGCGGGTGCGTCGTTTGCGACTTGAGAGCCTGGGCACGGCGCGCGCGCCGCCTTAATGGTACCGGCCGGGCGTGGTTAATGAGCTGTTAACGCGGGTTGGGTAGGACGCTCGCCATGGTCGATCTCAATTTCCTCGTGCTCGCGGTCGCGGCCACCTTGTTCGTGATCGCGATCGGCGCCCTGATGGTCTGGGCCTTCAGGGCCTTCGTCACCGGCCACTCCAGCGCGCAGGGGTTCTTGCGGCCGCGGGACAAGCGACTCGGCGTGGTCGAGACGGCCTCGGTCGACGCCAAGCGCAAATTGCTCCTGGTGCGCCGGGACGACGTCGAGCATCTGATCATGATTGGCGGGCCACTCGACCTGCTGCTCGAGATCGGCATTAAGGGACGGCCCCATCTCGAGCCCCCGCTGGAAGACGTGATCATCGCCAAAAGCGAGACGCGGCCGGCGCCCGATTTCAGCAAAAAATAGGGCTTTTCGACTGTTCGTTTTTGATTGACTGTAGCAAAAATGCCACGGTCGGTTTCACTTGTGATCGCCCGCCGATTGAGGTAAACAAATGGTCCGTGCTTATGGCCGCCCTGCGTTGTTGGGGTAGGCGGTGAGAAGACGCCGGTAATCTCTCCGCTCGTGCCGTAAGAACGCCGGCAGTTCCCTGCTAATGGTCCGACACCGACTGGCTTCGGCCAGTCATGTCAGTCCCCCAAAACTCTCCACTCCCCGCCCTCAAGCGGGGAGTTTTTTTATGTCGCGCGTGCTACCGGAGCGCATGGCTCACCGCCTTACCGTGCTGGTCGCGCTAGCGATCGCGGCGCCGGCGCTCGCCGCCGACGCCATGCCGGACGATTTCGTCTATCTGCGCGACATCGACCCGACCATTCACCAAGACATGCGCTACGCCCGAAGCCACAACTTCACGGGCAAGCCGGTAGACGGCTACGACGCGCCGGAATGCGTGCTGCTGCGGCAGGCGGCCGAGGCCTTGCAAAAAGTGCAGGCCGATCTGCACAGCAAGGGCCTCACGCTCAAAATCTATGACTGCTATCGCCCGGCGCGTGGAGTCGCCGCCTTCGTCGCCTGGTCGAAGCTGCCCGACGACCCCGATACCAAGGCGACCTGGTACCCCAATCTGACCAAAGGCGACCTGTTCCCCGATTACATCGCCACGCGCTCAGGCCATTCGCGCGGCGCGACGCTCGATCTCACCCTGGTGCCGATCGATGCGACGGTGGAAGTTCAGCCGGCGGAGGCCGAGTCCGAAGCTTGCACCGCCCCGCAGGAGGGTCATGCGCCGGACGGCAGCGTGGCGATGGGAACGAGCTTCGACTGCTTCGACGTGAAGGCGAATACCGCTGCGCCGGGCTTAGGCGAGCAGGAGCGTGCGAACCGTGCGGCGCTGGTTGACGCCATGCAGGCGCGCGGCTTCCAGAACTACCCGAAGGAGTGGTGGCACTTCACCTTCGAGCCCGAGCCCTACCCCGACACGTATTTCGATTTTCCGATCGAGCCGCGGCGTTAGCCGCCCGCCTTATTCGTCGCGGTAGACGCGCTCGCGCCGCTCGTGGCGCTCCTGAGCTTCGACGCTCAAGGTAGCGATCGGGCGCGCGTCGAGGCGCTTGAGGCCGATCGGCTCGCCGGTTTCCTCGCAATAGCCGTAGGTGCCGTCGTCGAGGCGCATGATGGCGGCGTCGATCTTGGCGATCAGCTTGCGCTGGCGGTCACGGGCCCGAAGCTCAAGCGCGCGCTCGGTTTCGGAGGTGGCCCGGTCGGCAATATCGGCGTGCTGCGCGGAATCGTCGTGCAGGTGCTGGAGCGTCTCCTTGGTCGAGCGGAGGATCTCATCACGCCAGTTGAGCAGTTTCCGGCGGAAATAGGCCCGCTGGCGATCGCTCATAAACGGCTCGTCTTCCGAGGGACGGTAATCCTCGGGGATTTTTCTTTTGGCCCGCATGAGAGTCATTTCCTGACGCATCCGTTTCGTCATTGGGCTAAATGCCCTGCTCCCCTTCGGCCGGCTTGCGTGATTGCGATCCCCGCCGGGCAGCCCCGTATTTACGGAAGCGAGTCGACAAGTCAAGACTGAGACGCCGCTTGACAAAGGCGCGAAGCACTAGAAGCGCAATCATTGCAATTCCGTCATATTTGGGGGCCAGGCGGAGCCCATTTCTTAGGCAGTCATTAGCGGGCGGCGGGATACGCCTCACGCGAGACGAAAGCGCGAAGGACAGTTCGAGGCGTGCCGATTTCCACCTATACCGACGCCGCCGGCGACGCCTTCCGCAGCATCGGCGATTTTGCCACTGGCTTGGTCACGCCGTCGGTAAAGCTCGGCGTGACCGGACTCGCGCGGTCGGGCAAGACGGTGTTCATCACCGCGCTGGTGCACAATCTCATCGCCGGCGCGCGGCTGCCGTTTTTGGATGCCGCGGCGCAAGGGCGCCTGTTGCGCGTCTATCTGGAGCCGCAGCCCGACGATACCGTGCCACGCTTCGAATATGAGAAGCACCTCGCCGACCTCACCGCCGATCCGACGCGCTGGCCGGAGAGCACGCGCCGTATCAGCCAGCTCAGGCTGACGCTCGAATATGCCTCGACCAAATTCTGGAAACGGCAGCTCGGCCGCGAGCGGCTGCATATCGACATTGTCGATTATCCCGGCGAGTGGCTCCTCGATCTGCCGCTGCTGGCCATCGACTATCGGGAGTGGTCGCGGACCGCGCTCGAGCAGAGCCGCGCGGCGGGGCGGAGTAATGCCGCCAAGCCCTGGCATGCCTCGCTGAGCCTGGTCGAACCGACCGACCCTGCCGACGAAGCGCTCGCCGAGACATTGTCCGATCTGTTCAAGGCCTATCTGCGCGAAACGCGTTCCGACGCGCACGCGCTGTCGACACTCCCGCCGGGCCGGTTCCTCATGCCGGGGGATCTCGCCGGCTCCCCTGCCCTCACCTTCGCGCCGCTCGATGCCAAGGACGTGGAGAGATTCCCGCGCGGCTCGCTCTGGGCGATGATGGAGCGGCGCTACGAGGCCTATAAGACGCATGTGGTGCGGCCGTTCTTTCGCGATCATTTCACCCGGCTCGACCGGCAGATCGTGCTGATCGACGTGCTCGCGGCGCTGAACGGCGGTCAACCCGCGGTGGCCGATCTCGAGCGCGCCATGACCGAGATCCTCGAATGTTTCAGGGCCGGATCGAACAGCCTGTGGTCGAGCCTGTTCAGCCCGCGCATCGACCGCATCGCGCTTGCGGCCACCAAGGCCGACCATCTTCATCACCAAAGCCATGACCGGCTCGAAGCGATCCTCGCCAAGCTCGCGGGGCGGGCGATGGCGCGCGCTCAATATGCGGGGGCCGAGGTGAAGGTGCTGGCGCTCGCCGCCATCCGTGCAACGCGCGAAGGCGAGGCGAGGCGGAACGGCGAGACGCTGCCGTGCATCATCGGCTACCCGCTGGCCGGCGAAACCATCGGCAGGCGCACCTTCGACGGCCATGAGCAGTTCGCCATCTTTCCCGGCGATTTGCCCGCCAACCCGGAAGCGGCGCTTAAAGGCTGGCACACCGAGCATGGCGAGATGCGCTTTGTGCGCTTCAGGCCGCCCAATCCTGTTCCCCTCCCTTCCGGAGGCTTCGCGCCGTTCCCAAATATCCGTCTCGACCGCGCCATCGAGATGCTGATCGGAGATCACCTGGCATGAGCAAGAAAGCGCACCGCAAGCCCGCCGCCTTTCGCGTCGAGGAGGTCGATGTGTTCGTGCCGCGGGCCGCGCTGGATGCGGGCGAGCCGGCCTTGGTTCCAGTGCCGCGCGCTCGCACCATGCCTGATCTCGGCCGCGGGCTGCGCTGGGGCAGCATCTTGTTCGGGGCGCTGGGGGGTCTGATCAGCCTGCTCGCCACGCTCTGGCTCTACGATTACGTGCTGGCGCTGATCGCGCGCGACGACTGGATCGGCTGGATCGCCGCCGGGCTGTTGGCGCTGGTGCTGTTCGCGCTGTTGATGATCGTCCTGCGCGAAGTCGCCGGGCTGGCGCGGCTCGGCCGGCTCGGCAAGATCAGGCACGAGGCCGACAGCGCCGCGCGCCAGAACGACAAACCGTTGGCCATCGACGTCGCCGATCGCCTCAAGCGCCTCTATGCCGGGCGCAAGGACCTGGTCTGGGGTCTCAAGCGCCTCGCCGAGCACGAGCACGACATCATGGATGCGAGCGAGTTGCTCAGGCTCACCGAGCGCAGTTTGGTGGCGCCGCTCGATCCTTATGCCCGCACCATCGTGGCGGCATCGGCCAAGCGGGTGTCGGTGGTGACCGCCGTCAGTCCCAACGCGGTGGTAGACATGCTGTTCGTCGGCGGCGAGAATCTGCGCATGCTACGCCGGCTCGCCACGCTGTACGGCGCACGGCCGGGCACGCTGTCGCTGCTTAAGCTGGCGCGCATGGTGGTAACTCATATCGTGCTGACCGGCGGCATCGCGCTGGGCGACGACCTGCTCCATCAAGTGATCGGGCACGGCCTCACCGCCAAGCTGTCGGCCCGGCTCGGCGAAGGCCTGTTCAACGGCGCGCTGACCACGCGGATCGGCATCGCCACAATCGATGTGTGCCGGCCGCTGCCCTATATCGAGAGCCAGAGGCCGCGGTTCCGCGAACTGGTCGCGGAGGTCGCCGGCGTCCGCTAGGTCTGACCGTCCTTGTCCACCAGCCGGCAGCCGTCGACGGACACCTGCTGCGTGCGGCCGTCCTTGAATTTGAGCGTAACGGTGACCTGGTCGGCGCAAGTGAGCCCGCCGGCGAGGATGCGGAAGCCCGTGTCCTGCTCGCTCGACACCTGCGACTGCGGCATGACCGCGGGCGTGTTGAACTCATAGGCGACAACCGCCAGCCGCCCCGTCATGTCGGCCGGAGGCTCGAGCCAATATTCGAAATGATAGAGCGCCCGGCTGCGCTCGTCGCCCTTGATCTCGGTCGCCTTGCCCTTGATCCAGGCTTCAACCTCGCCGCTTGCCGGGAGCGGCAGCAGCGACGCTTTGGCCTGCGGCGGCGCCGGCGCCTGGTCTGGCAGCGCCGCCGTGACGTCGGCCGGTGCGGCGCGAGAGTCCGGAGCTGGATACGGTACCGGCTCGGCCGCATCCCAGGGCAAAACCTCTCCCGCGCCGGAGTTGGCGGCGAAGGCTTTCGACCGGTCGGGTTTGTTCCCGTCGCGGAGCCACGGCGTCACTGGTATGTCGGCGAGGCCTTCGAGCTGAGGCTCGGCGTCAGGCACCGCCGGCCAGATCGGGCCCCTGGACGTGGCTACGGGAGTTTGGTTCGAGGGCTGCTCGGCGCGGTCGAGCTTGGCCATGACGCTCTCGCCGCCATCGGCGGCTGCCACGCCACGCGCAACTTTGGCGTCGCCGCTGCCAGTGGCGAGGCGGATGAGGAACAGGCCCGGGACGCCGACCGCTCCCGCGCTCAGCACCAGCACGGCCTCGAACGCGACCAGACCCGCACCCAACGCCAGACTGATCGTGCGGGCCCAACGATAGTTGCCCACGGCACGCATATGACGATCCGTAAAAGGCCGCAAAGAAGCGCGCGGGAACCCCCTCGCGCGCGGAAGAGTTCAGTTTAGCCATCTGCAACGCCAAGGGAAGCGCCTCGTCGTCCCAGAGTGCCGCACCCGGCGGGCCGGTCCGAACGCCGGGTGCGGTGGATAGCGGGGATAATCATTTCCTTCGCGATGCGGGCCGAGCGGCCTCATGTATTCTCCATTCGTGAGCGGATCGGATGTGGAAGGCGCCGGCGGAGAAATCCAACGGCTCCGGGAAACAGTCGAAAAGCTCACGGGGCAGGCAAGCCCGCGGTCGCCCATTGCCATGGGCGGCTCAAGGCGGAGGGGTGAGTAAGCGCGAAGTGCCTCGGTCTGGCGGCATCGCCGCAGCCGTAAGGCGAAGTCGTCAGGGTATTTTGCGCCGCAAATCCCGCCGCTGTTTGGTTTCGGTCCGGCCAGGGCGGAAGCCACGTCGTAGCAACGCGACGTAAAACAAGGACCGTGGTCGGGTCACGCCGCCGCGTCATGGGAAACCATGAGGTCGAGCGCGTGATCCAGAGACCGAAAGGTCTCGCGGCTGCCGAACTGATCGTCCCGAACGGGCGTGAAGCTCGACATCGCACAGGGAGGCGGGGCCCCAAAGCTCCGCCTTTCCTGTTTTTGGCGCCCTGTTCCTGCCCTCGTATCGCCTCTTTAGCGCCTCGGCCACCCCCGCTAAGATCGCCCGCCATGAGAGAGACCGGTTTGCATCGCGCGACCTCTGCGGCTGTTGTCCTTGCCGCGGCGCTGCTCGTGCTGACGCTGTCGGCGTGCAGCACCGTCGATCGTGTGAGAGGCAAGGAGGGCGCCTCGACCGAGAGCGAGGCGCGTAATGTCAAGCCAGAGGAACCCACGGCCCGACCCATTCAAGTCGGATGGACCTCGGCGCGAGCTACCCATTGCGGCTTCGTGTTCGACCCGACCCGGCTCAGGTCTGACTTCCTGGCGGCCGAGATTCGAGCCGGGATCCCGCAGAACGAGATGGTGAAGATCGCGCAGGCTTACGACTACACGCGCGAGTCGGTCCTCGCCACCATCAAGGACAATTTGGGCTATTGTAATAAGGAACGCACCGATGCCATACGGCGCGATCTCAACCGCTATTTGGCCGGCGACTACGCGCCCACGGCCCGCATGGCGCAGTGAGACTTATTTCTTAGGCCGGGGCGCGGCAGGCGACGGAGCGGCGGTCGCCGGTCCCGTTCTGATCGCCTCCGCGAGACGCAGCAGGGACGCCTCCGGTTTGTCTCCGGCAAGGAGATAGGAGATGCCGTCCTGCGACCAGGCCACGCCGCCGATCGCGCCGTAGCGCTGGAACGAAGGGGTGACCGTCCCCTCGCCGTTCTTGGCGTAAAGCGCGATCGGCGCGCCACTCGTTCCCAAATATAACATCTGCGCCAGCGACTCTGCGCCGACCTGCAACAGCTGCGCCCGCATGAAGCGCAAACCTTGCGGCGCGAGGTCGGGCAGAGTGAGGTTGGGCCCGATGGCTTGCGCCAGCTGGAAGGCGACGAGGTCGCGATTGCCTTGGCTGTCGAGACCGACCTCGAGACTGGTGCGGCCGAGCAGCGCCTGCGCGCGCGCCGCCTGCTCCTGCCAGCTACTTGGAATGCTGCCGACATACTCCGGATCCGCGGTGCCGAACGAGCGGCGCGCGAAGTCGGGCGTGGCGAGCGGCCAGCCATAGCCGGCAATAAGAAGGATGACGGCCGTAGCGATCCCGGCGGCGGCGAGGCCGCCTTTGGCCAGCGTGTCCCAGGGAATGAACAGACCCGGTCCCCGCGGCACCGGTTTCGCTTCGGCATCGGCTTCTTCCCCGGCGAGGATCGCCTCGAAGGCCGCTTCGAGACGGCTATGGGCGTCTTGCAGCGCATCGACGCGCCGGGCGATGACATCGTCTTGCGCCAGCACCTTGTCGACCGCGCTGGTCTGTTTGCGCGCGAGTTGTCCGTCGACATAGGCGACCAGCAATTCGTCGCTGAGTTCGGTCATGACGGTCCGGTCCCGGGATAAAGCGTAGCGACGGTGGCGCTCGCCGGCGCTGGCTCAGCCGCGCTCAAGCGGTCGGTGAGGCTGGCGCTGATCCGCACCAGCCGCGCACCGATCGTCTCGGACGGCACGTCGAGCACGCGGCCCGCGTCGATATAGTCGAAGCGCTCGCCATAGACGAGCAGCAAGGTCAGACGCTGTTGCGGCGGCAGGTTGCGCAGGAAGCCCGCAGTGAACGCATCGTACGCCCGGCCCTGCTTGTTGACGAACAGCAGCGCGAAACTGGCGTCGTCGGTCTTGGCCTGGCCGACCGGGTCGGCATGATCGCGCAGCTCGCTGAGCCACAGGCGATAGATCTCGGCGAAGGCCCAGCGATCGAGCGCGGTGCCACGCTGATAGCGATGTTGCTCGACCAGCATGCGGTTGAGCGCGCGGCCGAGCAGCGCCGTGCCTCCCTTGCGCTCGCCGATCAGAAGGTCGGTGAAGCGCTTCAGCCGCGGCAGCATGGCCGTCAGGCCGGGCCGTATCGAATCGTGGAATTCTTCTGCCTGCACCTTAAGCTTCCCCCGCCGCTTGGGTGAGTGCGGGCCGCGTGGAAACACTCCCTCGCGAATCAAGAGGATAGCATATTTGCCCACAGCCCAGGACTGGCGGTTTTCCGCCAATGCGACAAAAAGCGCTTGCGTCTGAGCGCAAGCTGCCCAATCTTTGCGCAAGTGCGGGGATAATGCCCAATGTCGGTCGTGCCGCATCGCTCCGACAAGACGGAGACGCAGCCTATCGCGCCCTCGGGTGAGCGCGCCAAGACGATTGCGTCCAGCGCTCTGCGTGTCGCCAAGCGCATTGCCAAGCTCGCCGACGAAACCGCGAACCAAACCAAGAGCGCAACCGCGACGGCAGTCTCGGCGAGCAGAGGCAGTCTCGCGCGCGCGATGGAGATCGGGCGCGAGAGCGTGCTGCCCGAGATCGAGCGCACCGGCGCCAAGCTCAAGGAGCGCACGCGCCCGGACCGACTCAAGCACGACTACCGCGAATATCTGCTGATGCTGCATGAGCGCGTGCTCGACCCACCGATCGAGTCGCTGTTTTTCAATCCGACCAAAAATCCGATCCCGCTCGCCAACCTCACCATCCGCGGCAACAACCGCGAGCATGGCCACGATTATCGGGCGACGCCGTGCGCTCTGTTCGACTGGACGGTCGCCGCGCTCAACTACGATTTGTCGCGGCTCACCTTCGTCGATCACGGCGCCGGCAAGGGACGCGTGTTGCTGCTCGCCTCGCAGCATCCGTTCGCGGCGATCGGCGGCATCGAATTCGCCGAGGAGCTGCATGACGACGCGATCATGAACATCGCGCAGTTCCCGCGCAGCCGGATGAAATGCCGCAACGTCGAATGCGTGCTCGACGATGCGAGCCAGGTGGGACCGCCCGACGGCGAGGCCGTGCATTATTTCTTCAATCCATTCTCGCGCGAACTGTTCGCCGAAGTGCTGAACAATCTCGTGGTGTCCTATCGCAAGCGCCCGCGCCGGCTCTATCTGATCCTGGTGGATCAGCCCGAGGTGGCCGACCTGATCGACCATAGCGGCGTGTTCCAGCGTCTTCCGCTCCCGCCGATCGAGCGCTACAAGGTGAAGCTGTTCAGCCCCTACGACGTCGCGCTGTACCGCACCCTCGCCTAGCCGAGCGATCAGGGCAGGCTGAAGCGCTTCGCCGCGACGCCGCGCGAAGTCATGTCAACGAGCATCTTTTACGCGCTACCGCTTCGCTGCTTGAGCGCGGGTGCATCGCGCTCAAGTCGGCCAGAGGCCGGAGCGCACCATGAATGAGGACTGCGGGGCACCGAGCGGCCGCGATCCTATTGTTGTGGGCAACCTCTCGGCGCCCCGCTTTAGCGGCGATCTGTTTTAGGCCCCGGCGCCGCCCTCGATCAGCTCTCGCCCGAGATCTATCTCGATCAGGAGATCGCCACGCTGTTCTCGGCACAGAGCTTCACGAACTCGCTGATGACCTGCCCGACCCGCGACGGCGCCGCCGCCTTCATCAAGGAAGGCCAATGCGTGTGGGCGCGGCTGTCGGGGCGTGAGTTCAATCAGGATCAGACCGTCCAGACGCTCGGCTTCAAGGAAGACTCGTTCGAAATGGCCGGCGGCCTGCAAGGCAGGCTCGGCGATGTCTGGCGGGTCGGCTTCGCCGGCGCCTATGAGCATGGCTCGCTCGACACCTCTCCCAACGCGACGAGCGACGTCGACCGCGCGCATGGCGGGGCGGTGATCAAATATAATCCGGGTGCGCTGCCGCTGGCGGGCGCCGTGTCGGGCGGCTACGGCTGGTACGACACCGAGCGCACCGTCACTGTCCCCGGCTTCTTCGCGCAAGCTCAATCCGACAATCACATCGCCTATGTCGATGGCCGCTTCCGCGCCGAATATCTGCTGTCCAACGGCAGCTGGTACGCCAAGCCGATGGTCGATCTCGACGCCACCCACATCAATCTCGGCGGCGTGAGGGAGAGCGGCGCCGGCGGCGCGGGGCTGAATGTGCGCGGCAGCGACGAGACGGTGTTGTCGGCCACGCCGGCGCTGGAGCTCGGCACGCAATTCGGCGGTCCCAACGGCACGCTGGTCAGGCCCTATGTGCGCGGCGGCGTCACCTGGTTCGACAATCCCGATTTCGTGCTGCTGGCGAGCTTCGAAGGCGCGCCGTCAGGCACCGGCACCTTCCGCATCGCCACCACCACCGACGATGTGGTCGCCGATGTCTCGGCCGGAATCGATGTGATCGGCGTCGAGGGGGCGTCGTTCCGGCTTTATTACGACGGCCGCTTCGGCGACACCGTCACCGAGCATGCCGGCGGCATCAAAGCCAGCTGGAATTTCTGACCGGCCGCGTCACTTCACGCCGAGCTTCTTCTGCAGGCTCGACGACGAGGTGGTGTATTGGAAGATCAGCTTCTTGTCGGGATAGGCGATCTTGTGGGCTTGCTGCGCCATCAGCGCCGCCTCGTGGAAGCCCGACAGGATCAGCTTGAGCTTGCCGGGATAGGTGTTGATGTCGCCGATGGCGAAGATGCCCGGCTCGCTGGTCTCGAATTTCGCGGTATCGACCGGGATCAAATTCTCTTCGAGATTGAGGCCCCAATCGGCGACCGGGCCGAGCTTCATAGTCAGGCCGAAGAACGGCAGCATCACCTCGGTCTTCTGCTCGAAGCTGGCGCGGTCGGCGCCCTTGACCGTCACCGAGCGGAGCTGGCCGCCCTCTCCGTGCAGCTCGGTCACCTGACCGAGCTTGAAACTCACGTCGCCCCGCTCGACCAGCGCCAGCATCTTCTGCACCGAAGCCGGCGCGGCGCGGAACTCCGCGCGGCGGTGCAGCAGCGTCAGCGACTTGGCGACCGGCTGCAGGTTCAGTGTCCAGTCGAGCGCGCTGTCGCCGCCGCCGACGATGAGCACGTCGCGGTCCTTGAAGTGCTCCATCTTGCGCACCGAATAGAACACCGAAATGCCCTCATAGTGCTCGATGCCGGGGAGTGGCGGGCGCTTGGGCGTGAACGAGCCGCCGCCGGCGGCGATCACCACAACCTTGCATTCGAATATCGTGCCGGCGTCGGTGGTGAGCCGGAAGCCGCCGTCGCACCGTTCGAGACTTTCCACGCGCTGATTGAAATGGAACTGGGCGCCGAACGGCTTGATCTGATCCATCAGCCGGTCGGTCAGCTCCTGGCCGGTGACCACGGTCAGGCCGGGAATGTCGTAGATCGGCTTCTCGGGATAGAGCTCGGTACACTGGCCGCCGGCGCGGTCGAGAATGTCGATGACGTGACATTTGACGTCGACCAGGCCGAGCTCGAACACGGCGAACAGGCCGACCGGCCCCGCGCCGACGATCACTGCGTCCGTCTTGATCACCTGCTCGGACATCGGCCGCTCAGAATTGCTTGTCGGGAATGCGGACCACTAGGCCATCAAGCGCGTCGGTCACCTTGATCTGGCACGACAGCCGGCTCGCCGGCCGGACGTCGAAGGCGAAATCGAGCATATCCTCCTCCATCTGCTCCGGCGATCCGGTCGCTTCACGCCAGGCGTCCTCCACATAGACGTGGCAGGTGGCGCAGGCGCAGGCGCCGCCGCATTCGGCGGCGATGCCGGGGATCGAGTTCTTGACCGCGGCCTCCATCACCGTCATGCCGGGGTCCGCTTCGACCACGCGCTCAGTTCCGTCTCGCTGGATAAAGGTGATCCTGGCCATGACATTGGCGGACTTCGTGTTCCGATCTCGGGGACCGGGCGGCGATCGGCTCGCGCCCGAATGATGAAGGCGCGAGACGGGTGTGCCCGCTCGCGGCCCGCGTTCTATAGGGCAATTGAAACGGAGACTCCAGCGCCTTCGCGGCGCCTCATGTCGGCGCTGGCGCGCCTAGCGATCCTTGAGCAGCGCGCCGATATAGCTCTCGGCCTCGCGCAGCGAGGACTCGATCTCGCGGAGCCGAAGGTCGCGCGCCTCGATCAGGCCCTCGCCCGACAGCGCCTCGGCCAGTTGGGCCGCCTCAGCGGCCCGCCAGGCGCCGATGGCTGAGGCGGATCCTTTGAGCGAGTGGGCGGCGTCCTTCCAGTCCTTGTCGGACTGGGCCTCGCGCAGCCGCTCGAGATAGACGACGGACTGGGTGCAGAACAACTCAAGCACCTCGCGCTCGAGCGCGCGCTCGCCGAGCGTGTAGCGGGACAGATGCACCAGATCGACCGGTCGGGAGGACGGTTTGCGCGCCTCCCCCGACGGTAGCGTCCCGGCCCGAACCGCCATGTGGCTTGCCATAAGGCTCAATCTCCCTCGCTATTGCCCAGCCTGGTCACGCTCTAACAGTGCTTTGCGGACGCTTTTCGGGTGCAGTGGGGACAACACGCGGCGATTATGTGTCGGCTTTGAGCGGATAGCCGTGTCACCTTCCTGCAACCACCGAGCCAACTGTTAGCCGATTCGCGTCCAATGGGCAGCAGAAATTGTAAGCAATATTAAAGCCTTATGGCGCGTCAACCATAACTGCCGATTAAACTTTTTTTAGCCCTAAAAATTCGTTAACGATTACAGAAGAGGGGGAACTTCGCGGGGGCCGTTCCGGATAGATTTAGGTCCGGAAACCGGGGCGTCCCGTGTCGCGTCGCTGCTGGCGGGTATCGAGTGCAGGGCGCGCTAAATTCTCTCATGAGTTTTCGTCGGTTGCGAGGAACGCGTTATGGCGCAAGAGCAAGCGAAATCGCCGTCTGAAGCTGGGGCAAAGGATAAAGCGCAAAATCCTCTCGAAGCGATGACCCGCGCCCGAGAGGAAAAATCCGGTGAAAGCTCGCTCGAGCGAAGCCTTCCCAAGCGCACCTCCCTGGCGGAACGTCTCAAGGCCGAGCAGCGCAAGCGCGAAGGATCTTCCGCCCTGCCAGAGCGGGCCGAGGTGAAGCGCGAGGAGCCGCCCCAGGCGGCCAAAGCCCCAGAGGAAGCGCCGAAGCCGCCGCTCGAATTCGCCGAGCCGCCGGCCCAGAGCGCGGCCACGCCGCCTAAGCAATTCGTGCGGACGCGGCGTCCCGCAGGCCCGCCCCCTCAACGCCGCCTCGCCACCCCCGCCAATGACGACGTTCCGTCGATCGGCGGGTTGATCTTCGCGCTCCAGCAACGCCCGTCGCGCACGCCCTTCCTGGTGGCGCTGGCCGCTTCGGTGGCCTGGTTCATCATCGGCGGCTTCTTCGCCTTCGGCCTGATCTCGGCCCAGGTCAATGCGGGCGGCGTCTCCGGCCTGGTCGGCAGCGCCTCGGCGCTCACCGCCGCCGTCGCCATTCTGGTCCCGATCGTCATCTTCTGGTTCCTGGCGCTGCTGGTGTGGCGCGCGCAGGAGCTCCGGCTCATGGCTTCGGCCATGACCGAGGTCGCGGTGCGGCTGGCGGAGCCCGACCGGCTGGCCGAACAGTCGGTCGCGTCGGTGGGTCAGACCATCAGGCGCCAGGTCGCGGCCATGAACGACGCCATCTCGCGCGCCATCGGCCGGGCCAGCGAGCTCGAAGCCATGGTGCATAGCGAGGTGGCCGCGCTGGAGCGATCCTACGGCGAGAACGAGATTCGTGTCAGGGGCTTGATCAGCGAGCTTGCCACCGAACGCGAGGCGCTGGCCAATAACAGCGTGCGGGTCAGCGAGGCGCTGAAAGGCGTCGGCGCCCAGGTCGCGCGCGACATCACCAATGCCTCGAGCTCGATCGACAAGAAGCTCGCCGAGCGCGGCCTTCAGCTCACCGAGCTGCTGGTGGCACGGTCGAGCGAAGCGGCGGAGCAGGTGCATAAGGCCCAGGCCCGGGTGTCCGAGGCCGTGCCCGGCCTGCTGGAGCGCCTGAGCAAGGAGCAAGGACGCCTGTCCCAGGTGATCGACGGCGCGACCCAGAATCTGGCGGCGCTGGAGAGCGTCGTGGTGCAGCGGACCACGGCGCTGGACAAAACCATGAAGGAGCGCACCGAGGCGCTGCAGTCCTCGCTGGCGAACCGCATCAAGGGGCTGGAGACCACCGTGGCGCAAGGCGCCATTCTGCTCGACAACACCATGAAGGATCGCACCGACGCGTTTGCGGTCTCCATCACCCAAAACGCGGCCGGTCTGGAAAACACGCTGAAACAGCGCACGGATGCCTTCACCACCCTTCTGTCGCAAGGTGCGGTGCTGTTCGACAACACCTTGAAGCAGCGCACCGACGCGCTGACCGTGACGATCGGCCAGGGCGCGCAGGCGCTCGACAAAACCTTGAAAGATCGCACCGAGGCCTTCGTCGCCTCCGTCGGCCAAGGCGCGGGTACGCTCGACAAGACGCTGAAGGACCGCACCGAGGCGTTCACCCATCTCGTGTCGCAGGGCGCCATCGTGCTCGACAAGACGCTGCAAGAGCGGACCAACGCGCTGGCCACTTCGATCGGCCAGGGCGCCGACATGCTCAACAAGTCGCTCACCGACCGCACCGGTCAGTTCAACGCCATGATCGAGCAAAAGGCGGCGCTGCTGGATAGGGCTCTGGTCGAGCGCGCGGGCGCCTTTACCGCTGCCGTCGACGAGCGCGCCTCGGCGATGGACAAGTCGCTGCACGACCGCACCGCCCAGTTCATCACCGCCATCAATCAAGGCGCCATCGCGCTCGACAAGACGCTGGCCGAGCGGTCGGAGACGTTCAGCAACTCGCTGTTCCAGCGGGTCAAAGCGCTCGAGACGGCAATCGGCCAGCAGACCGCGTCGCTCGACAAGACCATGACGGAACGGGCGCAGGCGGTGATCATGGCCCTCGCCGAGCGGCTGCAAGCGATCGACGCCACGTTCGGCCAGCGCACGGCAGAGACCGACCGGATGCTCGGCGAACACGCCCGGGTCACGTCGGAGACGTTCGGCAAGCAGACCGCGCACCTCAATCAGGTGCTCGCCAACAACTCGGCGATGATCCAGCAGACCGCCAATCAGGTCGGCGCGCAGTCCAAGGAAGCGGTGGCCATCCTCACCAGCCAGACCCAGACGCTGCGCGACGTGTCACGCGGGCTCCTTGAGCAGATCCACGGCCTCACCCAGCGCTTCGAGAATCAGGGCCAGGCCATCCTCACCGCGGCCAAGGCGCTCGACTCGTCCAACACCAAGATCGACTCGATCCTGGAAGGCCGGCATCAGGCGATCATCGCCCTGCTGCACACGGTCAACACCAAGGCGCAGGACCTCGACAACATGATGCGGTCCTATGCCGGCATGGTCGAAGGCGCCATGAGCCAGGCCGAAGCCAGAGTGAAGCAGGTCGGCAGCGCGCTGGCCCGCGACACGGCAGGCCAGGCGCAACAGGCGCTGGCCCAGATCGAGCGCCTGCGCGAGGAGGCGCAAGCGCATACCGCGCGCGCGGTCACCGACCTCAAGGGCAGCTTCGAGACCGTCATCACCCAGATCGGCCGGCAGCTCGAGCAGATGCGCGGCACCTTCGACAACACCTCGCGCGGCATGCGCGAGGCAGCACAGCAGACGGCCACCGATCTCGACTCCATGCGCCAGGAGATGCAGAAGCGCATGGCGGCGTTGCCCGAGCACACCGCGCAAGCGACCGCGGCCATCCGCAAGGCGCTTAGCGAACAGCTGAAGGAGATCGAGGCGATCACGCCGACGCTGACACGGGCGGCGACCGCGCCCTCCCCGGCGGCCGATCCCTTCCGGCAGGCTCCACCGCCGGCACGCCCGCTCGGCTTCGATGCGCCGCTGCCCCAGTTCGACGGCCGCGGACGGCAGATGCCTCCGGCGGACGATATCGGACACGTCGCGGGCGGCCTGGCGCAGCAGCTGTCCGGCGCCTCCTATGCGCCTCCGCGCGGCCAAGGCCAGCCAAGCGGCGGTCAATGGTCGGTCGGCGATCTGCTCAATCGCACCGCGGAACCCGATCAGGGCTTCGGCGGCCGCGCCCCGGCGCCGTCTCAGCCCAGCGGACAGCTGCGTCTCGATGAGATCGCCCGGGCGATCGACTACCGCACCGCCGCCGATGTATGGCAGCGCTTCCGGGCCGGCGATCGCGGCGTGCTCGAGCGGCATATCTACACGCTCGACGGCCAGACCACCTTCGATGAGATCTCGCGCCGCTACGACCGCGAGGGCGATTTCCGCATGACGGTCGACCGTTATATCGGCGATTTCGAGCGGCTGCTCGGCGAGGCGGAAGCGTCCGATCCCGATGGGCGGATGTTGCAGAATTATCTGACCTCGGAGTCGGGCCGCGTCTACCTCCTGCTCGCCCATGCGAGCGGACGGCTGCGCTAGTTATCCATCACGCTTTAGGCTCCCCCAAAGCCTCGGCCCCCGCCCTCCCCCAAGAGGAGGCGGGGGCCGCTTGATTTTGTGAGCCGCCCCACCCCGCAAACGCACGAGCCCGCGCCGGACCAAAGACGTGGAGGCCGGGACAAAGCCCGGCCATGACAAACAACGTGGATGGTGCGGAAGCCTAGCCGCGGCGGGTGGCGACCCAGGTCGAGGTGTCTTGCAGGACCTCGGTGAAGGCCTGGTTGAGCGCGGCGATGGCGTCGCCCGGCGCATCGGAGGCCGCGGGCACCCGCGCGCTGAAGCCCCTGCTTGCTACCACCCGGCCGGTGCTGGTGTTGATGAGCTTGGCGAACATGTCGATCTCGGCGGCCGCGCGCCCGCTCGACACGTCGATCTGGAACGCGCGCAATTCGGTGGCGAGCGCATATTGCCCGCTCGAGGGGCTGACGGATTTGACCGCGCCGGAATTCTGGAAGGTCTCGATCATCCGCGTCTGCACCAAATGCGGCAGCCGATCGCTCCAGGCAATGCCCTTGTAGTAGGACACCTGATCGGCCTGCGGCCGCACCATGAGGCGGGTGGTGTCGAGCGCCGACCCGGCGCTCGGCTCGTAAACCAACAGCTGCCAGGGGGCCGGCTTCTTGGCGCCGGCAAAGGACCGTGGGGCGACCAGATCGTAGGTGGTCGGCGGCTTCGAGCCGGCCGCCAATGCGCAGCCGAACAGGCCCAGGCAAAGCAAGCCCGCAGCGAGCGTTGGCGCAGATCGCGACATGACCGTTCGCCCCCGGTTAGGAGACACTCCCCGTTGGCCCTCGAGGGTGCAGTTATCGTCCCTTCGGAGTGTATTCCGGCAGCTGGTTTCCACCAAGCAAAAAGCCCTTGGGATCAGCCTCCAACTTCTCCAGAATCCGGTTCAGCGTGACTGCCGTGCGGCGTCCCTCGCGCATGAAACTACCGAACTCTTGGATGCTTTCCCGAGCCTGGCGGGTCAGGCCATCCATGTTATCCCCCAGCGACACTTCCAGCTTGCTCGACAATGACTTGAAGGACTGGGCGCCATCTTTGACGTCAGTAATGGCCTGGCCGATATCTTCCTTCTTCTCGGCCAGCATGGTGGTGAACTGCTGGACATTGGTCATGGTGGTGTTGATCGCCTGCTGATTCTGGTCGAGCAGCGCGTTAAGCTTGGAAATGAAGACATTGGCGTTGTTTAGCGCGGCCGAGCCGGCCTCGAATACGCCTTGGCCCGAGCCGGGATCGGCGGGAATGACCGGAATAGGGTCTTCGGCGCTGGCAACCAGGAAGGGCGAGTCAGGAGTGCCGGGGGTGATCTGCACCCCACTCCCGCCGGTCAGCCCCATCGACTGGATGGTGGCGTGGGAGTTCTCGCGCACCGGGGTGTCGTCGCGGACGCTGATCAACACGTGAACCTTGCGGGCGTCCTGAGGATCGAGGGCGAAGGACTGAACTTCGCCGACCCTGATGCCGTTGAAGCCGACGCTCGACCCGGTGGTGAGGCCGGCTACCGTACTCTCGAACACGACATAGTAGTTTTTGCCGCCGCCGGCGAAGTTGCTCATCCAGAACACAAAGACGAAGGCGAGCGCAAACACGCCAAGCACGAACCCCCCGATCATCAGGTAGTTGGCTTTGGTTTCCATCAATCGGGTTCCTTAGGACTCAACACGCCTCAAGCCGGAATTCTCGGCCGCTCTCCGGGGCTCGCCGCGCGGGCCCGCTCGCCGCAGAAATAATCCTTGATCCACGGGTGGTTCGGATGGCGCTGCAATTCGGTGGGCGATCCCGTCCGTACGATCTTCTTGTCAGCCAGCACGGCCACCCTGTCGCACACGGTGAAGATGGTATCAAGATCGTGGGTGACCATATAGACCGTTAGGCCAAGTGTCTGTTGTAGCTTGCGAATCAGGTGGTCAAAATCGGTCGCACCGATCGGATCGAGCCCGGCGGTGGGCTCGTCCAGGAACACGATCTCGGGATCGAGGGCGAGCGCGCGGGCCAGCCCGGCCCGCTTGCGCATACCGCCGGAAAGCTCGGAGGGGAACTTATAAGCGGCATTGGCCGGCAGGCCGACCATCGACAGCTTGAGAAAGGCGAGATCGTCCATCATCGCCTGCGGCAGTTCGAGATGCTCGCGCATCGGCACCTGGATGTTCTGCAATACCGTGAGCGAGGAGAACAGCGCGCCGTCCTGGAACAAGATGCCCCAGCGGCGCTCGATCTCGAGGCGATCCTGGGGCGACAGCGTCTTGGTGTTCTGCCCGAACAGGCCGACCTCGCCGGCGTCGGGCGTCACCAGACCGGTGATCACGCGCATCAGCACCGACTTGCCCTGGCCGGAGCCGCCGACAATGGCGAGGATCTCGCCGCGAAAGACGTCGAGGCTGAGCCCGTCCCAAATCTGATGGCTGCCGAAGCTCTTGGCGAGCCCGCGCACGCGGATGACAACCTCTCGTCCGTTCTCGACGATCACACCCCGATCCCCGATAAAAACATGGCGAAAATGGCATCCAAAATTATCACCAGGAAGATGGCTTTGACGACGGCGGATGTCACGTGGGTGCCGAGAGATTCGGCGCTGCCCTCGACCTTGAGGCCTTCCAGGCAGCCGACCAGGCCGATGATTACGGCCGCGAACGGCGCCTTGATCATGCCGGCCATGAAATGCTGGAAGTCGATCACGTCGCGCAGTTTGTCGAGATAATTCGAGGCGTCAAGGCCGAGCACGGCGAACGCCATCAGCCCGCCGCCGGCCAAGCCCATCAGATCGCCGATAAAGGTGAGCAGCGGCAGCGCCACCACCAGGGCCAGAATGCGCGGCAGCACCAGCGTGTCCATCGGGTCGATGCCGAGCGTGCGCATGGCGTCGATCTCCTCGCGCATCTTCATCGAGCCGATCTCGGCCGTGAAGGCCGAGCCCGACCGGCCGGCCACCATGATGGCGGTGAGCAGGATGCCGACCTCGCGAAGCGCGAGGATGGCCACCATGTTGACGGCGAAAGGCTCCGCCCCGAACGGCTTGAGCTGAACCACGCCCTGCTGCATCACCACGGCGCCGATCAGGAAGCAGATGAGCGCGATGATCGGCACCGCCCTGAATCCGGCATGGTCGAGGTGATGCACGAAGGAGGTCGTGCGAAAGCGCCATGGCTGCCGGATCATGCGGCCGAGCGCGGCAGTGACCTCGCCGAGGAAGGCCGTGAGCTGGACGGCGTCGCGCCAGACGCCGGTCAGCGTCTTGGTCATGTCGTCGGTGAATTGCGTGAGCGCGTTCCGCTTCTCGATCTTCGGGCGCTCGGCGCGGCCCTTGCTCTGCACTTCTTCGATAAGGATGCGGAAGGCTTCCGTCGCTCCGGCGTAACGCGTGCGCAAGCCGCTCGCCTGCCAGGCGGCCGCCGTGCGTTGCAACAGCCAGGCGCCGGCCGTGTCGATCTCGGCGATGCCGGCGATGTCCATCTCGCCGGTGAAGTCCGGCGTGGGCGGGATCGGCACGCGCAGGCGCTTCAGCGCTGAGTCGAGCTGGGTGGCTTCGGCCACCGTCCAGGCGCCGGTCGCGACCAGGCGGAAGGTCGTGCCGCGCAGCTCGACGCGAAAACCCGGTGCGCGGGCTTGCGTCGGCAGGATAACCTGATGGTCGCGCTTGAGCATATCAGGGCTTAGCTTGCCGGAATTGACACGAAAGGACTCGACGCCTTCAGAAGCCCTCTGTTTTTGAACGAAAATCCGGAAGAAAGAAAGGCGTCATGGGACCGGCTGAGGGTGAGATTAACGCCGCCGGGGCCAAGAGGCGGCTGAGTCTGGCCGTTGAGGTCGAGCGCTGGCCGATCGCAGGCGGCTTCACTATCTCGCGGGGTTCCAAGCAAGAGGCCGTGGTGGTGGTGGCCAGGGTCGGCGACGGCAGCCATACCGGAAGCGGCGAATGCGTGCCTTACGGGCGTTATGGCGAGAGCGTCGAGGTGGTGGTGGCCGCTATCGAGGCCTGTGCGGAGGCGATCGGTCGCGGCTTGAGCCGGGTGGAGCTCGCGTCCCT
>JBBQXL010000032.1:0-24172 GCA_038209695.1 Hyphomicrobiales bacterium
GCGTTGACATCGCAGGGGTCACTGGTTCGATCCCAGTCGCGCCCACCATTCTTTTCGCACGTGAACGAACGCGCGCCGGTTTGCGGGGCTCCCTTGCGAAAATGCCGCAGGCCTGGTCCTTTGCCGGTCAATTTCCGGGAGCAAGAAAGCCGCAACGATAGGGAGTACGGGCTATGTACGCGATGCTTTCTCTGTTGTCCGGCGCCGTTCTGGCCGTCCTGGTTTATGGCTTAAGCTTTTGTCCGACCGCCATCTTGGGTCAGACTGATGACGTTGAGGAAACGATAAGTCGGGCCGATCAAGACGGTGGCAATCGGACCGCCAGGGCTGAAACGCCGACTGAGGCCTTGGGCTGGTCTGAAAGCGACATCGGCTAGATCGCTCGCGACCAGGCGCGGCTGACCTCACAATCCGACCACTGCCGGCAGCCACTTCTTGTCCTGCACCGCCTTCATCTTGGCGGCGTCGATATGCGGCAGCATGGTCTTCTGGAATGCATTCAGCATCTGGTCGGCCTCGCGCTTGCAATTGACCGCGCGTTCTTTCGGCAGCAAACCCGAGTCGACGTAATAGGCGAAGGTCGTCGGGTCGCTGCCATAGGCCATGCAGAGATAATTATAGGAGCGCTGCAGATCGTGGCCATGCTCGTCGGAATAGAGCCAATGTGGCCACTCTCCGCCGCGTGACTCGTTGAACTGTTGCCAAACATAGGCCGCGCCGGGCAGCGTGCGGCGGGCGACCTCGGGCCCGAACTGCGACAGGATGAAGCCGGCCATCTGATCGGCGGCATCTTCCTCGCGTCCCAGCACCGGGATGTTGTAGATGTCGAACATGCCGTGGCCCAATTCGTGGAGCGTCACCTGGAGGAACATGCCGGTGATGGCGTCGTCGCGGGAGTAACCCTCGGGCGTCGCCTCCTTGGGCGCGATGCGCTTGGCAAAGTCGAAAAACTCGTAGCACAGCGACAGCCCGCTGGCCCGGCCGCCCCAATAGGCGTTGGTGGTGCCGCATTCGTGCATGGTGATCTTGAGTTTCACCGGCAGTTTCAAGGGCGACAGGAATTGCTTCAGGCGCTCGAGGACTTTGCGCTCCTTCATCGTCTCGTAGACCGGCATGAGATGAGAGGCGCCCGGCTTGACGTATTCGATCTGGATCCGATCGTTTTCAAGCAGTGCTTCGCTGTCCGCATCCTCGGCTTTGAGGTGGGCGCTCCAGATCAGGGCACAAGCCAAGACCGCGCTCGATAGAATCTGCATCGCTGTCATCTCCTAAGGCCGGTTCTCATGGCGCACTCTTGAGCCAGTCCACCCGGGTTATGACCTTTTCGAGCTGCTGCTGATCGAGACATGGCTTGATGAAGGTGTCATAGCCCAATTTGAAGTCGGCATATTCGCGGGGGCAACGAGCCGCGCGCGCCTGCGGCAGCAGGTCGTCGCGAAAGGCGTTGCTGGAACCGCCGCTCGCTTGCTGGCCGCCGGCCTGCACGAAGTCGCCGAAGGCTTTCTGGTCCTTGCCGTAGGCGATGCAGAGATAATTGTAGAAGCGCTGGGCCTCGGTGCTCTTCACATCGGAAAAATCGCTACCGGTCCAGGTCCGGTCCGACGCCTCGAAGAAAAACGCCGCCCCGTTCATCAGCTTGTGAGCGGTGTCGTCGGGAAATTGCAGCATGAGGAACCCGGCAAGCTTGTCCGCCGCGTCGTCCTCCCGGCCCCAGACCGGGATGCGCTGCTGGTCGAACACCACGAGCGAGATCTCATGCAGCACCGCCTGCGCCACTGCGCCGATGGTGGCGTCCTCGCGCGAGACTCCGCGCGGGGTGGTCCCTCCGGCCGGTATCTTGGTGGCGAGCGCCGCCAATTTGGCGATGTATTCGTAGCAAATGGTGACCGGGCCGCCCGGCTGGTATGGACGCTCGGATTGATCGCATTGCTCGGTCTTGACCAGAACTTTGTTCGGCAAGCGCACCGCCGAGAGGAACTGTTGCAGTTCCTCGAGGATCTGGCGCTGCTTTAGATCGTCGTAGATCGCCGAATAGGCGGGGTCCTTGGGCTCGACATATTCGACGTCGATCCGGTCGAGCTTCCAGTCCTGATCGATATGCCAGTCCTTGCAGGTGATGCGCGACGCGCCCGATGCCGAAGAGAGGGCGAGCGAGGCCGCCGAGGCCATAATCGCTGCTACGACGAACACGCGTATCATCGACAATCCGTATTTGCGTCGATCGACAAGCCGCGATCGATGTTTCGATACGATGTCTCAACAGTGCAAGGAGGCGAGCAGGGCAAACGATCAGCGCGAGCGGATACTAGCTCTTGCCAACTGCATTTCACAAGGTGGTTTGGACTGTGGCTGGCCCCGGCGCGGCCTCACTACGCAACTTTGGCTGGCGTTGCTGCAATTCCCTAAGCTGGAAGCTTGAGTTCGCAACAAAAATTCGACGCCTGTCTTCGAAATGTCTCACGGCTCATGCGCGCGCCCGCTGGTCGAGGCGTCCGCACTGCGGCCAATGACATTGGCATTCGCTCAAGACTTCGACTATTCTTCGCGGCGTTGCGGTCGTTCCCAAGTATGGAGGGTGTCCAATGCCGGTCAGAGCTGTAGTGAGAACGCTGTTAGCAGCCGGGTTTATTGCCGCGATGGCGAGCCCCGCGCTTGCATGCAAAGGGACGGAAAGCCTGCTGCGCGACGATTTCACCGAGGCCGATCCCGCCTGGTCGGTGACCTGGCCGGACAGCAGCTCATTCGACATTGCCGACGGTAAAGTCGAAGCGAAGAACGACCCCGGCACCTGGGCATCGATGTGGTATGACGGCGACTTCTTTCCCGCCGCGGATGCTTGCGTCGACATCACCCTGCCGGATGTCAGGGACCCGTCGAGTGTGTTTGCAGGACTGTTCTTTGCGTCCGCCGACGCGACCTACATCGTCTATCTCACGCCGGACGGGAAGGCCGGTGCGTGGAGGGTCAACAATCAAGGCTGGCTTAGCCCCGTCAAGGCAAAGGCCTACGACGCCATCAAGACCGGCGAGGCGAACACGGTACGGGTGGTTTGGAGCGGTCCACCAACAGGAACCGAAGCGGCCAATCCGACGGTGCAGGTGTTCATCAACGACGAGCCGGTGTTCAAATTCAAGGTCAAGCCCAATGCTAACCGACAGATCGGTTTAGCAATTCAGTCGGAAGGCGACGTGTTCGAGTTCAGCAATCTCTCGATCACTCAATAGGGCGCGTCCGAGAGTTTGCGGAACCGATTTCACGCCAATCCGCCGGCCAGAAGTCGGGTCGGTCTCACCTCGGCGCAATGGGGGGTAGCGGCCCTTCAATTCGCCACGATAAGAGGCTAAGGCTGAGCGGACTCGGTGGTTCGAAGGCTTCAAACAAGAAGGTCACGACGCCATGAAAACCATTTCTCATCTTGCCGTGCTTGCTCTGCTCGGTTGCCTCGGCAGCCACAGCGTGGCGGCGGAGCCTAGCCCCGCCTTGAAGGCCGCCTTGGCCAACCTGCCGGCGAGTCCGGACATCATCAGCTCGGCACGAAGTGCAAGCCTCAGCAATGCGGCGGTTGGCGCCAACTCCAATGCCGCCGCCGGCGCGAAGCCAAGCAGCAATGCCGGGTCTCGCGTCGGCGCTTCAGCCAGCGCCATGCCGAGCAGCAACGCGGTGTCGGGCGACCGGCTTGCGGCCAACGCGCTGCCGAGCAGCACGTCAAAAAGCAGCAGGGCCAACCCCGCCGCCCTGTCGAACGCCGCGGTGGCCGAGACGGGAGCAGCCGATATGGCGATGCCGAGCAGCAACGCCGCGTCGAATGCCGGCTCGGCGGCGCGGAGTCTGTCCAGCAATGCCGCGTCCGCCACAACCCAGAAGAAGCACTGGTGGTCTGGCTGGTGGCCTTACTGAGAGCGGCTCGTCACCTACACATCGCGCGCCCATCGCGACCGGGTCAACGCCAAGGTCATGATCTTGCCGGCTGCCCGCGCCAGCGGCGATAGGCGTCGAGGCTCTTCTTGGGCACGGGCACGATAGATCCATCGACATACGCCATCTCAATTCTCCTGCTTGGCTAGTCTTGCCTATTGCGGGAAGAGGGCAAAATACGGTTGTGCCTCCTCCACGGTACGTACGATGGAGGGGCGCTTCAACAGACGGCCGAAATATCTCGCCACGTTCTCATGGGTCCCGTCGAATGGCCTGACCTTGTTGGCATAGAACAACGCCGGTGCGGCGGCGCAGTCTGCCATGCTGAAATCATCTCCTGTGGCCCAAGTTCCCGCGGCCATCTCTTTGTCGATCATGCCGTAGGCGACTTCCAGAACTGTTTCCGCTTGCCCTACGCCGTAGGGATCGCCCTGTCCCGCCGGACGAATCCGGTCGCCACGATCTTCTGCATGGGCTCATGAACGTAGAGATCGAAGAAGCGGTCATGCAGCCGCGTCTGCCGGGCCAGGTCGGCATCGTCGGGTACGAGCTTGCAACGGCCCGGGTAGTGCCGCGCTAGATACTCGATGATGATGCTCGATTCGGGGATCGTTAGATCCTTCGCCTCGTCGCGCAGAACAGGGAATTTGCCGATCGGCCAGATCGTCTTGAATGAGGCGGATGCGGCCCCGTCGCTCAGATCGACGATATGCGGCTCGAAGGGCGTATCGTTTTCGTACAAGGCGATGAGAACCTTCCAGCAGAACGAGGCAAGCGGGTGGAAACAGAGCTTTAGGGAGGACATTCGGATCCTCAAAGGCCGGGGGCAGCAGCGCTCACGTGGCGTCACACTAGACTTGTTTCTCGCAGTTGATCATCCACGGCGTGCCGAACCGGTCGGTCAGCATGCCGAATTTCTGGGCCCAGAAGGTTTCGGTCAGCGGCATCTCTACGTGGCCACCTTCTGAAAACGCGTCATAGACGCGCTGGGCCTCGGCGGGGTCGTCGATGCCAAGCGTTACCATGAAGCCTTGCATCGGCTTGTAGCGCTCGGCCGGCGCTTCCGAGCCCATCAGGAGTTTGTCGCCGATCGCCATGCGCGCGTGGAGGATCTTGTTGCGATGCTCAGGCGGCGAGGGCTGATCCGATGGCATGTCGCCGTGGGTCATCATCGCCATGATCTTGCCGCTCAGGACCTTGGCCTAGAACTCGAAGGCCTCCCGGCAGGTGCCGTCAAATACAAGGTAAGGATTCACGTTCATCGATATGCTCCATGAGAACGGATCACGCTTTGGCCAGATAATTTTCGAGCTGGTCGAGCGTTCCGGTCCAGCCACCCTGCATTGAGTTCTTGCCCTTCTCGAAGGTGTCGCGCTCGATCTCGGTTGCCTCGTAGGGTACCCAGTGGATCATGACAGTGGTTTTGCCGTCCTTCTCCGAGAAGGTGATGGCGGAAAGCAGCTCGAGCGGCCAATCCGGCGCCATCGGGTGACGGGCGACGCCGCCTTCCGGGTCGGAGAACGAGTTGATGTAAACCAAGCGTCGGTTGGGAACGATCTCGCGGTAGACGAACCGGCCCCACATCTCCTGGCCCTGGAGCGATCGCAAGCAATAATGGAACGTGCCGCCGGGCTTGAGTGCGCCGATGTTGGCGGAAACGGTGGTGAAGCCCTTCGGTCCCCACCACTGCATCAGCTGGTCGGGATCGGTCCAGGCCTTCCACACGCGTTCGACCGGCGCATTGAAGGTTCGCTTGATGACAAATTCGAAGGGCGACGTCTTGGAACTCGCTTTGGTATCGCTCACGATCGACCTCCGTCGTAGGCCCGCTTCAATTCGGCGACGTCGAACTTCTTCATGTGCAAAAAGGCTTTGGTGACTCGCTTCACCGTGTCCTGGTCGGGGTCCATCAGCATGTCGTAGAGCACGGCAGGTACGATCTGCCAGGACAGGCCGAATTGGTCCTTCAGCCAGCCGCAGCACACTTCCTTGCCGCCGGCGCCGAGCTTGTCCCAGAAATAGTCGACCTCGCCCTGGTCCTTGCAGGACACCTGGAAGGAGATGGCCTCGTCGAACTTGAATTGCGGGCCGCCGTTCAGCGCGGCGAATTTCTGCCCGTCCAGCTCGAACTCGACCGCCATGACCGATCCGGCCGGCTTGCCGTGGATCTCCTGGCCCTCGTTGACGTAACGGCTGATCTTGCCGATCCGCGAATTCTTGAACACGGAGCAATAGAACTTGGCGGCGTCCTCTGCCTCGGTGTCGAACCACAGGCAGGGGTTGATTTTTTGGGTTGAGATCGTCATGGCGCGTCCCTTCCGACTTGGCGACGTCAGTCGGCAGCGGGCGTTATCCAGCCGATCCCGGCGCCGCCCGGCTCGCGCAGGATGGCGATGCGGCCGATTTCCGGAATGTCGAACAGCGGTCGCATGAGCGTGGCGCCGGCCTCGACGGCCTTCTTTGCCCTCGCATCCACATCGTCGACGGCGATATAGGCCATCCAACTTTCGGGGACCCCTTGGAACTGACTTCTCTTCAGCTCGAAGATGCCGCCGGCCATCCGCTCTCCCGACTTGACGACCCAGTAGGTGCCGCCGTCTGCCATGGGCATTGGCTCGAAGGTCCAGCCGAGGGTACCGGCGTAGAATTTCCGCGCGCCCTCGGGGTCGCACGGCATCAACTCGTTCCAGAAGAAGGTGCCGTGCGACCATTTCGGCGAGGCTTTGTCGTCGTCGCAGGGATGCGCTGCGGTTTGTGCCACTTGAACTCCTCCTTGGGTTACGCGAGATAACGTTCGAGCTTGTCGAGGCAGCCGGTCCAGCCCTCGCGGTGGCGGTCGCGTGCGGGCTCATCGAAGAACTGCTCGTGGATCAGGGTCAGCACCGAGCCATTGCCGTCGGGCTTGATCAGGATGGTCACCAGCGACTCGCGCTCGGGCATGGTGCGCCAGGACCAGGTGAACACCAGCTTCTGGTTGGGCACGACCTCCTGATAGACGCCGCTCACATGATGCTGCTCGCCATCCTCGGTATGGAATGTCACGGCGTACCGGCCGCCGACCCTGACGTCGGTGTCGGCCTGCTTCACCGGGCCCGAGTCAGGCCCGAACCATTTCAGGACTTTTTCGGGGTCGGTCCAGGCGGCGTAGACTTTTTCCGGCGGGGCATTGACACGACGTTTGAGGGTGAGGCTGGGCTTAGCGGCGACACTTGCTTGGGCGGGCATGAATCTTCCTCCACAAAGGCGGCGAGCCGGTCGAGCCGTTCCGACCAGAAGCGCTGATAATGATTGAGCCAGTGCATCGCTTGCTCCATGGGCGCAGCGGCCAACTGGCAGGTGACCGTGCGGCCAACCTTCGTGCGGGTGATCAGGCCAGCGTCCGACAGCACATCGAGATGCTTCATGACGGCCGGAAGCGAGATGGAAAACGGCCGGGCGAGCTCGCTGACCGACAGGGCGTCCTCGCGCTCAAGCTGGGCGATTAAGGCTCGCCTCGTGGGATCGGCAAGCGCGGCGAAGGTGCGGTCGAGCGGGGCGGCTTGATACTTAACCATGAGGTTAAGTTTAGAAGCGCCCCGCGCCGCTGTCAATCGCCCCGCCCGTTGGTGCCGGCAGCGGCTAAAAAGGGCTGGAATTGTTGACAGGGGCTGGTGCCCTTCCTATGGTCCGGCCCGGCTTTGCCTCGGCCCGTTGTCATAGGCCGTGCCAGCCCCCAACTTCCAAGCAACGATGGATGCTTTGCCATGAAGATCAAAAATTCGCTCCGAGCCTTGCGCAAGCGCCATCGCAACAACCGCGTGGTCCGGCGCCGCGGGCGGCTCTACGTAATCAACAAGACCAATCGCCGCTTCAAGGCCCGGCAGGGCTAACGCCACCATGCGGGCCGGCCCCAGCGTCTGCCTGAAGCTTTACGGTGCACCGCTCCTGTTGGCGGCCTTGGTGTTTGCCCTCATGTCCGGTTTCGGCGCGTCTGCTTGGGCGGCCGGCGATGCGATCGAGGCGCAGAGCGATGTTGAGCAACCCGCCGAGATGGCGCCGGGTGCCGACGACAGCCTTTTCGACGACGACGTGATTGAGCCCGACGAGGACGGGGACGTGATCGAACCCAAGGTCCTCGATCGCAGCTTCATGCGGCCCGACCTCAAGAGCGGCAGTGAAGACGTGCCGCCGCCACAGTCGGTCGAGGAGAGCAAGCAGGACAAGCTTGCTCCGCCCGCCGACGATGTCCCGCTGCCGACGCCGGTCGATCGGCCCGAGGCGTTGGGAGAGCTCTATCAACAGCTCGGCAAAGCCCCGGACGCTCAGGAGGCGGCTCCGATCATGGAGGCCATCGAGACTCTCTGGCTTACCACCGGCAGCGCCACTGTCGATTTGCTGATGAGCCGCGCGGAGCGCTTCACCAAGGACACCGATCTCGATCTCGCGCTGAAGATCCTCGATGCCACGGTGGACATGGCGCCCGAGGAAGCCGAAGCGTGGTATCTGCGCGCGAAGGTGCACTATCTGCAGAAGCACTATGAGCTGGCCCGCGACGATCTCACCCGCGCGGTGGAGCTCGATCCCCAGCACTATCGGGCTTTGGAAGAACTCGGCCTGGTGTACGAGGCGCTCGGCACCAAAAAGGACGCGCTCGCGACCTATCGCAAGGCCTTGAAAGTCAATCCCTTCCTGCCAGACGCCGACCAGGCTGTGCAGTTCCTGTCGCGCGAGGTCGGCGGCCAGGACATCTAGCGCTTAGGCTAGAAGTCTTCCGTCTCGTCGCCGACAAACGCCATGCGCAGCATGTTGGTGGCGCCAGGCGTGCCGAGCGGCACGCCGGCCGAAATGATCACGCGCTGGCCCGGAAGCGCGAAGCCTTCCTGATAGGCAATGCGGCAAGCCTTGGCGACCATGTCGTCGAGGTCGAGCGGGTCGTCGGTCAACACGCAATGCAGGCCCCACACCAGGGCGAGCTTGCGCCCGGTGGTGGGGATCGGGGTCAAGGCGATGATCGGCTGCTTGGGCCGTTCGCGGGCGGCGCGCAGGCTGGTGGCGCCGGACGCCGTGTAGCAAATGATGGCGGCGAGGTTGAGCGTCTCGGCCACGGTGCGGGCGGCCGCCGAAATCGCGTCGGCGCCGGTGGCCTCGGGGCCGATGCGCTGGGCGTGGATGATCGCATCGTAGAGCGGGTCGCGCTCGACCTCCATGGCCACGCGGTCCATGGTGGCCACGGCCTCGACCGGGTATTTGCCGACCGCGGACTCCGCCGACAGCATCACCGCGTCGGCGCCTTCGAACACCGCGGTGGCGACGTCGGAGACCTCGGCCCGGGTGGGGGCGTGGGTGTAGATCATCGATTCCAGCATCTGCGTGGCGACCACCACCGGTTTGCCGGCGTTGCGCGCCGCGCGGGTGATCTGCTTCTGCAAGCCGGGGACTTTCTCCACCGGCATCTCGACGCCGAGGTCGCCGCGCGCCACCATGATGCCGTCGGCGAGCTCGATGATCTCGTCGAGATGATTAAGCGCCGATGGCTTCTCGATCTTGGCCATCACCGACGAGCGGCCGCGCACGAGCTTACGCGCCTCGGCGACGTCCTCGCCGCGCTGCACGAAGGATAAAGCGATCCAGGCGACGCCGAGCGACATGGCGACCTCAACGTCGGCACGGTCTTTGTCGGTCATGGCGCCAAAGGGCAGCACGGTATCGGGCAGGCTGATGCCCTTGCGGCTGCCGAGCAGGCCGCTGGTCTGGACCTCGGCGTCGATGCGGACGTCACTGGCCTCGACGACGCGAAGCCTGAGCTTGCCGTCGTCGATGAGCATGGTGTGGCCCGCTTGGACGGCCTGGAAGATCTCGGGATGGGGCAGCAGCACGCGACCCAGCCCACCCACCGATTCGCGGCGGACGAAACTGACGATTTCGCCTTCGGTCAGCCGCATCGAGCCGGATTCGAACTTGCCAATGCGGAGCTTCGGTCCCTGGAGATCGACCAGAATGCCGATCGGCCGGGCGAACTCGACCTCGAGCCTGCGGACGATGGCATGGATGTCGCGCAGGCCGTCATGGGTGGCGTGACTCATATTCACGCGGAATACGTCGGCCCCCGCCTCGAACAGGCGGCGCATCGTCTCTTCATTGTTGGAGGCAGGACCGAGCGTGGCGACGATCTTGACCCGGCGATTTCGCCTCATTGGGACTTCGCTTCGCCCTCTGGGTCGGTAAGACGGACGGTCCAGTCCCGCTCCTCGCCGGTGTCGACCTCGAAGAAGCCGGTGCGCTTATAGCCGCGCTTCACGCAATCCCTGGTATCGCGGACGGTGAAGGACTTGTCGTCGGTGCACATATAAAGAGAGCCGGCCCACTCACCACCGCGATCGTAGTCGATAGCGTGGATGTAATAGAACCGGCCGATCAGCACACCCTTGAGCAGGGTCTCGCAAGTATGGGAGGCGATGTTCCACCAGCCTTCGGTAGCCCAACCTTCGGCATCCTTATAGCCGATGGCGACGCCGACCCGGCTCGCGGTGGTGTTGCAGAGCTTGAGGTCGGCGTGAGCCGGCGTGGCGGCGAGGCCGGCCAGCAGGGCCAGGCCAAGCGCGGGGGCGAAGCTCCGCCCCCGTCCAAAAGACGCGACCGACCGGGCCGAGCCCGCGGTCCGGATCAAGTGGAAACCAAGCATCATCCCTCTAAGAGCCTGCAATCACGGTTAAAGAATGTCGAAGGATAGCACCGAATTGGTTGCGTTTCTCTGACCAGAATGGCCGATTATAGGGCTTGCCGGGCCGGCGACACAGCGGCCAAAAATCGTGGGTAATTGGGTCGCAAGCTGGGCCGGGATCAAGCTTTTTTCTTGCCGCAGGCGTAGGGGGAGGGCAAGAAGAAAGAACGGGGACCGCGTGGAGCGAAGTCTGGATACTCAACAAGAAGAATTGGGCGTTAAGCCTTACCGCCTCATTGAGGGCGACGCGAGCACAGGCCTCCTCATCCTCTGCGATCACGCCGAGAACACGATTCCCGAGGGCTATGGCACGCTGGGCCTGAAGGCGCAGGACCTCCACCGCCACATCGCCTTCGATCTCGGCGCCGCCGCCGTGACCGAACGACTAGCCGGGCTGCTCGGGGCGCCCGCGATCCTGTCCCGCTTCTCGCGGCTGCTGATCGACCCCAATCGCGGCCTCGACGACCCCACGCTGCTGATGCAGATCTCCGACAGGCTTATCGTGCCGGGCAATGTCGGCCTCGCGCCGGCGGAGGTTCAGACCCGGATCGCGCGCTATTATGAGCCCTACCATCAGGCGATCGAGCGGGCGGTCGAGGCGGCCATCGCTCACGGCAGGCCGCCGGTCATCGTATCGGTGCATAGTTTCACGCAGGCCCTGAAGGGCACATGGCGCCCCTGGCAGGCCGGGGTGCTGTGGGACAAGGACCCGCGGCTGGCGCTGCCTCTGCTCGCCGCGCTGAGGGCCATTCCCGATATCGCGGTCGGCGACAACGTTCCCTATTCCGGGCAGCTCAAGGGCGATACGCTCTACCGCCACGGCACGATGCGGGGATTGGCGCATGCCCTGATCGAGCTGCGCCAGGATGTGATCCTGGCGGCCGAGGGCCAAGCCGAATGGGCGCTGCGGCTGGCTCATGCCTTGCGCAAAGTGTTGACCGAGGCGGGCGGCACTCTGCATGCGATCGAGTTGCACGGCTCGCTAACCGACCGGTGCGCGAGAGCCGCTCCAGGACCCAATAGCAAAGGACAGCCGGTGATGGACGACAAGACCAGGATCGAGATTGAGGCGGCTGCCTACCGGCGGCTGGTGGCACATCTGCGCGAGCGGACCGAGGTGCAGAATATCGATCTGATGGAGCTCGCCGGCTTCTGCCGCAATTGCCTTGCCAATTGGTATCAGGACGC
This sequence comes from Hyphomicrobiales bacterium, assembly GCA_038209695.1. Classification (GTDB taxonomy): domain Bacteria; phylum Pseudomonadota; class Alphaproteobacteria; order Rhizobiales; family Methyloligellaceae; genus Methyloceanibacter. The sequence continues at coordinate 11,804 of JBBQXL010000032.1, forward strand.
GGCGGCGGCGAAGGGCATTCCCCTCAGCAAGGAGCAGGCGCGGGAGATCGTTTACGGCATGACTTACGACGAGTGGAAGGCGAAGTTCCAGACTGATGCGCCGGGGAAGCCACGCCAGCGCGCGGGGTGAGTGGGCGGCGGCGCCCGCGACGCGAGCCTAAGCTCTGGATAAGCGGGATAAGAGCGGAGTGCTCCTTGCGGCGGCAAATCGGCGGACCCTAATCTCCCGGCAGGTCGAATCAAAAAGAAACCAAGGGGTCCAGACATGCCGCTCCAGACATCAGCCAAAGATCAGCTTCGCGCCATCGTCGCCCGTATCGAGCGGCTCGAGGAGGAGAAGGCGGCGCTCTCCGCCGATTTGCGCGAGGTCTATGCCGAAGCCAAGGGCAACGGTTTCGACGTCAAGGCGCTCAGGTCGGTGATTCGTCTGCGCAAGCAGGACGAAAATAAGCGACGCGAGGAGGAAGCGGTGCTGACCACTTATCTCCATGCGCTTGGCATGGCGGAGGCGGCGGAGGCAGCCTAGACCCGGTTAGCGGGTACTTTGGGCGAGCCGCGTCGGGGCGGGCGTGCCGATCTCCGCGTAGAGATTTCTGACCGCATGGCCGGAGAACTGCTGGGCCGACGCCAAACCGGTGTAGCCCGAGCCCGGGCGCAGCGTGAAGGCGGTCGGGCGGTTCATGTCGTCGAACAGATAATCGAGGTTGCCCTGCTCGGGATGGGTGAGGGGCGCCACGGTGCGGCTATAGGTGACCGAAGCGTCGGTCATCAACCCGGCGATCTCGAACGGCACGTAGCTCAACTCTTCGGGGTGGTCGTCGTCGGCCTCGGGCGCGCCAACGACCTCAGCATCCTGATAGGCCGGTACGGGCGGCTCTTCCTTGGGCGCCCGGCGGAAAAGGCCCGGGATCGGCAGCGACATGCCACCGGCGCTGGCATAGGTGAACAGCCGCGCTGGTGGCGGCGGCGAACCGGGCTGGTGCGGATCGTCGGCGATGGCAGTGACATTGGGCGTGTAGGAGGCGAGCACCGGCCGCGGCGTGTCGACCTCGTTCTGCGCGTCGAATTCGGCCTCGGCGACGACGTCGGCGGGCTTGGCTTTCGGCAACGGCGCCGCGGAAGCGACCATGGTCCTGCTGACCAGGCCTTTGGCCAGTGCCAGCTTGTAGTCCTGGCGGGTGATCGGCTGGTTGTCGATCGGCAGATATTTGGTGTTGCCGTCGGGGAACAGCGCCGCAAGCTCGAGACGTGGAATGCGCGGCCACATGCGCACATTGCCGGTGTCGACATGGACGAAAGGAATGCCCGAGGTCGGGTAGTAACCGACGCCGCCATGTTCCTGCACGAGAGCGGAGTTCCTGAGCTGCTTGGCAGGAATGTCGGGGAAGCTGATATCGGCGGCCTTGCCGAGGATATGCTGGCTGCGCTTGGCCTGGCCGCCGCCCTTTTTCCTCATGGAGGCGTTGGTCTCGGCGGTGCGGTGGCCGCAAATCAGGTGAACCGGCTCCTTGGAGCCAAGCTGCTCGTGCAGGGTCCAGATCAGATCGATCAGGGCCGGGTCCATATTGATCTCTTTATTGGCCCGCCAATCGCGCATGAAGGTGTTGAGCTGCTTGAGCGCCGCCTCGTCGTATTTGCCGTCCCGCTTGAAGGTGACGGTCAGGTTTTCCTTGGTGTGGATGTTGTACATCGACAGGGTGCGGGTCTCGCCCCGCGCGCTGGCCCGATAGGCCGTCGCCGAACACCACGCTGCCGCGAAAATGAGCGCAAGGGTGGCGCCCAACACGGCGCGACGTGCGACACTCCCCCGGATTCGCATCCCCGACGTAAGCCTTTCCCTCGCCGGCATTTCCCCATGCCGGCTTCCCCGTACGGTGCGGGCCACATTGGGCCAGCCACCGGCGGGCGGCATCGTTCGCATGCCGTCCGTTAAGGTTGAGTATTAGCCAAATTGCGGGAAAAACAAGGCGAAGGCGTTAACTGTGCATGGAATCTTTGAGCAGAGTTAACAAGATTTCCCCAGCTTATTCACAGGCTTAAAGCCGGAGAGCGGCCGCAATGCGGGCATCGTGACCGTAAAGATCCCCGTAGGTTGAGAGCGATCCGTCAGCGTTAACTTTAAGCGTGAAGTAGGTCACATAGACCGGAATCTTCCGGTTCAGGGCAATGTGCTGGTCATAGCCGGTATCGATGGCCGACATGGTCCGGGCCTGGCTCCAGCCCTGATCGCGCTTCAGCAGCACTGCGGCCAGTTGATCCGGATTTTGCACCCGCATGCAGCCGTGGCTTTCAGCCCGGACGGCATTGGCGAACAGGAATTTCTGCGGCGTGTCGTGCATGTAGACGTCGTGCTTGTTGGGGAACACGAACTTGACCCGGCCGAGCACGTTGTCGGGGCCCGGGGGCTGATAGATCTCGGTGTTGCGGATATCGAATCGGTTCCAGTCGACCGCGGCCGGGTCGACCTCCCGCCCGCCAATCTTTACGCGCAAGTTATGACGCTGGAACACGGCGGTGTTCCAGCCGCCCCCGCCGAAGAACCAGGCCGCCTCTTGCCGTAGATAAGGCCTGATCTCCTCGATCTTGATCGAGGTGGGCACATTCCAGAACGGGCCGAACACCACCTCCTGCATGTCCCTGGAGAAGATCGGCGTCTGCTTGTCGGTCTTGCCGACGACCACGCGGGTGGTGAAGACCGGCTTGTCCTCCTCGACCACGCGCAGCATGAACTCGGGGATGTTGACCATCACATAGAACGCCCCGAGATCGTGCGGCAGCCAGCGCCAGCGCTCCATGTTGATGAGCACCGACCTGATCTGCGCCGGGCTGCCGGCCTCATGGGGCGGCTGCCCGCCATTAAGCAGGTGCCTGGTGCCGTTGCCGACCACGCCATCGGGGGTGCTGCCATGGGCCAGTTGGAACAGCCGCACCGCCTCGCGCACCTGGTCGTCGAATTTGTTGGCCTCGACCGGCGTGCCGTCAGCGTTCTCCGCCGGCATGTCGAGCCGCTGTCGGAGCAGCGCGACCTGCTCATGCTCAACGCCGAGCTTGAGCAGCGGGCCGTCGGGAATGATGACGGCCGGCTTGGCGGTTTCGGCCTTGCCGCCGCGAAGCTCGATCAGTTTCTGCCTGAGCGCTTCGAATTGAGGCTGGTCGGGCTGGAAGCTCCGCAAATAGGCGGCGGGCTCTGAGCGGATGGCGATCGATTCGATGACCTCGGTCGGATTGGGCAGCGCCAGATCCGGGTCGAGATTGGGTGACAGCCGCGACGGATCGATCCGGCCGCCGCGCGCATCGCGGGCGTAGCCGAGCACGGCATAGCTGATTTTGATTTCGGCGTCGGCGAGCCAATCGGCGGCAGTAGCGTCAGCGGCGTTGAAGTCGTCCGGCTTGGGCAGGGCGTAATCGGAGGCGCGCAGGCCATAGTCGTCGGCGTTGGCGATCTCGGCGATGACGGCCTCGCCGCGCTCGTTCACGCCGTTCGCATCGATCCACAGCAGGCGCTGGTCGGGAACGGCGTAGTATTCGACGAGTGCGCCTTGGTCGCTTTTCTTGGCTTCGGTGGTGGTGGTGAACTTCGCCGACAGCCGATTCTGGATGGCGATGCGGATCGCCTCGGTGCGGGTGATCAGGGCCTGCGGCGCCTCGGGCTCGGCGGCGATGGCCGGCGCGCTCAACGGAACGGCCAGCAGCAACATTAACGCGATACGATAACCGGGCCTCATGATGTGCTCCCTCAGGCCGAATCGGCCGCAATTCAGCGGAGGCGCAGCCCCGCCGTCAGATCCCGTACATGGCCACACCGGGCCTTGAGCCTAACCCCCCGCCGGGCTTTTTCGCCGGAGGTGTGACATTCCTGCCAACCTCTTGCGAGTCCCTCAGTTGACCCTCGCCTCGAGGCCGATCTCGCGCATCTTGCGATAGAGGGTGGAGCGGCCGATTCCGAGCCTGCGGGCGATCTCGGTCATCCGTCCGCGATAGCGGCCAAAGGCCAGCCTGATCATGTCGGCTTCAACCGCTTCGAGCGAGCGGATGTCGCCCGAGTCGCTCAGGGCCGGAATGCCGATGGCGTCCTTGCCGTTGGCCTGCGGCACATGAATAGTGGCGGGCGTGCCGGCGGACTCGCCGAGCATGACCGGCCCCTCGATGCGTGGGATAGGGTCCTTCGGCGCCGGGGCCGGGGGCACCGTCACGGCGTAGCCCTCGACATGCGCGGCGATCTGCGGGAACTCGTTCACCGTCAACATTGGCGTGTCGGCCAGGACTACGGCGCGGAACACGGCGTTTTCGAGCTGGCGGATATTGCCTGGCCAGCTATAGCGCTGAAGCATGGCGGCGGCGTCGGCATCGAGGCCGTCGATTTGCTTGCCCTCCTCGGCGGCGAAGCGCGCGACGAAGTGGCGGACGAGCTCGGGCACGTCTTCGAGCCGCTCCCGTAACGGGGGCACCCAGATGGGGAAGACGTTGAGCCGGTAATAGAGATCCTCGCGGAAGCGGCCGTCATTGACCAGCGCGATCAGATTTTGATTGGTGGCCGAAATCAGCCGGAAATCGACCTTGGCCGCGTGTTTCGAGCCGACCGGCTCGATCTCGCCGTCTTGCAGCGCGCGCAGCAATTTGACCTGGGCTTCGAGCGGCAGCTCGCCGATCTCATCAAGGAACAGCGTGCCCTTGTCGGCCTCGACGAATTTGCCGATGCGCTTTTCCGAGGCGCCGGTGAACGAGCCCTTCTCGTGACCGAACAGGATGCTCTCGACCAGATTTTCCGGAATGGCGCCGCAATTGACGGTGACGAAGGGCTCGGCCTTGCGGTTGCTTTCGCCCTGAATGGCGCGGGCAATCAGCTCCTTGCCGACGCCCGATTCGCCCTCGATCAAAACGGGAATGGTGGAAGTGGCGGCTCTGGTGCCGAGCTCCAGCACCCGGTTCATGGCCTCGCTGCCGGCGATCAGGTCGTCGAAGCCGAGGTCGCCGCGGGTCGAAGCCTTGATGCGGACGAGCTCGTCCGCCAGCGCCTCGATCTTGAGCGCATTCTTGATGGAGACTTCGAGCCGTTCCGGGCTCACCGGCTTGACCACGAAGTCGACGGCGCCGGCCCGCATGGCCATGATGGCCGCGTCGATGCTGCCGTGGGCGGTCTGCACGATGGCGGGAGGCTTGCGTGGCAGCGAGCGCATGGCGGATAGAACCGCCAAGCCGTCGGTGCCCGGCATGACCAAGTCGAGCAGGACAAGGCAGATATCTCCCGCGGTGTCGGCCTTGAGCGCGGCCAGGGCCTTGTCGCCGCTCTCGGCCGTGGCGACGTGGTAGCCGAACCGCTTGATGGTCTCTTCGAGAATCCGACGTTGAGTTGGGTCGTCGTCGACGACCAGAACACGCTTGGGCATGACGCAAAACTCGCTACGTTACGCTACGACCACACAGCAGGAGGACAGCGCTCAGGCCATTGCACACGGCTTAGGCAGCTGCTCCTGTGCCAAAATTGTGCAGTGGAAGGGTAAACATCCTCTTTATCGGAGTACGATTTTGGTGAGGGTGCCCGCTCGGGGCCCGCGAAAAGGACGCAAACACGTGGCTTATGGCCTTGCGAGGGCGCTCCGCCCCTCCCACACTAGGTGCGAGTCACCGCTAACGAGGTTCAGGACATAAGATGACATCCAAACTGCGCAATTGGCCCGAGCGGCCCGTCTATGCCGTCTCCGCCCCGGCCAAGGGCAAGGCGAAACCCCACGCCGTCGCCCAAGCGGGGAGGACGGCGAATCTCGGGACGCTGCCCGAATGGGCGCTGGCCGATCTCTACGCCGGGCCGGACTCGCCCAAGCTGAAGGCCGACCTGCAGACCTCCGAGCGCGCCGCCGAGGCCATGCAGGAGCGATATGCCGGCAAGCTTACGGCGCTGCTGGACGGCGGCAAAGGGGGCGCGTCGCTCGCGCAGGCGGTGCGCGAGTTCGAGGCGCTCAACGACATCATGGGCCGCATCGTGTCCTATGCGAGCCTGCTCTACGCCGCCGACACCTCCGACCCCAAGCGGCAGAAATTCTTCGGCGACATCCAGGAGAAGATCACCGCCATCTCTTCGAAGCTCCTGTTCTTCCCGCTCGAGCTCAACCGCCTCGACGACGCCACGCTCGAGACGGCGATCGCCAACTCCGAGCTCAGTCATTATCGACCCTGGCTCGAGGATCTGCGCAAGGAGAAGCCATATCAGCTCGACGACAAGCTGGAGCAGCTGTTCCATGAGAAGGCGGTCACGGCCCGCGGCGCCTGGGACCGGCTGTTCACCGAGACCATGACCGCACTGCGGTTCGACGCCGACGGGGAGAGACTCAGCCTGGAGCCGACGCTGAATCGCCTTCTCGATCCGGACGAGACCAAGCGCCGCGCCGCCGCCCAGGCCTTGGCCAAGGTGTTCAAGGAGAATGAGCGGCTGTTCACCCTCATCACCAATACGCTCGCCAAGGACAAGGAGATTTCCGACCGCTGGCGGGGCTTCGTCGACGTTGCCGATTCCCGCCATCTCGCCAACCGGGTCGAGCGGGAGGTGGTCGATGCGCTGGTAGCGGCCGTGCGCGAGGCCTATCCCCGCATCTCGCACCGCTATTACGCGATGAAGGCAAAATGGCTCGGCATGAAGACCCTGGCCTATTGGGACCGCAACGCGCCGCTCCCCGACGAGCCCAAGCAGGTGATCTCCTGGGACGACGCGCAACGGACAGTGCTGGGGGCCTATGGCAATTTCTCGCCGCGCATGGCCGAGATCGCCAAACAGTTCTTCGCCAAGAACTGGATCGATGCACCGGTGCGGGAAGGAAAGTCGCCCGGCGCCTTCTCTCACCCCACGGTGCCGAGCGCGCACCCCTATATCCTGCTCAACTATCAGGGCAAGCCGCGCGACGTGATGACGCTCGCGCATGAGCTCGGTCACGGCGTGCACCAGGTGCTCGCCAACGCGCAAGGGCCACTGATGGCGCCGACGCCGCTCACGCTCGCCGAGACCGCCAGCGTGTTCGGCGAGATGCTGACTTTCCGCGCGCTGCTGAAACAGGCGCCGACGCCGCGTGAGCGCAAGGCGCTGCTGGCGTCAAAGGTCGAGGACATGATCAACACGGTGGTGCGCCAGATCGCGTTCTACAGTTTCGAGCGCGCGGTGCATACCGAGCGGCGCGATGGCGAGCTCACCAGCGAGCGGCTGGGCGAGATCTGGATCGAAGTGCAGCGCGAGAGCCTGGGGCCGGCCATTGATCTCAAGCCCGACTATGAGAGCTTCTGGTGCTACATCCCGCATTTCATCCACGCGCCGTTCTACGTCTACGCCTATGCGTTCGGCGATTGTCTGGTGAACTCGCTCTATGCCGTCTACGAGAAGGCCGACAGGGGCTTCGCCGAGCGCTATCTCGACATGCTGGCGGCCGGCGGCACCAAGCATCACAAGGAGGTGCTGGCGCCGTTCGGGCTCGACGCGTCGGATCCGAATTTCTGGTCGATGGGGCTCAAAGTGATCGAGGGGTTGATCGACGAGCTGGAGGCGATGGACGAGGAGCCTGCGGACAGCGTGTAGATGTCGCAGGTCTCGCTGATCCCCATCCTGCTCTGGGTCGCGGCATTGCTGTGCGCCGGCGTCGCCATATGGCGGGACCCGCGCCCGGTCCCGCGCGGCTTCGTCATCGACCGCCTGCTGCGCTATCTGTTCCTGTTTCCGCTCGGCGTGCAGGGACTTTGGGCCTTTGTCGGACATGTGTTCTTCGCCGAGCAAGCGGCGGCGTCGATCGGCTGGGCCAACACGCCCTTTCAATATGAAGTGGGGGTCGCCAATCTCGGCCTTGGGCTGGCATCAATCTATGCCGCGTTCAGGGGCTTCGAAGCGCGGGTGGCCGCCGGCATCGTCGCCGCCTGCTTTCTGTTAGGCGCGGGAATCATCCACATCGTCGACATCGTCGGGCAGGGTAATCTCGCGCCGGGCAATGCCGGGCCGATCCTGTTCACCGATTTTCTCACGCCCATCGTCATCCTCGTGCTGCTGGTGTTTGCGAGCGAAAAATTCCGGCCGAAATCGCTGGCGACGCTTGCGCTGGAGGCTGAGCTCGACGTGGCGCGCAAGGCGCTGCGCGACTATCGCGACGCGTTAAGCGATCTCGGCAAGTGAGCGCCGAAATTTCCCCACCCGTTACGGTTTGACAGGCTCGACCAGCGCTAGATCGGCGATGACCGGCCGATGGTCGGAGCCCAGCCGCGGGCCGGCCACTGCTTTGATCTTGGCAAATTGTGGTGAGGCGAACACGTTGTCGATCGCGACCAGAGGCAGGATGGGCACGCCGCCCTCCTGCATCGGCCAAGTGAGATGGAAGGTGTTGTAGCGTTTCAGGCCTGAGCCGCGCTCGAAGCGGCCGAGCTTTTCGGTCCACGGGCTCATGTTGAAGTCACCGGCCATGACGATCGGCAAGGTCCGGTTCTGGACGAAGGCGATCAACGCGGCGATGTCCTGTTGCTGGAGCTCGGGATAGAACGGCCGGGTGAGGTGGACTCCGGCCAACTCGAAGGTCGTGCCGTTCACCTCGATCCGCGCCCAGCGAATCATCAGCGAGATCCACGGCGGGTAGCCGGGCCGGTCGACGCGACCCTCGGCGAGAATCGGGTACTTGGAGAGAATGACGATGCCCCAATCGCCTAGACTGAACGGATAGCGCGCGTGTAGTGCCTGGCGGAGCAGGGCGCCGTGGTCCGTCGTGGCTTCCTGAAGCACCACGGCGTCGGCGTCAGTCGCGGCGAGAAATTTCGCTACGTCGTTCATGCGTTCGTTGCCGCGCCAGAGATTGAAGGTGACGACGCGCAGGAAGCGCGCGGCATCCGGTGCGGTTGGCGCGGCAGCCCCCGGCAATGCGGCGACCACCAGCATGACATTGATCGCCGCGAGAACAGCCGCCGACGCGATCAGCCGCCAATCGTGCGCCAGTGCGGCGAGGCCCAATAGCAGGATCGAGCCCGCCACCACAAAGAGCAGGCCGTTATTGACGATGTCGAGCGCCGGCCACCACCGCGCCAGCAATCCTAGCACCGTCAGGCCGGCGCCGAGCAAAAGCCCTGCGACGATCAGTTCTTTCAGCCAGAACTTCATTTACGTCTCTCGGATTTTGGTGGCGCGAGCGGGGCGCAATGCGGGGTGTGGTTCCTATATGAAGGGAGGCCTTACAAGCAAGTGGACCCCGCGCCGCATGAACGATCGCGCCGACAAGGAGAAGAACCGCTTCAGTGCCCGGGCGCTGCGCTACGGCAAGGTCGGCGCCAATGTCGGCGGCGTCGCCGCCCGCATCGCCGGCCGGCGCCTGTTCGGTCTCGAGGCCGAGCGCGATAACGACGCGGCGGCGCTCGCCGCGGCGCTGGGCGGGCTGAAGGGCCCGATCATGAAGGTGGCGCAGCTCCTCGCCACCATCCCCGAGGCGCTGCCGGCCGAGTATGCCGCCGAGCTCGGTCAGCTTCAGAGTCAGGCCCCGCCGATGGGCTGGCCGTTCGTGCGGCGTCGCATGGCTGCGGAGCTGGGGCCCGACTGGGAGTCGAAGTTCGCACATTTCGATCATGAGGCGGCGGCGTCAGCCTCGCTCGGCCAGGTGCACCGCGCCAGAAGCCATGACGGGCGCGCGCTCGCCGCCAAGCTGCAATATCCGGACATGCAGTCGGCGGTCGAAGCCGATCTCGCCCAGCTCTCGGTGCTGTTCTCGATCCACCGCCGCATGAGCCCGGCAATCGAGACCTCGGAAATGTTGAAAGAGATCTCGGCGCGGCTGCGCGAAGAGCTCAATTACGATCTCGAAGCGCGGCACACGCGGCTTTACGGCTTCATCTTCGCGGACGATGAGCTGATCCGCGTGCCGGAGATCGTGCCGGAGCTGTCCACCAAGCGGCTGCTGACCATGACCTGGCTCGAGGGGCGGAGGCTGCTCGACTACACGGACCGCACCCTCGACGAGCGCAACCAAATCGCCCGCGCCATGTTCCGTGCCTGGTGGTATCCGTTCAGCCATTACGGCGTGATCCATGGCGATCCGCATCTCGGCAATTACACCGTGTTCGAGGACGGCGCGGGTAGGGCGGCCGGGATCAATCTGCTCGACTATGGCTGCATGCGCACCTTCGCGCCGAAATTCATCCAGGGTGTGGTCAATCTCTATCACGGCCTGCTCAGGGACGACCGGGCTTTGGTGGTGCACGCCTACGAGACCTGGGGCTTTGGCGGCCTGTCCAACGAGCTGATCGACATTCTCAATATCTGGGCGAAGTTCATCTACGGGCCGATGCTCGATGATCGGGTGCGCAGCATCGCCGACCAGGTCAGCCCCGGCATGTATGGCCGGCAGGAGGCGTTCAGGGTGCATCGCGGGCTGCAGGAGCAGGGGCCGGTCAAGGTCCCGCGCGAATTCGTGTTCATGGATCGCGCCGCGATCGGGCTCGGCGGCGTGTTCCTTCATCTCGGCGCGGAGCTCAATTTTCACCGCCTGTTCGAGGATACCATCGCCGCCGCCGATCTCGCCGATGTCGCGGCGCGTCAGTATGCGGCCTTCACCCAAGCCGGCGTGCCGCTGCCCGACGGTTCGGAGTTTGGCGTTGAATAGGTCCGCTAAGTGCCAAAAGCGGAAATCAAGTGGCTAACTGGCGGGCGCATCTTAGCAATGCTCGACATGAGACCCTCTTTGCCACGTTGTGACGAAACCTTAGCTGTCACTCAGGCCGCGTAAGCGACCCAGACATTGGGCTCTTCATAAGTGCCGGTGTAGTGATCAAAATCGATTTTCACCGGCGCAAGACCGCCCTCCAGCGCGTAGGCGCCGGACTGCTCGAACCGTTGGTGAGACCAATTTTCCCAGAAGGCGATGGGCTCATGCACGACCATCGAGCGCTCACACGGGCCGATCACCTTGCCGCCGACGGATAGATGACTGCGGAGCCATGGGTCGAAAGGACGCCCGCTCTCGTCGGTCCAGGTCATGTAGTCCACGATCGGCACCCAGGGGTGCCGAACTTTGGCCGTAGGGCGCACTGGCACCACGACACCTTGCAACTTCTTGGTCTCTGCGAGGTCGAGTAGCGCGCGGATCATGCGTCGCGCGTAGCCCTTGGATCTGTGGACGGGCGACACGGATACCGCCAGCGCGCCGAGCATCTTAACCCGCGCATCCTTGGTCCTGGCGGCCGTCTCGACCAGCCAATCCCATCCTTCCGGCGGCAAATCCTCTGGGCCAGAACAGGCGAACGGGACACTATTCGCCACGGCCACCGGGTAGCCCGCCTCTTCGTCGACGAGACAAAGCTGATACTCGGGATAGGTATCGAGGAGCTCGGCGTAATACTCGTAGTGAGCCCGCGTGTAGTTGAGAAAACCGAGATTGCTCCACGCAGCCTGCTCGATAGCGCTCGCGGCTTTACTCAAATCGGGAGCATCCGCCCGGGAGCGTATTACGAGGTTGGCGGACATTAGGAAGGAGCCCGATCTCTCTGACTGAAAAATGGCCGACCGCATTGGCAGGACACGATGAAAATCACGGTCCCACCGCTTAACCTTAATAAGGCGTAAAGCAGCGGGTCGCAATCCCGATTGCCCAATTAACCTTAATTCGACGCTCGGGAGCCACTAGCCTGAGATGTCTAAATTTTTAGAGGAAGTTTCAAGGGCGACTTAAAGGCTTTTGTCACAAAAATAGCGCGCCACCGCCTCACTTCGTAGCTGCCCTATGACGCTCCAACATCTGCTCGCTGGGAGTTCTTATTGTCCGCACTCGATCTCACCAAGCCTTTCAGGGGCGACCTCCGCCGCCTCACGCGAACCATCGGCATTGCGATTGCGTTCTTTGGCCTCGTCCTCGTCGCGATCATTGCGTACGCGGGATGGTCGGCTAACGAGACGGCAACGGACTCCGAACGCACGCTCGTCGAGAACGCCCTCAACCATCGCATCGCGCGGGTTCTCAACGAAGAAAAGTCCGTCGCTTGGTGGGACGAGCCCATCACCAAAATCACTGATAAGGCCATCGATTTCGACTTTGCCGATACCGAGTTCGGTATATTTCTCACCGAGACCTACGGCCATGACGAGGTCCACATTCTTGACGGCGAGAACCGCCCCATCTATTCGTATTACGGTGAGAAGCGGCAAGAACCATCGAGTTTTGAGGCACGCCGCACAGCCGTAATGGGGGTCATTGACGAAGCGCGCCGGAGCTCCAGCCCCTCCAACCTGCGAGTCCGCCCTGATACATTCAGCCAGTCGCAGAGCAACTACCGCGTCCTGGCCGGCGGGGGTGAGGCCGCGCGCTGGGCCGGACATGTTGTAACGGTCGAAGGCCGTCCCGCCTTGGTCGCTGCCATGACCATCGTGCCCAA
>JBBQXL010000033.1:0-21698 GCA_038209695.1 Hyphomicrobiales bacterium
GGTGTCGGTCAGTGTGTCCAGCGGTCGGCCCGCCCGAACTTGAAGTTCTCGGCGTAGGATTTCGGTCTCAGCACCGTCTTTTGCGGCTCTTCAAGGCGAAAGGCAATGCCGTGACGGGTGGCGAACGCCACCGCCTCCTCCTTGGTGGCAAAGCAAAGACGGACTTGCGACTTGGTGCCGGCGGAGCTGGTCCAGCCCATCAGGGGCTCGATCGCCCGTGGCTGATCGCGCTCATATTCGAGCACCCAATCGCGGATTGCCATGCCCTGCTGCATCGCGTTCCTGGCAGGCTTGTAGATGCGGGCCGCCATAAGGTCCTCTTAGTCGCGTGATCCAAGCGATGGTCGGGGCAGCAAGATTCGAACTTGCGACCCCCTGCTCCCAAAGCAGGTGCGCTACCAGGCTGCGCTATGCCCCGATCACATCGCTGGCTCGTGGCCGACCCGGACAGACCGGACAGAAGCTCGCAGGATACATAGTCCGCGCCGGAGCCGTAGGCTAGTGTTTAGCCTTGAGCAAAGTCCTAACGGCGGCGGGGGTCAGCGGTTCTTGGCGAGGCCCGGATAGATGACCTTGTCGCCCCGCTTGAGGTCGATCTTGTCGGCCTGCCCGGCATTGAGCTCAAGCACGGCCGAGATGGGGCCCTCGGACGGAATCACCTTGGTGGAGAACGGCTCGGTGTTGCGCTCGATGCGCAGCACCGTGCTGTCGGGAGTGATGAACACCATGTCGAGCGGGATCAGCGTGTTCTTCATCCACATGGCGGCCGGTTGGGGCGGGTCGTAGACGAACAGCATGCCGGCATTCTCAGGCAGCGAGCGCCGAAACATCAGACCCAGCGCCTGCTCGCGCGCGGTGGTAGCCACTTCAATCGTGAAATTATGATCGCCGGTTTCGGTCTTGAACACGAGCGTGCCACTGCCCGCGGCCAAAGCGGCCATGGGGAGGAGCAGCGCAAGGGCAAAAAAGCCGAGCGCCGCCGCCCGAACCGAGCGGCCAATCCCGCGCAGTCTTAGTGGGACGACGGTCCTTGCGAGCCGTCCGGCTTGAGCTCCGCCGCCATCAGACCTTTCGGCCCGCGGCCGAACTTCACGAGCAGCGTCTGCCCCGGCCTCAGCTCGGTGAAGCCGCAGCGCCGGAGCGTCTCCATGTGCACGAAGATATCGAGCGAATCGCTGCCCCGGGTGAGGAAGCCAAAACCGCGCAAGCGGTTGAACCACTTGACCGTGGCCCGCTCCCAATCGCTCTCGGGAATGACGATGACATGGGTCCGCTGCGGCAATTGCGACGGATGGATCGCCGTCGAATCGTCCATAGCGCGAATACGAAATGCCTGAAGGCCTTTCGGCCGGCGCAACACCTCGCACACGACGCGCGCACCCTCGTAGGCTGTCTGAAAGCCGTCGCGGCGCAAGCACGTCACGTGTAGGAGAACGTCGGGTAAATCTTCGTCCGGTACTATAAATCCATAACCCTTTGACGCATCGAACCACTTAATCGATCCTGACACTTCGAAGACATCAACTGTGACTTCCTCGTCGCGTTGGGTATGGCCCTCTGCCAGTGGCGGTTCTTTCGCCCCCATGCCGCATTCCCCCGCTTTCACTTTTAACGCAGCCGACCCGAACGCCCCACACGCGAATCGACTGGAATACACTCGCTGCGAACATAGCATTGCCGCCTAATCAGGCCAGTGGAAATTTCCGCGCGCTTCTTCCTTCTCCACAATCCGGCGCGCAGTTCGTCACGACTCCGCAGCAGCGCGCGCAAGCATCTGATCGGACAGCGAATCTCGTGCGAGGCATGCAGGAAGCGGAATTGCACACCAGAGCGCCGATAAATTGCGCTCACAATCGCGCAAATGTCTCTGCCGTCGAGAGAATTTTCATTTCTGTCGGTGAAGAAGTGACGCTCGCGTCGCGCTGTGGGAAGCGGGCAACAATGGCGAGGCAATCTGCATCGATAAGCGCCAAAAACAGTGCTTGACGTGACGCGCTTGCCACAGATGCGCCCTCCGCGCTAATGGGACGGCGTCCAGGGTACCCGCGCAAGGAGACGACAAGTGATGAAATATCTGCACACGATGGTGCGCATCTCCGACGTCGACGAGTCGCTCGACTTCTATTGCAACAAGCTGGGGCTGAAGGAAGTGCGGCGGATGGAGAGCCCACAGGGCCGCTTCACCCTGTTCTATCTCGCCGCCCCGGGCGATGAGGATGCCCAACTCGAGCTCACTCATAATTGGGACCCCGAGCCTTACGACGAGGGCCGGCATTTCGGCCATCTCGCCTATGAAGTCGACGACATCTATGAGATCTGCGACCGCCTGCTGAAGAGCGGCGTGACCATCAACCGCCCGCCGCGCGACGGCCACATGGCCTTCATCCGCTCGCCGGACAATGTCTCGATCGAGCTGCTGCAGAAGGGTAAACCCAAACCGAAGCAGGAGCCGTGGACGTCGATGCCGAACACCGGGAAGTGGTAGGAAAGCGCCTGGCGGGTGGTACCCCCTAGGAGAATTGAACTCCTGTTTTCAGGTTGAAAACCTGACGTCCTAACCATTAGACGAAGGGGGCTCACCGTCGCGCCACGTCATATAGAAAGCTTTGCCGCGACAGGCAAGAACGTGGGCTAGGGCCGGGTTTCGCGCGGGTCGACGACGTCCTCGATCAGGAGCTCCACGCTGTCGCGCCCCTGCCAGCTAGTGCGGCGCAGATGGCCCACAACATGGAGCGGCAGCCCCTCCCCGTTGAGCAGAAGCTTAGCCAACTCCGTGTCACCGACACGGAAGGCGCAAGCCTCGATGCGCGCGCCGTCCGGCGCTTTCAGCGTGCAGCGCACATGCGCCTCCTTGAGATGGCGGACGCGGCTCAAGCGATGCGCCGGGAGCACGAAGCGCGGCTCGGGATGGCCGGACCCGTAAGGGCCGGCGCGATCGAGCAGATCCATCATCGCCATGGTTGCCCCTCCGGCCGACAGCGCGCCGTCGACGGCAAGCTGTCGAACTAAGCCCGCTTGGGCCACCGGCTGAGCCAATCGCTCGAGCAGGAACGCAAGCAACGCGTCGTGCCGGCGGCGTTCGAGCCTGAACCCCGCCGCCATGGCGTGGCCGCCGCCTTTGACCAGCAGCCCTTCATGCACCGCGCCGCGCACCACCGCGCCGAGATCGACCGCGGCGATGGAGCGGGCTGAACCGGTGGCGAAGCCGTCAGGTTCGAGCGCCGATACGAAGGTCGGCAGGCGGAAGCGCTCGGCGACGCGGCCGGCGATCAGCCCAAGCAATCCCTTGTGCCAGCCCTCGGCGGCGAGGAACAGCAACGGCCGCGCCGGATCGGCGGCGAGCTCAGCGTCGGCATAGGCGAAGGCTTCTTCGAGCATGCGTTCCTCGATCGCCTTGCGTTCGGCATTGAGCGCCTCGAGCTTGGCGGCAATGCCGCGCGCCTCGATCTCGTCGTCGGTCGCCAGCAGCCGCGCGCCGAGGCTCGAAGCGCCGACCCTGCCGCCGGCATTGATGCGCGGGCCCAAGATGAAGCCGAGCGTGTAGGTGGTCGGCGCCGCGTCGATGCGGGCGGAGTCGGCGAGCGCGCGTAAGCCCTGATTGTGCCGTAGCCGCAACACGCGCAGGCCTTGGGCCACGAAGGCGCGGTTCGCCTCCCTGAGCGGTACCACGTCGCACACGGTGGCCAGGGCCACCAGATCGAGCAGGCCGAGCAGGTCGGGCTCCGGTACGCTGCGATAGAAGCCCTCGCGGCGCAGCACCCGCGTGGTGGCGACCAGGAACAGGAACACCACGCCGGCGGCGGCTAGATGTCCCTGCCCGGAGAGATCGTCCTGCCGGTTAGGGTTCAGCACCGCGTAAGCCGGCGGCAGGACGTCGTCGGCCTGGTGGTGATCGATGACGATAGTTTGCGCGCCGGCCTGGTTGGCGGCAGCGACTGCGTCGACCGATGCGGTGCCGCAGTCCACGGTGAGAATGAGGCGCGCGCCCTCACTGGCAAGTCCGACAAGCGCCTCGGGCGATGGCCCATAGCCTTCGGTGAGCCGGTCGGGGATGTAGGTGGCGGCACTGTGCCCATGGGCGCGCAGGAAGCGCTCGACCAACGCGACCGAGGCCGCGCCGTCGACGTCGTAATCCCCGAACACGGCGATCGGCTCGCGGGCAGCGATGGCGGCGGCAAACCGCGCGGCGGCTTTCTCCATGTCCTGGAGCTGCGAGGGATCGGGCAACAGCGTGCGGAGCGTGGGATCGAGATAGCGGGCGACGGTATGGGCCTCGGCGCCGCGGGCGGCCAGTACGCGGCCGAGGAGCTCAGGCAAGCCATGCGCCTGCGAAATTGCGGTGGCGACGTGGGCGCGGCTGGACTCGAGCCGCTCGATCCAGCGATAGTCGCGTGCGGAACGCTCCACGCCAAGGAGCGCAGCGGCACATGCAGGGGTTGGGTATTTCAGGGCTGCGGTCACGCTACGCCGTCCACTCGCTGTCAGAGCCTAGAACAGGCGAGTGTAAGGCGATTCGCGGCCGCTCCTCCCCTCCGAGGAGAGTCAGTCGAATTTGTGGATATCGGGATGCTCGGTCTTGATCCAGCGCACGGTGCGGGTCGAGGCCCGCATCACCAAAGTGTGGGTGAATATCCCCTCTTTGGTGAAACGCACCCCCTCCAGCAACGAGCCGTCGGTAATGCCGGTGGCGGCGAAGGAGAGATCGCCCATCACCATGTCGCGCATGTGATATTTGCGGCCAAGGTCGATGATGCCGGCGGCCCGGGCGCGTTCGCGTTGCTGCTCGTTGGCCGCGACCAGCCGTCCTTGCATCTGGCCGCCGATGCAGGCGAGCGCCGCGGCGGCAAGCACGCCTTCCGGCGCGCCGCCGGTGCCCATATAGATGTCGATGCCGGTCTCCAGCGGCTCGGTCACGTGGATCACTCCGGCGATATCGCCGTCGCTGATCAGAGTAAGGGCGGCGCCGGTGGCACGCACCTCCTCGATCAGCTTGGCGTGACGCGGGCGGTCGAGGATGCAGACGGTGATCTCGTTGATCGGCGCGCCCTTGGCGAGCGCTAGCGCCTTGAGATTGTCGGCTGGCGAGGCATCGAGATCAACCAGGCCCTCGGGGAAACCCGGTCCGATGGCGATCTTGTCCATATAGATGGTGGGCACTTTCAGCAGACTGCCGCGCGCCGCCAACGCCAGCACGGACAGGGCGTTGGGCAGGGCCTTGGCGCACAGAGTCGAGCCTTCGACCGGATCGACGGCAAGATCGACCCTGAGCGCGGCATCGCCGCCGGCGCCCACGGTCTCGCCATTATAGAGAAGCGGGGTCTCGTCCTCCTCGCCCTCGCCCACGACCACCACGCCTTCGATCGGCAATCGGGCAAGCTCGCGGTACATGGCGGCAGCGGCGGCCTCGTCGGCGGCGGCCTCGTTGCCACGGCCGCGCCACAGCGCGGCGGCCACGGCGCTGGCTTCTGTAGCGCGAACGATATCGAGCGCCAAAGCGCGATCGAGCTCGGACTTGGCCGCAGCCTTCAACACGTACATTCCTCCCAGCCCTCAAGCGATCTTAGCCGCCGCCTGTAGGGTTACACACTCACTATCACAGTTTTTCGATACGGATCATCTGCGGCTTCTGATCGACATGGCCGTCGCGCTCGATCGCGGCCAGAGCCTTACGAATGGCGGCCTCGGTGGTTTGATGGGTTATCAAGACCACGAAGGCCGGCGCGCCTTCATCCCGCCGGTTGAAGCCGGGAAGATCCGCGCCGGGACGGCGTTGCACGATGCTCTCGATCGAGATGCCCTGGTCGGCCATACGGGCGGCGATGGCGGCGAACGCGCCGGTGTGGTCGTAGACCGAGAGCCGGATGTAATAGCCGCCCTCATGCGCCTGCATCTGGGCCTTCTTGTAAGGCTTGAGCGTTTTCGTGGCGGCGCCGAACGGTGGCAGGATATTGCCGCGGGCGATGTCGATCAGGTCGCTGACCACCGCCGAGGCGGTCGCAGCGCCGCCGGCGCCGCGCCCGATCAACACAACGTCGCCGACGAAATCGCCGCTGACGGCGACGCAGTTCAAGACGCCGTCGACCTCGGCAATCGCCGTGTGTTTTGGCACCATGGTCGGGTGCACGCGCTGCTCGATGCCGCTTTCGGTGCGCAGCGCCACGCCGAGCAGCTTAATGCGGTAGCCAAGATCGCCGGCCGCCTCGATATCGGCGGGCGTGATCGATTCGATGCCTTCGACATAGACGGACTCGAAGCTCACGCGGGTGCCGAAGGCGAGGCTGGTGAGGAGAGCGAGCTTGTGCGCAGTGTCGAAGCCGCCGATGTCGAAAGTGGGGTCGGCCTCGGCATAGCCCTGCGCCTTCGCCTCCTTCAGCACGTCGGCAAAGTCCCGCCCCTCGTGCTCCATCCGTGTCAGGATGTAATTGCAGGTGCCATTGAGGATGCCATAGACGCGGGTGATGTCGTTGCCTTGCAGGCTCTCGCGGATGACCTTCACCACCGGTATGCCGCCAGCCACGGCCGCCTCGAAATTGAGCGCCACGCCGTTCTTCTCGGCGAGCGCGGCTAGGCTTGCGCCGTGGTGAGCCAGGAGTGCCTTGTTGGCGGTGACGACGTGCTTGCCGGCGCGCAGCGCCGCTTCCACGGACTCTTTGGCCACGCCACCTTCGCCGCCCATCAATTCGACAAACACGTCGATGCCGGGGTCGGTGGCCAACGTCACTGGGTCCGGCGCGCGGCGGAACGCCGAGATGTCGACCTGCTTGTTGCGGCGATCCTCCAGCGTGGATACGGCGACGACCTCGATCGGCCGCCCCGCGCGTGCGGCGATAGCGCGGCCGTTGGTGGCCAAGAGCTGTAGCAGCCCGCCGCCGACGGTGCCGACCCCGGCCAGTCCAAGCTTGAGTCCATCATTCATTGTGGGGGATTAAAACGACCGATTAGCCTTGGAGGCAATGGGAATGACGTTATGCATGGTCTTGGCCGATTCGGAGAAGAACCTCCGAATGTTGCGCGCGGCCTGGCGGATACGTTGATCGTTCTCAACCAGCGCGATGCGCACATAGCCTTCTCCATTCTCGCCGAAGCCGACGCCGGGTGAGACCGCAACCGAAGCCTGCTCCAGCAGGAGCTTGGAGAACTCGAGGCTGCCAAGATGAGCGAACATCTCGGGGATCGGGACCCAGGCGAACATGGTGGCGGGGGGTGACGGGATCGGCCAGCCAGCGCGCGTGAGGGCATCGACCAGGCAATCGCGGCGGCGCCGGTAGATCGAGCGAATGTCGTCGATGCAGTCCTGCGGGCCGTTCAGCGCCGCGGCGGCGGCTACCTGGATCGGGGTGAAGGCGCCGTAATCGAGATAGGACTTCACTCGGGTGAGCGCGTGGATCAGGCGCTCGTTGCCGACGGCGAAGCCGACGCGCCAACCGGGCATGGCATAGGTCTTGGACAGCGTGGTGAACTCGACAGCGATGTCCATGGCGCCGGGGACCTGAAGGATCGAGGGCGGCGGCTCGCCTTCGAAATAGATCTCGGCATAAGCGAGATCGGACAACACCAGCAGCTCATGCTTTCGGGCGAAGCCGACGACCTCCTTGTAGAAGTCGAGATCGGCGACCAAGGCGGTGGGATTGGCGGGATAATTGAGCACCAACGCCGAGGGTTTGGGCACCGAGTGGCGCACCGCCTTGTCGAGCGAGGTCATGAACTGGGAATCGATGCGCGCCGGCAAATGCCGGATGACGCCACCCGACATGATGAAGCCGAATTCGTGGATGGGATAGGTCGGAGTCGGCACCAGGATCACGTCGCCAGGCGCGGTGATGGCCTGGGCGACGTTGGCGAAGCCTTCCTTCGAGCCGAGCGTCACCACCACCTGGGTGTTGGGACTGAGTTTCACGCCGAAACGCCGGCCGTAATAGGCAGCTTGGGCCTTGCGCAGCCCTTGGATGCCCTTTGAGGCCGAGTAGCGGTTGGTGCGGGGATCGCGAATCGTTTCGACCAGCTTGGCCACGATGTGGTCGGGCGTCGGCATGTCGGGATTGCCCATGCCGAAATCGATGATGTCGTCGCCGCGTGCGCGCGCCTCGGCCTTGAGCTTGTTTACCTGCTCAAAGACGTAAGGCGGTAGCCGCTTGATTCTATGGAAATCATTGGTCACGGATGCGAGGGGTCCCCACCCCGATAGGCCCCGGAGGGACCCTCTTGAACCATAGAAAGGGGCGGCGGGGCAAGCCGGTCCAGCTGAAAAGGCCGGTCTCTCTACTTGCTCGTCGGCCGATTTGGGCCCGATCGACGGGGCTTATTCGGGGGCCGGTGCGTCCGGCTTCTTCATGGCGGCGTTCTGGAGATCGCTGATGGCGGCCTTTTGCTCGGCTTTGGTCAGGGTCTTGTCATAGCCGCGCTGAAGCGTGGTCGAGGACTGGGTTTCCTTCGACGTGAGCGTGTCGGCGCAGGCGCTGAGGCCGAGCGGCAACAGGACCGTGAGCAGGCGCAGCAATGATCCAGACGGCCAGCGTGGCATGAAATTAGCAGGCGGTTGGTGTTGGTTTCCCGTGACGATTGGCAATCGTCCCCCACTTGATATATTGCATAGCACAATGACCGTTTGCGACAAAGCCGCCAGAGGAACTCAGGGTCTTTTTACATGGTGGCTTGAGCAAGGTTACTTTGGGGGCAAAACAAGGACAAATTGATGCAGGACAACAATAATAGCCCCGGTGAAAGCGGGGACGAGCGAGCTGCAACCAATCAGTTCGAAACGCTAGCTCGGAACATGGTGCGCCTGTTCGATCAGGGCGCCAAGGCCTTCTCGACATTATCGGAACGCAACAAGTCGAACGGCAACGGTCCCTACAGCATGGCCTCGGAGGCCGGCGAGGCGGCGAAAACGCTGGGCGAGATCGCGCGCCACTGGGTGGCCGAGCCTAGTAAGCTGGCCGCGGCGCAAGGCGAGCTGTTCAGAAGCTATGCCGATCTGTGGGGCCGCTCCTTCCGCCGGATGCTCGGCGAAGAGGTCGAGCCCGTGGTCGTGCCGGAACCCGGCGACAACCGTTTCAAGGACCCCGATTGGTCCAATGGGCAGTATTTCGATTTCTGGAAGCAGGCTTATCTCATCACCTCGCGCTGGGCCGAGGATCTCACCCGCAACACCGAGGGCGTCGACGACAAGACGCGCAAGAAGGCT
This sequence comes from Hyphomicrobiales bacterium, assembly GCA_038209695.1. Classification (GTDB taxonomy): domain Bacteria; phylum Pseudomonadota; class Alphaproteobacteria; order Rhizobiales; family Methyloligellaceae; genus Methyloceanibacter. The sequence continues at coordinate 9,185 of JBBQXL010000033.1, forward strand.
CTGTTCTACCTGAACCAAATGCTGGCGGCGGCGTCGCCGTCGAACTTCCCGCTGACCAATCCCGAAGTGGTCCGCACCACGCTCGCCACCAATGCCGAGAATCTGGTGCAGGGCATGACCCAGTTCGTGCACGACCTTGAGCAGTCGAAGGATCTGCTGCGCGTCAGCCAGACGGATTTGTCTGCCTTCGAGATCGGACGGAACCTGGCGGTGACGCCGGGCAAGGTCGTATTCCAGAACGACCTGATCCAGCTCATTCAATACGCGCCGGTGACCGAAGAGGTCTATGAGCGGCCGCTACTGGTGGTGCCGCCCTGGATCAACAAGTTCTACATTCTCGATCTCGTGCCGGAGAAGTCGTTCGTCAAATGGGCGGTGGCGCAGGGCTTCACCGTGTTCCTAGTGTCGTGGGTCAACCCTGACATGCGGCTCGCGCAGAAGACCTTCGAAGACTACATGCAGGAAGGCATTCTCGCCGCGGTCGACGCCGTCATCCGCCAGACCGGCAGCCCGAAGATCAACGCGCTCGGCTATTGCGTCGGCGGCACGCTGCTCGCCTCCACGCTCGCTTACATGGCGGCCAAGGGCGACAAGCGGATCGCATCGGCAAGCTTCCTCGCCGCTCAGGTCGATTTCAGCGAGGCCGGCGACCTGCTCGTGTTCATCGACGACACGCAGCTCAAGGCGCTGGAGGAGATGATGGCCGAGCATGGCTATCTCGACGGCTCGCGCATGGCGGCGGTGTTCAACATGCTCCGCCCGCGCGATCTGATCTGGCCTTACGTCATCAACAATTATCTGCTCGGCAAAAAGCCGTTCCCATTCGACCTGCTGTTCTGGAATGCCGACTCGACCCGGCTGCCGGCTGCCAACCACGCCTTTTACTTGCGCGAGTTTTATCATCTGAACCGGCTGGCCAAGGGCGAGATGCAGCTTGGCGGGGTCAGGCTCGATCTGTCCAAGGTGACCATTCCGGTCTACGAGCTGTTCACCAAGGAAGACCATATCGCGCCGGCGGCGTCGGTATTCCGCGGCAGCAAGCTGTTCGGCGGGCCGGTGCGCCTGGCGATGGCAGGTTCCGGCCACATCGCCGGGGTGGTCAATCCGCCGGCCAAGAAGAAGTACCAGTACTGGACCGGAGGGACACCGAGTTCGCTGGCCGAGTGGATGGCGACGGCGACCGAGACCGCGGGATCATGGTGGCCCGACTGGGCCACGTGGCTTGCCGCCTATTCGGGGCCGAAAGTGCCGGCGCCCGATCCGTCCGGCGGCCCGCTATGGGCGATCGAGGACGCGCCAGGGTCCTACGTGAAGAGCCGCGATTAGGATTGGCTAGGGAAAGAGCGGGAGCTGTTCGAGGCCGGTGGTCTCGTCGAAGCCGTACATCAGGTTGAAATTCTGCAGCGCCTGGCCGGCCGAGCCCTTCACCAGATTGTCGATCGCCGAGACGACGATGGCGCGGCCCGGCAGCCGATCGGCGAACACGCCGATATGGCAATAGTTCGAGCCGCGCACATGCTGGGTCGAAGGCGTCACGCCCTCCTCCACCACGCGCACGAACGGGCTATCCGCGTAGGCCTTGGCGAGCGCCTTATGGAGATCGGATGCTGACGCCTTGCCGGCCAGCCGCACATAACAGGTGCAGAGCTCGCCCCGCGCCATCGGCGCCAGATGCGGCGTGAAGTTGACGGTCACCGCCTCCTTCGCCGCGAGCCCCAATTCCTGCTCGATCTCCGGCACGTGGCGGTGCGTGCCGATGCCATAAGGCGACAGCCCTTCGCCCGCTTCCGCGAACAGGATGTTCTGCTTCAGCGTGCGCCCGGCCCCCGAGACGCCCGACTTGGCATCGATGATGATGTCGTCTACGGCAATGAGCTTGGCCGTGGCGAGCGGCAGCAGCGCCAGCAGCACCGCGGTCGGATAGCAACCGGGACAGGCGACCAGCCGCGCGGTCTTGATCTCATCGCGGTAATGCTCGGTCAGACCGTAGACTGCCTCTTTAATGAGCTCCGGCGCGCTGTGCGCGTTGGCGTACCACTCGGCGTAGAGCTTGGGATCGCGCAGGCGAAAGTCGGCCGACATGTCGATGATCTTGATGCGGCCCGGCAGCTTGCCAATCTCACTATGGGCGGTGCCATGCGGCAGCCCACCAAAGACCACGTCGATCTCGTCCCAGTTCACCTGGTCCGAGCTGACCAGAGCCGGCAGATCGAGGCTCGCGAGATGCGGGAAGACCTGCGCGAGGCTCTGGCCGGCATGACCCCTGGCGATCAGCGCGGTGAGCCGAACCCCGGGATGGCGCGCGGCGAGCCTGATCAGGTCGGCGCCGGTATAGCCGGATGCGCCGAGCACGGCGGCTCTGATTGGTTTGAGGTCGGCCATGGGACGAGGCTCGTCTAACGCGGGCGATGGAAGTTGGATTAAGCCGAGTCGGGATTACGTCATACCGGTGAAAACCGGTATCCAGCAATTGAACATTGCCACTTCGACTGGATTCCAGCTTGCGCCGGAATGACCGAGATACGGCTAGCGCTTGGAGAACTGGAAGCTCTTTCGGGCTTTAGCCTTGCCGTATTTCTTGCGCTCGACGGTGCGGGCGTCGCGGGTCAGGAACCCGCCTTTTTTCAGCACGCCGCGCAGCTCGGGCTCAAAGCGGGTGAGCGCCTTGGAGATGCCATGGCGGACCGCGCCGGCCTGGCCCGAAAGCCCACCGCCACTCACCGTGCATACCACGTCGAACTGGCCCTCCCGCTTGGCGGCGACCAGAGGCTGATTCAGAATCATCTGGAGCACCGGCCGGGCGAAATAGACGGTCTGATCCCGGCCGTTGATGGTGATCTTGCCGGGGCCGCGCTTCACCCATACCCGGGCGACCGCGTCCTTGCGCTTGCCGGTGGCGTAGGCACGCCCCTGCGCATCGACTTTCTTTTCGTAGACGCGGGCCTGCGGTGCGTCGGTGTCGCCTTTCAGCGGAGCAAGGTCCTCGAGGGTCATGGTCTCGCTCATGGCGTCAGGCGCTCCTTGCATTCTTGGAATTGAGGGCCGCGACGTCCAGCTTCTCGGGGTTCTGGGCCTCGTGGGGATGCTCCGGCCCGGCATAGACCCGCAGATTCTTCATCTGTTGGCGTCCGAGCGGCCCGCGCGGCACCATGCGCTCAACGGCCTTGTGCAGCACCCGCTCCGGATGTTTGCCGTCGAGGATCTTCTCGGCGGTGCGGCCCTTAATGCCGCCCGGATAGCCGGTATGCCAGTTATAGATCTTGTCGGCGCGCTTATTGCCGGTGAACACGACCTTGCCGGCGTTGATCACCACGATGTTGTCGCCGCAATCCATATGCGGGGTGAAGCTCGCTTTGTGCTTGCCTCTGAGCCGCATCGCGATTAGCGACGCCAATCTGCCGACCACGAGGCCGTCAGCATCGATGAGGATCCAGGACTTCTCGATGTCCTTGGGCGTGGCGGAAAAGGTTTTCATAGATGTGTCCCGGGTCGAAAGATCGGCGCTTCTAACGTCCGCCTGAATAAGCGTCAAGCGAAAACAAAATAGACAACGACTCCAGTCGTTTAGTCATGTGGTATTTAGGTACCATACTCTGTTGAGGTCAGGGACCCGTTGCTAGGCTCAACTCTATCTCTGCTATAAGGCGCAACCGCAAGCGATGAGGCACGAGCACGAATGGCAACGACCGCCACCAGCCAGGCGAACGACGCGACACCGTTGCTGCGCGAGGATCGCGGTCCGGTCGCGCTGCTCACGCTGAACCGGCCTGAGGCGCGCAATTCCCTGTCCGAGGCGCTGATCGCGGCGCTGACCGCCGCAGTGCGCGAGATCGGCGGGTTGGACGCCCTTCGCGCCATCGTCATCACCGGCGCGGGCTCTGCCTTCTCCTCGGGTCATGATCTCAAGGAGCTCACGGCGCATCGCAACGATCCCGACCGCGGCCGCGCCTTCTTCGCCAAGACCATGGCCGCCTGCTCGGACATGATGTTGTCCATGGTGCGCTCGCCCAAGCCGGTGATCGCCGCCGTGAACGGCATCGCGACTGCCGCCGGCTGTCAGCTGGTAGCGAGCTGCGATCTGGCGGTGGCGAGCCAGGACGCGCGGTTTGCCACGCCCGGCGTCAATATCGGACTGTTCTGCTCGACGCCGATGGTGGCGCTCAGCCGCAACGTGTCGCGCAAGGCCGCGATGGAGATGCTCCTGCTCGGGGAGATGGTGGGCGCGGACGAGGCCAAGTCGCTCGGTCTGGTCAATCGCGTGGTCGAGCCCGACCGCGTCGTCAACGAGGCGGTCGAGCTCGGCCGCCAGATCGCGCAGAAGCCGAGGCGCACGCTGAAGATCGGCAAGGAGGCATTCTACCGTCAGCTCGATATGCCGGTCGAAGAGGCTTACGCCTATGCCTCCACGGTCATGGTGGAGAACATGCTCGACGCCGAAGCCGAGGAGGGCATCGGCGCCTTCATCGACAAGCGCGCACCGCGCTGGCCGCGCTAGCGTCTTGCGCCAAGGCGTCCCCTCTTCTATCTGCGCTCCATCATGACTCACGACAACTATAGCGACGCCTATATCCGCGACATCCTGGCCCGCAGCCGCAGCATTGCCATGGTCGGGGCGAGCCCGAACGCGTCACGGCCGAGCTATTTCGCCATGAAATATCTGAAGCAGAAGGGCTTCCGCGTAATCCCAGTCAATCCCGGACAAGCGAGCAAGGAGATCCTCGGCGAGAAGGTTTATGCCGCGCTAGCCGAGATCGATGAACCGGTCGACATCGTCGATATCTTTCGCGCGTCCGGCGCCGCGCTTGGCGTCACACGCGAGGCCATCGCGATCGGCGCCAAGGTGGTGTGGATGCAACTCGGCGTGCGCAACGACGAGGCGGCGGAATTGGCCGAAGCGGCGGGCTTGCAGGTGGTGATGAACCGCTGCCCCAAGATCGAATATGGCCGGCTGTCGGGCGAGCTTGCCTGGGCCGGGGTGAATTCGCGCCTGCTGTCGAGCAAGCGCCCGCTGCTCGGTGCCAAGGGCGTGCAGCACCGCGTACTCAAGGCGGCGGGTCACTGATGCGAAACGTGCTGGCGGCGATCGGTTTCCTCCTCTTGAGCGGCAGCCCAGCGGCGAGCCTCGACTCGGATTTTAAGATCCCGGAGACCGAGATCATCCTCGCGTTGCAGGCGGCGGTGCGCGCCGACGACAAGGCCTGGTTCGTCGCGCACCTGCATTATCCGGTGCGCTATTACGGCAAGACGTTCCGCATGATCCGGTCGAAGGCGTGGTTCCTGAGCCATTACGCGACCATCATCGGCCCCGAGCTCAAGGCCAATATCGTGGCGCAGGACCCAGAGAATTATCTCAAGAACTATCAGGGGCTCATGGTCGGCGAAGGGAGCCGCAATATCTGGCTCGAGGATTTCGGCGACGCCGGCGCGGGTGTCCCGTCGAACTACGAGATCATCACCATCAACAACAGCGACTAGTGCCACACCAACTACTTGTTTAGCTTTGCTATAATCGCAGGGTCAGCCTCCAGGGAGTTTAGACATGACCGCCGATCGAAAGCCCGGCTTCAACACACTCGCCATTCATGCCGGCGCCCAGCCTGACCCGGCGACCGGCGCGCGCGCCACGCCGATCTATCAGACCACGTCGTTCGTGTTCGACGATGTCGATCACGCCGCGGCGCTGTTCAATCTCGAGACCTTCGGCAACATCTATACCCGGATCGGAAACCCGACCCAGGCGGTGCTGGAGGAGCGGCTGGCCGCGCTCGAAGGCGGCACTGCCGGCTTGGCGGTGGCGTCGGGCCACGCGGCGCAGGCGATCGTGATGCATACGCTGCTCGAGCCGGGCGATGAGTTCGTCGCCGCGCGCCAGCTTTACGGCGGCTCGATCAACCAGTTCACCCATGCCTTCAACAAATGCGGCTGGCAGGTTCGCTGGGCCGACACCACCGATCCAGACTCGTTCCGCGCCGCGATCACGCCCAAGACCAAGGCGATCTTCGTCGAGTCCATTGCCAATCCCGGCGGTGTCATCACCGATCTCGCCGGTGTCGCCGCGGTCGCCAAGGAGGCGGGCGTACCGTTCATCGTCGACAACACGCTGGCGACGCCCTATCTCACCCGGCCGATCGAGCACGGTGCCGACATCATTCTGCACTCGCTGACCAAGTTCCTCGGCGGCCACGGCAATTCCATCGGCGGCGCGATCGTCGATTGCGGCACGTTCGACTGGCTCAAAAGCGGGCGCTACCCGACTCTGTCGGCCCCCTGCCCCTCCTATCACGGCATCACCTTGGCCGAGACCTTCGGCAATTTTGCCTTCGCCATCGCCTGTCGGGTGCTGGGCCTGCGTGATCTCGGCCCGGCCATCTCCCCGTTCAACGCTTTTCTCATTCTTACCGGGATCGAGACGCTGCCGCTGCGGATGCAGCGCCATTGCGACAACGCGCTGGCGGTTGCGACCTGGCTCGCAGACCACGACAAGGTCGCCTGGGTCAATTACGCTGGGCTACCCGGCAATAAATTCCATGCGCTCGCCGAGCGTTATTGCCCGAACGGCGCGGGCGCGGTGTTTACGTTCGGTCTGAAGGGCGGCTACGACGCCGGGATCGCGCTGGTCAGCAACGTCAAGCTGTTCAGCCATCTCGCCAATATCGGCGATACGCGCAGCCTGATCATCCATCCGTCCTCGACCACGCATCGCCAGCTGACCGACGAGCAGCAGGTGAAAGCCGGCGCCGGTCCCGAGGTGGTGCGGCTGTCGATCGGACTTGAGGATGTCGGCGACATCATCGCCGATCTCGATCAGGCGCTTGCCGCGGCCTGAGTGCGCGCGGCGGCGAGAGGCTCACGGCGCGCAGTCCAGAGATGGTAGAGCGCGGCGGCGAACAATGCGACCGCGCCGGCCTGGTGCGCCAGGCCTAGCGTGATAGGCACGGCAAGCAGCAGCGTCCACACCCCGAGCGTGGCTTGCAGCACGGCGAACAGCGCCAGAACCAGCGCGCTGCCGATCAGCACCGGCGGCGCGCGCTTGACTGCGAGCCAGAGGATTTGGCCGAGCGCCGCCAGCACCACGGCATAGCCCAGCATGCGATGGTCGAACTGAACGGCGAGTGGATTCTCGAACAGGTTGAGATACCAGGGCGAGGCCTCGCCGAGACCAGAGGGCACGAACGCGCCGTTGATCAGCGGCCAGGTGTTGAAGCCCATGCCGGCATCGAGGCCAGCCACCAGCGCGCCGGCAAGCATCTGCACGAAGATCAGCGCCAGAACCAGCAAAGCGACCCAGGCCGCGCCGCGCGCGCGCGGCTCCTCGGGGACTTTCTTGCCGATACCGAACAGCAGCCAGAGCGTGTAGCCGAGGATGATGAGGGCGATGCCGAAATGCGCGGCGAGGCGGTACTGGCTGACATCGGTGCGCTCGACCAGACCGCTCTTGACCATGTACCAGCCGACCGCGCCTTGCAGGCCGCCGAGCAGGAACAGGCCGATCAGCCGCGGCAGCAGCGCGCGGGGAATATAGCCGGCGAACCAGAACACGACGAGTGGTACGAAGAAGGCGATGCCGATCAGACGGCCGAGGAAGCGGTGGGCCCACTCCCACCAATAGATGGACTTGAACTCGTCGAGGCTCATGCCGTGCTTGAGCTCGGTATATTCGGGGATCTTCTGATAGGCGGCGAAGGCCCGTTGCCAGTCGGCTTGCGACAGCGGCGGCACCGCGCCGACGATCGGCTGCCATTCGGTGATCGACAGGCCTGAATCGGTGAGCCTGGTGGCGCCGCCGACCAGGATCATGGCGATAATCAGTGCCGCGAGCGCGCCGAGCCACAGCCGCAGCGCGCGGACGTGCCGCGGCGGCATCGCCGCTTCGCTCTTGGCTGTCGAGGACATGGGGGTCTGATAGCGGCCTCCGCGCCCGAACTCAACTCCGGCCCCCTGCCCCATTGACGCAGCTAGGGCGTGCTTGGTCCATCGCTGCCCCGTGAGGCCTCAGTGGTGTGGGTCGAGATCGAGGGGCCCGGCTGTGGTTGGCGTTGGTTCGGAACGCAGTCGTGCTTCCTTGGCGAAAATTGCACCCACCGTGAGTCCGAAGTGCCCAAAGACCTGGCCCACCGCTATGTCCTGTCCCTCGCCTCGTCGGTTCAGCTTCCAGAGCGGCGTGTTTCCTTCGAACCTGAACTTAGGCATCAGGTCGGTCCCGCCAATCGCGCGGCAGGGCACGTCTTGCGTCAGGCTCATCGCCTTGAACCAGATGTCATCGTTCAAGGGAGCCAGCTCTCGCAGCAGAGCCCGGTCTCCGACCAAGGGGTTCAGCGACCCTGGCGGGTAGAGGATGCCGAACCCGCCAATCGGCAGCAAACAGAAGCTGGGTTCAGCGGACAGAGTCCTCGGCCATTGGCGGTAGTTGGCAAACCGCCCATTGTGCGCAACCATCTGGCGGCCTCCGATGCAGACGATCGTGCGTGGATTGGCTGCGGCGGCTTGCCACAAACGCGCAAGCGTGTGGGCTGGATAAAGCCGATCATCATCGAAGGTCGCAATCCAGGCGTCAGGAAAATCGACAAGTGCGAATAGCAGCTTCTTATAAGATTGGAGATTCTCCCCGACGAAGCGAATTTCAAATCGGCCGTTCTCGAGCCGCGCGAGCTGCCGGGGTATCTTGTTGCCTGGGAACTCGTCACGGGAGAGGTAGAGAACGATCTGGCGCGGCTGCAGCGACTGGTTCAGCAGCGATTGGACGACCAGGTGCACCCTGCCGATGCGAGGTGGGAAACTCGTGAGACTGACGACCAAATTCTCCGCGATGTGGGCGTGCCAAAGGCCCAGTCCCCTTCCGGTTCGTCTGATTGCGAGCTTTGCCAGGCTGTGAGCCATCCCGTTTCGGGCAAACGTCCGCTTGATCAGTTTCCTGTATTTGGGGCGCAGCATCGGATCAAGTTTACCAGCTTGACCGTCGGCCGGCAGGGCCGACGTGCGGTACGCGGGTATCGCGCGAGGAATTCAACCACTATGCTTGAATGATGCAAACGCGCACCCGCAAGCTGATCGGCACGATTGTGCTGCTGCTGTCCCTCGCCGGCTATGGCACGGTCGCGGCGGTGATCGGCTCGGGCCGCATCACGCTTGCGCCGGCCTGGGTGCAATTCGCCTTCTACCTGACGACCGGCCTCGCCTGGGTGATCCCGGCGGGACTGCTCATCGGCTGGATGCAGCGCCCCGATTGAGCCTCAGGCGGCGTCGACGTGCTGGAAGCCGTTCCATAGCGCGAACGGGGCCCCCGACAGATACAGCGCCGTGTAGGTCAGCGACTGATAGTCGCCGCTTAGGGTCACCCGGGGTAGCGCCGTGAGGTGACGCCGGTGCTCGCCGAACATCATGCCCTTGCGCGTCGTCACCGCGGTCTGGAAACCGGCCTGGCGCGCCAGCGCAAAGTCGCGCGGGCCGGCGCTGCCTGGATCGCCATAAGGGAAGCTGAGATGGAGCGGCCGTTGACCGAGTTCCCGCTCGAGGCGGTCGGCGCCGCCGACCATCTCATCAAAAGCGCGTTTGTCGGACAGCTTGGCGACGGCGAAATGACCCTTGGTGTGGGCGCCGATGGTGACCAGAGGATTGGCGGTCAAGGTTCTGACCTCGTCCCATCCCATCACCAGATTGCGGCAGTCGGCGGCCATGTCGACCTCGTAGCGCTCGGCGAGCTCGCGCACCACGCGGCGCTGGGTGGCCTCGTCGACCTCGCGCAGCCACCAATAAATGTCGTTGAAGGCGCGGATCTTATCTGCCGAGGTGGAGGCGTCGAGCCGCCATAGCGCGCCGTTGCGGCAGAGCTCGATCTCGTCGGCGCGGGCGACGACCTTCTCCAGGGCGAGCCACCACAATTCGCCGTTGCCGTCGATATAGTCCGTAGGCAGATAGAGCGTCAGCGGCAGCGAGCGGCGCTGGAACAAGGGCAGCGCGTGCTCGGCGACATCGCGAAAGCCGTCGTCGAAGGTGAAGCAGGCGAAGCGCCGGTCGTCGCCCTCCTTGAGCCGATGGCCGGCCTCGTCGAGGGAGACCACGTCGAGGCCCGCGTCTTGCACTTGATCGAGCACGCCGTCGAGGAAGCGCGGCGTCACTTCGAGAAAGCGGTTGGGCGCGAAATCGTTGGGCCGGCCAAGCTCGGGACGGACATGGTGCAACGTGAAGATCACCCCCGCCCCTTGGGTGTAAGGAGCAAGCAACCGGTGGGCGCCAGAATGGTACAGGCCCGACATGGCGGCCTTCAGGACGGTGGTCTTCATCTTGGCCACGGCAACGCTCCCATTTGCGCCAGATTAACCTTGCTCGGGCATGGTTTTGACCCAGGGCCCCCGGTTTGACAGGTGTTCCTTGCAAAACGATTGCCAGGCGAAGTCCGCCGGCAACGCACCTTTAGTCTTGGTAAGTGCGTATGAGCTCGACCGCCCTTTTTCGTACCGAGGCAGAGGTGGCACGCCAGAGGATCGCGCGGCGCGGCCCGGTCTCCGTGGCGACGAGCCTGGGCGAGATCTCGCTCCGTATCACCGGGGACATCCAAAGTCTCGAAGCGGTGTGGGAGCAGTTGCAAGCTGCCGCGCCCTGCACCGCGGCGCAGACCTTCGACTGGGCCAAGGCCTGGAAACGCCACGTGCTGCTGCCGGAAGGTCGTGAGCCGGTCATCGTGGTGGGCTCGGCGCCAGGCGGGCGGACGCTGTTTTTGTGGCCGTTCGAGATGAGCCGGTGCGCCGGGATGAAGCTGCTCCAGTGGCTCGGCCAGGAGCACGCCAATTACCGTCTGGGCCTGTTCGCGCCCGAGGGAGCGGCGCTGACCGCCGACGACCTCACCCGGCTGCTCGCCGCGGTGGCGCGTGACACCGGCGCAGTCGCGGCAAGCCTGGAAGCGCAGCCGTTCGATTGGGACGGTAGACCAAACCCCTTTGCCCAATTGCCGCACCAACTCGCGCCGAGCAGCGGCTACGCCGTGACGCTGGGCGATTTCGCGACGCTCTACGAGCAACGGTTCAGCAAGCGCTCCCGGAGAATTCTCAGCGTCAAAGAGCGCAAACTCGCCGCGGCCGGGCCCCTGGCCTATGGCTGGGCCGAAACGCGCAATGACCGGCTGCGGCTGATCGATATTTTCTTCACGCAGAAAGCCCGTCAATTCGCCGCGGCCGGGGTCGGCGACATCTTCGATGCCCACGCGCGCGCGTTCTACCGCGAGCTCGCTTTGCTGGACGGCGACAATCCGAGTCGGCTGAGGCTCGGCTATGTCAAAGTCGGCGAGACGGTGTTGGCGACTTTCAACGGCACAGTGTGCCATCGGCGGATGATGTTCGTGCTGGCCTCTCTGGCCGAAGGGGATTTGCAGCGCTATTCTCCCGGCGCGCTTCTGCTCAGGCATCAGATCGAGGAGGCTTGCGCCGAAGGGTTGGCGATCGCCGATTTCGGCGCCGGCTGGGGCGCCCACAAGGAACAATGGACCGACCTGGTCCAGCCCCTGTTCGACAGCTTCATTGCTTTCACGCCGCATGGTCTCACCTTGACGCTGCCGCTGGCAGCCGGCTCGCGCCTCAAGCGCGCCGTGAAATCGAATCCGCATCTGTGGCCGCTGGCGCAGAAGCTCCGCGCCCGCCTGTTCGGCACGTCCGGCACCGGCGCCTGAGGTAAGGTCAGCCCGCAGCGACTCGCTCAAGCAGCCGCGCGCGCAGCGTCTTGTCGGTTTGCTCGTAAACCAAGACCGGGCAGCCAAGGGCCGAGAAGTCGGTCAAGTCGGTCTTGGTGCCGCGCGCACTGGTCCCAGACGGCAACACCGCCACCACCACCGGCAACTCGAATTTGAGTGCCGGGGTCAAATGGCGCAGCGCCTCGCCATCGGCATGCAGCACGACGCTGTCATAGGCTTGGGTGAGCGCCTCGAACAGACGGGTAAATTGCTCGTTCTCATCGCCCTGGGCCGCCAGTTTGGGATTGCCGGCCGAGATTACCTGCAACGCGGTGTCCCCATCGACTCTGACGACATCTTCGAAACTGGCGCGGCCGGCGGCAAGATCGGTGAGACCGGGCGCGCGCGGCAATCCGAGCGCACCTGACACCGAAGACGGCCCGCGGGTGAGATCCACCAGAACCACTTGCTCGCCCTTGGCAACCAGCGCGCGGGCGATAGCGATCGCCTCCGCCGTCGCGTCGACCTTGGCCGAGAGGCCCCCCACCAACAGCGCGCGCGGCGCACCGCCTTTGCCGCAAGCAAGGATCTGATTGAGCACGGCGTCGAGCGATTTCAGCACCGGGCCGACCTTGTCGCTGTTGGTCTTGGCGGCAGCGGCGTCGCCCTTGACGGTGAGATCGTTCGCGGCGGTCTCCGCCGCGGATGCGGCGAGACGCTGGTTGAGATAATGGCGAAGATCGTTGGTCCTGAGCACTGGCATGGTTCCCGCTATTGTCGATAGGGCGGCTTCGTCCTTGGTGTCCTTGTCGTTTTCAGCCGAGCGCGCGGGGCGGATGCGGCCGAGCCATCCGC
>JBBQXL010000034.1:0-21281 GCA_038209695.1 Hyphomicrobiales bacterium
TCTGGAACATCGCCAGCCCTTTGCGCGCATCGATCAGCGCCAAATCTTGCGGCGTGGAGACGATGACGGCGCCGGCCAGCGGCACCTGCTGCGCCATGGTGAGCTGGGCGTCGCCGGTGCCCGGCGGCATGTCCACCACCAGCACGTCGAGCTCGCCCCAGGCGACGTCTTTCAGCATCTGCGACAGCGCCGACATCACCATCGGCCCGCGCCAGATCATCGGCGTCTCCTCGTCGACCAGGAAACCCATCGACATGACCTTGAGCCCGTAGGCTTCCATCGGCGCGAGCTTGTTGCCGGAAACTTGCTGAGGTTGACCCTTGAGACCCAGCAGCCGGGGCATCGACGGCCCGTAAATATCGGCGTCGAGAATGCCGACGCGGAGCCCCTTCTCCTTCAGCGCCAGCGCGAAATTAACCGCGGTGGTCGATTTGCCGACCCCGCCTTTGCCCGAGGCCACGGCAATTATGTGCTCGACGCCGGGCACGCCGCCGGGGCGGTGGCGCGCATCGCGCGCGGCGCCTGGCCGGGTGAAGGGCGAGCCTTGCGTCGCCTCATGACCTCTGCCGTTGCCGCCATTCGACGCGCCGCCCGGCGCACGGTCGGCGGTCAGCGTCACCGTGACGGAATCGACGCCGGGCACCGCTGCCACCGCCTTCTCCGCCGCCAGGCGCAAGGCTTCCAGCTCGTCGGCCCGGGCCGGGTCCACTGAAATCGAGAAATAGACCTTGCCCTTGTGGATCACGATCTCGGAGACGAGACCGAGCGCGACGACGTCGCTCGTGAGATCGGGGCCCTTGACGTGCTTCAGCGCCGCGAGCACGCGCTCTTTGGTGAGGGGTTCTGCCATGGGGGCTATGTATTCCGGCTAGCCGCCAACACCAACTGCATTCGTCGGGGGTTTCAGCGTCACCACCAGCGCTCGCCTTGCAGCACCTCTTGCGGCGGCGCGGGCGGATTAAGGCCGCCCCGTGCCAGCCACAGCGCCAGCCCCAAACTCACCACCGCCCCGACCAGGCAGCCGAGGCCGACCTCGAGCATCCAAGTGCTCGCACTGCCGAGCTCGGCCGCGCGTGTCTCCTCGGATTTGACGCTGATCAGGAAGCGCTGTCCCTTGGCGCCTGCCGGCGGCGCGCCGATGCATCGATTCTCGCCGACCACGCCGAGCACATAGATGTCGACGTCGAGCGGCAGGTGCATCTCCTTGTAGCGGAAACCGAGCGTCCGATCGCCGGTTCCGGCCGCCCCCAGTGCGTCCTGCATCACGCTCTCGCTCCCCGTCTCGGCGTCGAGGACCTCGTGACGGTCGATCGCTTCGATCCCTTCGATGATCGCGTTCTCCGGCAGCACCTTGGCCCGGCCGCTGTCATCCTCGATCTCGAACGGCGCGTACACGATGTTGGACTGGACGATCTCGGTCTTGCGCACCCGGTAGGAGCCCTTGTGGTGCGCGTCATATTGCAAAATCTCGTAATCGCGCTCGACGGTGGCCATGAAATGGGCGCACGGGTTTTTCGACAAATCCCCGGTCACCGGCGCGGCACAGCGCAGCCGGCCTTTGACCTCGACCAGGCTTCCGGGCGGGAGCCTGGCGATGTCGGCCGCCGGCGTGGTCTCGGTGGCGCGCATCAGCGCCATATCGTTGCGCTGCGCGCGCCAGCTCCACAGCAGGAAGCCGGCACTCGGCGCCAGCAACACGCCTGCCAGCAGCAACCAAGGTGCCATGATCGTCCCGTCGGCAGCGTGACAATAGCTTGTCGCAGATCCCGGTTGAGGAAGAATTAGCTGCCCTTCGCACTCGGTCTCTCCTCCTTCGTCATCGCCGGGCTCGTCCCGGCGATCCAATGCTGACTCCACACGTGTTGAACCGCTCTAGTGGATGCCCGGAACAAGTCCGGGCATGACGAACGACGGTTAGCCACGCCGAGTTTTCTCGCCGTCGCGAGGCGCGAGTTGGAGGGGGTGGCGCGCCGAAAGACGCAATCTTGTAGCTCGCGATCCGCGGATCGCGCGGGCGCCTCGCGGCGCGGCATTACGGTGACTTATCGGTGGCCGGCCCCGCTTTCGCTGCACCTGACCCCGCTGCCCGGCCTGGACCACGTCTAACGGGCCAGACAACTACAGGCGTTAGCGGAAATCGTGCCGGCGCTGCAGGGCCTCAATCCGGAGACGCTGCCGGAGGCCACGGTCAAGGGCGGTGTGATCGTCGCCTGGGGTGCGACCGATATCTACGACCAGCAAAGCGAGCTGCACCGGCGCTACGAGATCGGCATCACCAGCACGGGCCGGTTCCATTCCATCGATCCGGGCAAGCTCACCATGGCGCCCTATTTCGCCGAGCAATGCGCCGAGCGCATTCTGAACGGAACGTCCGCCTAGCGAGACCGCGACCGAGGATTAAAGTCCGCTGGCTTGCCGCATCCGCACGACCTGACTCGGCGTGGCCTCGAGGCTCGCCACCTGCCCCGGCAGCGACGGCTTGCCCATCACCAGCACGGCGACCGATCCGAAAAGGGCGCACAGCACCGTGAGCGAGAGGAAAGCGACCAGCCACCTCATGCCCGTCTTGCCCCGAAGCCGTGAGCGGGGACCACCGTCTGATCACACACCGCCAGCCCCTATTCCGCCGCGCCGGTCGCGTTGGCGGCGGTCTCGGGCTGGGTTGAGTCGGTGAGCTTCAGCACGGGGAAATCGGGGGCGGCGACTCTAAAGCCGCAGGCCGCCACGACCACGCTTGAAACCAGAAAGAGCGCGGTAGTCATGCCGACC
The DNA here is from genome assembly GCA_038209695.1 of Hyphomicrobiales bacterium. Taxonomy (GTDB): domain Bacteria; phylum Pseudomonadota; class Alphaproteobacteria; order Rhizobiales; family Methyloligellaceae; genus Methyloceanibacter. Next base: position 2,770 of record JBBQXL010000034.1, read on the forward strand.
AGACCGGCTCGAACGTTCCCTGAAGTCCGATTCATGAAAGCGCCTCCGTGTTCTTATGGAGGAGCTTGTCATGGGGCGTGAAAAGGAAGGCTTGCCGCACGCGGCAAAATTCGCCAACGCGGTAAACGAACTGCTGCGAAGGCGGTCCGACCCGAGGCTGTTAGATCAAGGAAACCGGTTGGCTAGAACCCGAACAGCGAGCGGGCGAAATCGTCGACCACATCGCCCCGCCGGCGCGACCGCCTGTTGTTGGCCTGGCCCCTGCCGTTCCATTGAACCGCGTCGGCGTTCCGGCCATTCCACGGCGCCATGCCCACGTCGCTGTCCTGGGCCACCACATCGCCGAAATAATTCTTGCCGTTGAGCGCGGCGATCATCCTGGCATCGTGGCCGTACAGATCATTGAATGTGGAGATCGAGCCGTCATCATTCACCCGCAAGGTGAAATAGGTGATGTAGACGGGGATCTTGCGGTCGAGCGCAATGTGATTGTCGTCGCCGCCATTCAACGTCGATTGAGTGCGCGCGGCGCTCCAGCCCTTGTCATGGGCGAGCACGAGCTCCGCCAGCTGCTCCGGGTACTGCACCCGCATACAGCCATGACTCTCGGCGCGCACGGCGTTGTTGAACAGGAACTTCTGCGTGGTGTCGTGCATGTAGACGTCATGCGAGTTGGGAAACAGGAATTTCACCCGGCCGAGCACGTTGGACGGCCCGGGAGGTTGAACCAGATCGAAATTGGCGAGGCTCTGGCGGGTCCAGTCGATCGCATCGGGGTCGACGTCGCGGCCGCCATATCGGATGCGCAAGCCGTGCCGGCGCAGAACCGAGGTATCCGTGCCGCCGCCGAAGAACCCGCCGCCTTGGGTGAAATAGGGCGCGATCTCCTCGTTCTTGATCGAGTTGGGCACGTTCCAATACGGGTTGAAGACGATCTCCTCCATCTCGTCGGAGAACACCGGCGTCTGCTTGTCGGGCTTGCCGACCACCACGCGCGTGGTGTGGATGGTCTTGTCCTCCTCGACCACGCGCAAGATGAATTCGGGGATGTTGACCATCAAATAGTAGGCGCCGAGATCGTGGGGCAGCCAGCGCCAGCGCTCCATATTGACCAGGACCTGCTGAACCCGCGCCGGGCTGCTCACCGCATGCTGGCGCTGCCCTTGATTGAGCAGCCGTCTGGTGCCCGGCCCGATCACGCCGTCGGCGGCGGCGCCGTTGGCGGATTGGAATTGCCGCACGGCGTCCAGCACGGCCTCGTCGAACTTCGCGGCGTTGCTGCCGGCCGGCACGTCGAGCCGCGTCCGCAACAAGGCGACCTGCTCATTCTCGACGCCCAATTTGAGCACCGGGCCCTCCGGGATGACGACCACGGCCGGCTTGGGCTCCTCGACCTTGCCGCCTCTGAGCTCGATCAGCTTCTGCCTGAGCGCTTCGAATTGCGGCTGGTCGGGCTGGAAGCTGCGCAGATAGGACGCGGGATCGGACCGGATGGCGATCGAGTCGAGCACTTCCGAGGGATTGGGCAGGGCCAGGCTCGGGTCGAGATTCTTGCTCACGCGCAGGGGGTCGATCCGGCCGCCGCGCGCATCCTTGGCATAGCCGAGCACCGCATAGCTGACTTTGACCTCGGCGTCGGCCAGCCATTCGGTGGCCTGTGGCCCGAAGGCATTGAAGCCGGCGGCGTCGGGCAGGGTGTAATCCGAAGCTTGCAGTCCGTAATCGTCGGCCTTGGCGATTTCCGCCATCGCGATCTTGGCGCGCTCGGTCAGGCCCTTGTCATCGACCCACAACAAGCGCTGATCGGGGACCGAGTAATATTCGATGAGCGCATCGCGCTGAGTCGCGCTGGCGCGGGCATTGGCCTTGTCTGACAGCAGGCCGGTTACGGTAATCCGCACCGCTTCGGCCGGCGTGATGAGCGCGGCCGGTCCATCCGGTTCGGCCGCCACGGCCGGCAGGCTGAAACACGCCGCGATAAGCAGCCCCAACGCGATCGATCTCATGGTCTGCTCCCTGCTGCCCCGTAGAGAATAGTCTTAATACCGCTAACACCGAAACCTGCTCAAAATGGGGCTGATCGCGGCAGGCTGACGCATGGTGATTCTGCCCCCATCGGCCAGCATAGCGGCTTCTAAGCCAAAGCCAAAATTTCCTCGGTGGAAAGGTGGCCGGGCACAACCGTGATCGGCACCGGGAAACTGCCGGCATGCTTGCCGCCGGCAAGATTGGTGACCAGCGGCCCCGGCCCCGACGGGTCCTTCGAGGCGCCGAGCACCAGCACGCCGATATCCTCATCCTCCTCGATCAGCTGGGTGATCTCCTCGGCCTTCATGCCTTCACGCACGATCTCCTCGGGCACCAAATCTTCGAAACCCATGGTCTTGAGCTTGCGGCTGAACAGGCGGAACACCGCCTTGGCCTTGCTGTGCCCCTCCTCGCGCGCGACATCCTCCACCCCGAGCCATTGGAAGTCGACACCCGGCTCGATGACGTAGAGGAGCGCCAGCTGGCCGGCCGTCCGCAGCGCCCGGCTGGCGGCGAACGCCAGCGCGCTCTCGCATTCCGGCGTCTCGTCGACCACCACCAGGAATTTCCGCTTGTGGCCCTCGGCGAAGATCTGCCGCTTCTTGCGCGCGCGGGCGGCGGCGGGCGTCTCGGGCTTCTTCTTGGCGGGCTGGGTCTTCTTAGCCATCGGGCCATGCTCCATCAGCAAAGGAGGAGTGTCCAGGAGGGAAAATGCGGCTCAGCAGCCGTCAGGCGAGATCGATGGCGTAGCGCTTGAGGTCCTTGAGGTCGACAATCTCGAGCGTCGCCTCGTGGGTCGCCCCCAAAATGACGCGCGGCGCAGCGCCGGCGTCCAGCGCCTCGCGCCACCGCGCCGCGCACAGGCACCAGCGGTCGCCCGGCTTCAGCCCGGGAAAATCGAAATCGGGTTGCGGCGTCGACAGGTCATTGCCGCGCGCCTTGGAGAAGGCGAGGAACTCGGCCGTCACCTCGATGCACACCGTATGCAGCCCGGCATCCTCGGGCCCGGTGTGACAACAGCCGGTGCGAAAGAAGCCGGTCAGTGGCCGGTCGGAGCAGCTCTTGAGCGGCTCGCCATAGACGTTACGCTGCCCTTCGAGAGGATTTGCCCGCCGCTCCAGCATGGCGGCGATACTGCCCGATACCGGGGCTGGCGTGAAGCCTTAGCGCTTGGGGTTGCGGTCGGGCAGGGGCATGCCGCCGCCAACGCCGGTAAGGGCGGCGAGCTGCGCCGGGGTCAGCACCGGCACCGGCGGGCCGGCGTCTTTGGTATCCAGCGCCGCGAGCGCCGCCTCGTTTCTAACCAGTTCCGCGCCTTCGGCCGGGATCGGCGGCTCGAACCCGCCCGAGGTGAGCACCGTGGCGCAGTCCTTGGGCAGTTGGGCCATGGTCAGCGGCGGCTTGCCGACCCACGGCTTGGTGCCCGGCGGCTGTTTCGCTATCTCGATGGCCGACTTTTTCAGCATGGCATACCAGTTGGTGAGCTCCTGGCCGCAGCCGTCGTCGCCGCTTACCTCCTTCTGATTCTCGCAGCCTTCCATCCCCGGCGGGCAGGCGAGGCGCACATGGAAATGATAGTGGTGGTTCCACCACGGCCTCACTTTGCCGAGCCAGGCGCGGTCCTTGCCCACTTGCGGCGCCATTTGGCACAGCGCCTTCTTGATCGCCGGATGCACGAAGATGCGCGCCACTTGCGGGTAGGACGCGGCCCGCTTGATCAGCTTCACATGCAACACCGTGAAGATCTCGGGATCGACCGTGAACGGGTCCTTGAGCATCGACACCGCGCTCATGTCCTCGCGCTCCTGCTCGCTCAGGATGCGGTCGGGCATCGGCGTCAGCCAGATATCGGCGTCGAGGCCGACTTGATGGCTGGTATGGCCGGTCAGCATCGGTCCGCCGCGCGGTTGCGACATGTCGCCGATCAGCAGCCCCGGCCAGCCGTCGAGCGCGCGAGCATCACTCGCCAGCCGTTCGAGATAATCGAGCAGTCGCGGCGTGCCCCAATTGCGGTGGCGCGTGGTTCGCATCACCTGCCAGTCCGGTCCGTTGATCGGCAGCGACACGCCGCCGGCAAGACAGCCTTTGGCATAGCTGCCGATGGCGCGGGCGGCCAGCGGCGCAGGCTCGCTCACGGCGCCGAACAATTCCCTGGCGGGCGGCCCCTTGGGCGGCGCCGGCTTCTTCTTGGCGGCCGGTTTGTCGACAGGCTTGGCCGCCGCCGATTTCGATCCCACGCCGGGGATTTTCATCTGAGCGTGGCCCACGCTACCGCATAGCAGCACCAGCGTGAGGCCTAGGATCAGCCTGCCCATGTGACTCGTTTGTGTCCCTCAAAGCACAACCCTAGCACAATTGATGGCGGGAATTGGAGCCGGCCGCAGTTTCGAATTGATCGACATGCAAGAATCGCGGGAAGCTTTGTCCGTTCAGGAGATGTTCAGACGGGGCTGAATAGGCTCGTCTTGTTCGGGACGCTTCAGCTCCCGACATCGATACGAGCAACGAGCCGCCATGTGGGGGCCGGCTTCGAGGGAGAACATCATGCGGCGCACTGTCCTTTCGACCGTTTTGCTCGGCCTCTTGCTTGCTTTTCCAGCCATTGCTCAGGCGCAGATCGTCGCCAAGATCAATCTGTCGAACCAGCGCATGAACGTCTATGTCGACGGCACGGCGCGTTACAGCTGGCCGGTATCTACGGCGCGCCCCGGCTATCACACCCCGACTGGCACGTTCAAGCCGACCGCGCTGGTGCGCTATCACCGCTCGACCATCTATAGCGGCTCGCCGATGCCGTACTCGATCTTCTTCCTGCGCGGTTACGCCATCCACGGCTCCTATGAGACCAAATATCTCGGGCGCCCCGCCTCGCATGGCTGCATCAGGCTGCACCCGTCCAACGCCGCGGCGCTCTATTCGCTGGTGCAGAGCCGCGGCGCCGGCAACACGGTGATCCAGATCAGCTACTAGGCGGGGAGACTGCCGGCCCGATCTGCGGTAACATCGCCGCGGGGCGAGGACAGGCGAGGCGCCGTCCGTTGCGAGGGAGGGGGGCATGACCCTGCTGAAATGGGCACTGATTTGTCTGCTGATCTCGCTGGTGGCCGGCGCGTTCGGCTATACCGGCCTGGCGCGGGGCGCCGGTCAGCTGGCCAAGCTGCTGTTCTTCATTTTTCTCATCATCTTCATCGTGATCGTGATCCTGGCCTTTGCCGCGGGTCAGCTCGTCTTCTGAGCCGGGCTAACGATCGCTAGCGCCCGCAGCTCGACGGCGGCGGCGCACCGCTGAAGCGGTCGCCGATCCACGCCAGCGTTTGCCGCGCGCTGTCTTTTGCGGCGAAGGTGTGACTGACGCCTTTGAGCCAGATGAAGTCGACCTGCGCGCCCTCCTTGCAGAGCGCTTCGCCGAACTGCTTGGTGATTTCCGGCCTCACTGTGGTGTCGGCGGTGCCTTGGGCGATCAACACCGGCGCCCCGGCCGGCGCCTGGCCGGGCGTGTTGCGCAGCATGATGTCCCGCCACGGCTCGGTCTTGGTCGGATTGGCTTTGAGGAACTTCTCGGACTGGAGCGGCTTCTCCGCATCGGTGATGGCCTGGAACTCGGGCACCGACTCGATGCAGTCATGCGCCATCGTGTCGAACGCGCCCATGGCGTCAGGTTCCACCAGCGCGTTGGTCGGCGCGTTGTAGAGCTTGGACCATGAGTAGATGGTCATGGCGGTAAGCTCCTTGCCCGTCGGGGTAGCGCTGTCCGCATCGAACAGCTCGGCGAGATAGGTGGCCGGCGCGGCGGCCGCGACGCCGACGATCTTGAGCTCAGGGGCATAGCTGGCGGCAAGCTGGCCGGTGTAGAGCGCCGCATGGCCGCCTTGGCTGTGGCCCCACACCGCGAAGCGGTTCGACGCGCCGATATCCGGCAGGGCTCTGGCGGCGCGGACCGAGTCGAGCACCGCGCGGGCTTCGCTGAGGCCGATGAGATAGGGGTGGATGCCCGGGGTGCCGAGACCGGGGTAGTCGGTGGCGACGACCACATAACCTTGCGCCAGCATGTTGGTCAGTCCCCAGATCATGCCGTCATTGTCGGGCATGAGCGACGGCGCGCAGGGCTCGACCACGCCGCTGGTCGGATGCGCCCAGGCGATCACGTTGCGGCCGCCGGCCGGTGCGGGGCCGGAGGGGAAATGAATGGCGCCGGAGACCTCGATGGGCTCGCCGTTCAGGCCGGTCGAGCGATACAGGATGCGAAAGGCTTGGCTATTGCCGGGCCCGCCGCCGAGCAGCGGCCAGACCCTGATGATTGAGCCCGGTTCCTCAGCCGCAGCTTGGTGCGCGACGGCAATACACGCGCAAAGCGCGAGCGCAGTCCTGACCGCAAGACGCAGGCACGATCCGATACTGAGCATTCCACCCCCCATTTGACGTTGACACGGGCGATCATAGCCTCAACTTTCGTTGCCTCGGCAACAGTTTGCCGGACAGGGTTAGCTCAGACGTACCCATTTCAATCCCCGGTCATTCGGGGCACAATTGTTCGCATGCCAGAATGCCGGTCCGCGAGTCGACATCCGTGGGCCACTGATAGCGGGGAAGAATCGATGTCATCAGCAGCCGCCACGTTCGACGCCTTGGTCAACCGCGTCGGCCACATCACTACGCCCTTCATTGTTGAGCTGCCCGACGGCGAAAAGCGGACCGTCGGCCAAGGCCAGCCGGAGTTCGAAGTCGCTCTACGCAACGACCGGGCGCTCCGCGCCATCCGCAGCCTGGATGAGGGCAATATCGCCGAGGCCTATCTGCAGGGCGACCTCGATCTCGAAGGCGACATGCTGAAGCCGTTCGAGCTCAGGGCGTCGCTGGATGACCGGCACCCGCTGGTCGCGGCCTGGCGCTTCATCGAGCCGTTGCTGTTTGGACAGGTCTATACCAACAAGCGGGCGATCTCCTCGCATTACAATGCCGACCCGAAACTGTTCCTGAGTTTCCTCGACCCCGTCTTTCCCGCCTATAGCCAGGGCGTGTATGAAAACGACGACGAGTCGCTGTCGACCGCGCTCCAGCGGAAATTCGACTGGGCGCTCGAGCAATGCGGCATCGGCAAGGGCACGCGCGTGCTCGAGATCGGCCCCGGCTGGGGCGCCTTCGCCGGACATGCGTTGCAGGCCGGCGCCCGCTTCACCGGCATCACCAACTCCGAGGTTTCGCAGAGCTACCTCAGAGGCAAGCTCGCCAATTTCGGCGACAATTTCGACATCGAGCTCACCGATTTCTACGACTATCAGCCGAAGGAGAAGTTCGACGCCATCGTCATCATGGGCGTGATCGAGCACCTGCCCGATTATGAGCGCGTGCTGAAGAAGTTCTCGGCGCTGCTCAAGCCCGGCGGCCGCGTGTTCCTCGACGGCAGTGCCTGGAGCAAGAAATACGAGCTGTCGACCTTCATGGTGCGCCACATCTATCCCGGCAATCATTCCTTCCTGGTGCTCGACGATTTCCTCAACAAGATGTGGAAGACCGATTTCGAAGTGGACGTCATCCACAACGATCGCTGGAGCTATTTCCTCACCTTCCGGCAATGGGCGCGCAACCTCGATGCCAGCAAGGACTACGTCACCCGCACCTTCGGCGATTTCGAGTTCCGTAAGTTCCGCCTCTATTTATGGGGCGCGACTTACGAGTTCCTTCACCGCAATCTCGATTGCTATCGGTTGATCCTGTCCAAGCCGAAGGAAACCGCCTGACGGGCGGGGCGCCAGTTTTTTCCCGGGCTTGACCCACCTCGCAATCCGGTGTGAGGCTCCCGCTAACCAGCAGGAGGACGCCCATGTGCGATCAATGCCCGACTTCGCGTAAGACTGTCTCACGGCGCGGCATCATGGCCGGAGCGGGCGCGCTCCTTGCCGCGAGCGCGCTTTTGCCCTCAGGCGGCTTGCGAGCCGCGCCCCAGAACGCCATTCCGCCGGCCGCCGCGCTCAAGCGCCTCATGGAAGGCAATGCGCGCTACGTCGCCGGCGAGTCCGAATGCAAGGACTACTCCGCCGGCCGCGCCGCGCGTGAACAGGTGCAGCATCCCATCGTCGCAATCCTGTCCTGCTCCGATAGCCGGGTCGCGCCCGAGCTGGTGTTCGACCAGGGCCCCGGCGACGTGTTCGTGGTGCGCGTGGCCGGCAATTTCGTCAACGACGATGGTCTCGCCAGTCTCGAATATGCGGTGGAAATTCTGAACGTGCCGCTGATCCTGGTCCTCGGCCACACCAATTGCGGGGCGATTTCCGCCGCGGTCAAAGTGGTGCAGGAGCGCGTCGAGCTGCCCGGTCATTTGCCCGAGCTGATCAAGTCGATCGAGCCGGCGGTGATCGCCGCCCACGCCCAGCATCCGAGCGATCTGGTCGCCGCGACCATCGACGAAAATGTGCGGCTCAACGTCAAGCGGCTGATCGACGACGCGCCGATCATGTCCGAGGCCCTGGCTGCCAAGAAGATCGCGGTGTCGGGCGGCGTTTACGAGCTGGCTACCGGCAAGGTCAGGCTGATCTGAGCTGATAGCGATGCAGGAAGCCCTCGAGCGCTGGCGGTCGGAGAAGACCGCTTCCTATCTCTCCAGCGCCGTCGCTTCGGCCGAGCCCGATCCGGCCAAGGCGGTTTTGTTCCGCCAGATGGCCGATGCCGCTGAGGAGCAGGCCGGCATCCTGGCCAAGGATCTGCCCGAAGTGCCTCCCTTTACGCCGTCGCTCAGGTCGCGGCTGACGGTGTTTCTCATTGGCGTGTTCGGGCCGCGCGCCATGCGCCCGGTGCTGTCGGCCTCCAAGGTGCGGGGCGTCTCGGTCTATAGCGGCGAGGTGCCGGAGGGGCACCCCTGGCCGACCTCCGTGGAAGAGGTCGGCGCGCGCCATCGCGCCATGGGCGGCGGCACGCTGCGCGCCAGCGTGTTCGGCGTGAATGACGGGCTGGTCTCCAACACCTGCCTGGTCATGGGCGTGGCCGGCGCCGCGGTGGAGCCGGGTATCATCCTCCTCACCGGCGTGGCCGGGCTGCTGGCCGGCGCCTTCTCCATGGCGGCCGGAGAGTTCATCTCCATGCTGTCGCAGAAGGAGATGTTCGAGCATCAAATCACGCAAGAGAGGGATGAACTCGAGCGTTATCCGGCCGAGGAGGCGGAGGAGCTGGCCCTGATCTATGCCGCGCGCGGCATTCCCCTGGAGCAGGCCCGCGACATCACCAAGAAGCTCATCGCCAATCCGGACAAGGCCCTCGATACCCTGGCTCGCGAGGAACTGGGTCTCAACCCCGACGATCTCGGCTCGCCCATCGGCGCCGCCATCTCCTCCTTCATCGCCTTCTGCATCGGCGCCAGCCTGCCGCTCATTCCATTCCTGTTCGGTTTGAGCCCCGGCGTGCCGATCGCCGCCGCGCTTGCCGGCGCCGCCTTGTTCGTGGTCGGCGCGGCGCTGAGCCTGTTCTCCGGCAAAGGGGCGTTCCTCGGCGGCTTCCGCATGCTGCTGATCGGCAGTGTCGCCGCCGCCGCGACCTATTTCATCGGCTCTCTGTTCAACGTCTCGGGAATTTGACCGAACGCGACGATCCGGGTCGTCACGCCGCTCGCGCAGGATTGATGCAAATCGTGGCGAACCGGGCCACCAACGCTTAAGCACCGCGTGCAAACCGCGCCGATGCTTAATGCCGCTTTCAGGGTTTGCCGCCACACTCCGCCCAAACTCGGGAGGAGACACTCATGATCCGCAAGATTTCCGTCGCCGCGCTCAGCGCCGCGCTCATCCTCGCTACCTCGCCAAGCTTCGCCTGCACCGGCATCAGCCTCAAATCCGGCGACAGCGCCGCCATCCGCGGCCGCACCCTCGAATTCGGCTTTCCGCTTCAGTCCAACGTCATCGTCGTTCCGGCGGGCAAGGAGTTCAGCGGCGCGCTGCCTGACGGCGGCAACGGCCTCACCTACAAGACCCGCTACGGCATCGTCGGCGCCAACGCCTTCAACCAGGTCGCCATCATCGACGGGCTGAACGACCAGGGCCTGTCCATCGGCCTGTTCTATTTCCCCGACTATGCCAAATACACCCCGCTCACCGCGGACAACGCCTCGCGCGCGCTCGCGCCGCAGGATTTCGGCATGTGGGTGCTCGGCAACTTCGCCACCGTCGATGAGGTGAAGCGCGCGGTGAAGGACATCGCCATGGTGCCGACGCCGATGCCGGGCCTTGGCAGCGCCGAGGGCGAGGTCGCCGGCGTGCATTTCTTCATCCAGGACAAGACCGGCAAGTCGATTGCCATCGAGCCGGTCGACGGCCAACTCGTGGTCACCGATGCCCCGCTCGGGGTCATGACCAACGCGCCGACTTATGACTGGCACATGACCAATCTGACCAACTACGTGAACCTGTCGGTCAAGGACAGCGCCCCTGAGAAGCTCGGCAGCGTCATGCTGACGCCGCCCGGCTCCGGCGCCGGCCTGCACGGTCTTCCCGGCGATTTCACCCCGCCCTCGCGCTTCGTCCGCGCCGCGATCTTCAGCCAGGCGGCGGTGCCGAATGCCAGCGCCGAGGATGCGGTGTTCGCCGCATTCCATATCCTGAACCAGTTCGACATCCCCAAAGGCTCGGTCATCAACGGCGCGGTCGGCAAGCCGAGCGCCGAGATCACCGAGTGGACTGCGGTGAGTGACCTCAAGAATCTACGCTGGTACTTCCGCACCCATGAGGATCAGTCGATCCGCATGGTCGACGTCAAAGAGGCGGTCGCCGCCGCCAAGGGCGAGATCGCGACCATCGAGATGGAAGGAACCAGGCAGTCCTACGCCAATGTTTCGGCGGCCATCAAGGCCGGCAAGCAGGCCGCCAACTAGAGAAGCAGGCAGCAGGCGCCGGGCAGTAGCCATGTACGGCGCTTGCGGCCAGACTGAGGGCCTCGGGGGAACACCCCCGGGGCCTTCCCTCTTTGCGCTGCTGCGGAACTTAACCGGCAGCTTCTTGTTATGCGCTCGCTCAGCCTGTAAGGCTGATTCGCCACTGTGCGAACCAAGCGCCGGCCGGGCCGCCTCCTGAGCTTCGGGCGTCTTGGTGTGCCGGGAGACCCGACATGCCGTCCCGCTCGCCCTTTCCGCTGCTGACCTCCTCGTCCGACGCCCGCACCGCCACGCTGCAAGGCCTGCTGATCGGCGCCATCGTCATTGCCGGCCTCTATATCGGGCGCGAGGTGCTGCTGCCGCTGGCGCTCGCCATCCTGTTGAGCTTCGTGCTCACCCCGCCGCTCTTGGCGCTGCGCAAGGTCAAGGTACCGCGCGTGTTGGCGGTGGCGATCGTGGTGACCACCGCCTTCGGCATCATTTTCGCGCTGGGCTGGATGATGTCCCGCGAGGCCACCGATCTCGCCGCGGCGCTGCCCAGCTACCGCGCCACCCTGTCGGAGAAGATCCAGTCGCTGCGCGCCACCACCAGCGAATCGAAGGTGCTGCAAAAGGCCGGCGACGTTCTGACCGGGTTGCAAGAGGAGCTCAACGCGCCGACCGACGGCGCGCCGCCCGAGCCCGGCGTCGCAACGTCGGCGGAGAAGCCGGACGACAAGCCGATCGCGGTCCAGATCACCGAGCCCGAGCCGACCGGCTGGGCGCTGTATCAGAGCATCCTCGGCACACTGCTGCCGCCGCTCGCCACCGCCGGCATCGTGCTGCTATTCGTCATTTTCATCCTGCTCCAGCGCGAGGATTTGCGCGACCGGCTGATCCGGCTGTTCGGTGGCTCCGATCTCCAGCGCGCCACCTCGACCATGAGCGACGCGGCGACCAGGCTCAGCCGCTATTTCCTGAGCCAGGTGCTGATCAACTTCGCCTACGGCACGATGATCGCCGGCGCGTTGTGGCTGATCGGCGTGCCCAGTCCGATCGCCTGGGGCGTTCTCGCCGGGCTGATGCGCTTCGTGCCCTATGTCGGCGCCTATATTGCCGCCACCCTGCCGCTGCTGATCGCGCCGCGGCCATCGATCCCGGCTGGACCACGTTCTTCTGGGTGCTGGCGCTGTTCGTGGTGGGCGAGATGACCATGGGCCAGGTGGTCGAGCCGCAAGTGTTCGGCCACGGCACCGGCGTGACCCCGATCGCCCTCATCACCGCGACCATCTTCTGGACCTGGCTGTGGGGCCCGCTCGGCCTGCTGCTCGCCACGCCCATGACCGTCGTCCTCGCCGTGCTGGGCCGCCATGTCGAGGGGCTGGAATTCTTTGACGTGCTGCTCGGCGACACGCCGGCGCTGACGCCGGAGCAGCGATTCTATCAACGCGCGCTGACCGGCGACGCCGCCGAGGCCACCTATCATGCCGAACTGGGCCTGAAGGATGAGAGCCTCGCCTCCTATCTCGACACCGTGGCGCTGAGCGGATTGAAGCTCGCCGAGCGCGACGCCAGCCGCGGCGGCCTCGATGATGCGCAGGCCGAGCGCGTCGCCGATACGGTCAAGGAGATGCTCGACAATCTCGCCGATTTCGAGCCGCATCGCTGGTTCGCCAAGTTGCGGGGCAAGCCCGACAACGGCAAATCCGACACGGGCAAGACGGATAAGGACGAAGATTCCGGCAGCCTCGCCACGCTCGCCGCCGCCGAGGAGGAACAGGACAAGGCCTTCCCTGTGGTCGAGCGCTCGGAGCTGGCGCCGGGCTGGGTGGTCGACGAGCCGGTTCTGTGCATCGGCGGGCGTTCGCAACTCGACGAGGCGGCGGCCGCGATCCTGGCCGAGGTGCTGAAGAAGCGCGGGCTCGGCGCCAAGGCGCTGGACCCCGACGCCATCTCCGCCGGCCATATCGCCTCATTGGCCAACACCGAGGCCAGACTGGTGTGCCTGTCTTATCTCGGGCTCGGCGCCGGCCCGGCGCTGATCCGCTACGTGGTGCGCCGCTTGCGGCGCATCCTGCCCCAAGGCACCGCCATCGTGGTCTGTTATTGGCACGACGAGGGCAACAAGGCCGCGACCAAGGCCATGCTCGAGACCGCCGAGGCCGACGGCTACGCCACCACTTTGCCCGAGGCGGTCGAGCTCTGCGTCAAGGCCGCCAAGGGCGAGCTCACCAGCGAGCACGCCACCCAAGCACCGCCGACCGAGGACAAGCCCAAGCCCGGCGCGCCTAAACGTAAACCTCAGAACGCCGTCGCGTGAAGTCGTGGGTGGTCACCAGCGTGGCGATGATCTTGGCGATCTTGGCTCCGCCGGTGACCGACGGCTCGATGTCGTTGGCGTAGTCGTCATCGGCATCGATGATCAGCCGCAGATCGACCAGCGGCAGGCCGCGCCTGAACGCTTCCCGCATGATCACATCGTTGAACACGCTCAAGCCGACCGCTGCGATCTGGCGCGTGGTGGGATCGGGATAGCGCGCCTCGTACACGGTGCAGACCGCGGTCGATAGCTTCCGCGCCAAAACGCTGTCGAGCATCGCGCCGTAGCTCTCGGCGAAGGCCGCCTTGATCTTGGCGAGCTTGTCGAGCACCTCAGCCACCGATTTCGCGCTCTCCTCGATCAGCGCCTTCTCCTGCAGCGCGTCGTTGCCGCCGGCCGACACCACCAGATGGGTCGCGTCCGCCAGCATGGTCTTGAGCTGGCCGGCGATGTCGGCGCTGGTCGAGCCGTCGCGCGCGGCGAGCGTCGCGGTCCAGCCCGTGGGCAGATCGCCCTTGAGCTGCGCGATCACGTCGGGCCCGCTCCCGACATAGGATTGGTTGTCGAAGATTGAGTCGCCGAGCAGCACCACATTGTTCATGGCCGGGCCTCCTTCGGCGCGCGCCGGCAACGCCTTGGCGGTTGCCAACAGGGCGATGCCGGCCAGCAGCGTGCGGCGGTCCGGGCGCGGCGTCTCATCACTCATAGGCGTCCTTCCCACCAGCCACGCTATTTCTCCCTCTCCCCGTGGAGGAGGGTCGGGGTGAGGGTTTTACGGGCTCGGTGAGGTTCGCGCCAGTGTCCGCGCGCGCTGCCGAATAGCAGCGTGATTGCGGCGCCGAGCGCCAGCGACGCAGCCAGGAACAGCAGCGCCGCGGTGAACGAGCCGGTCGCCTCGCGGATCACGCCCACCAGCGACGGTCCGGCCAGCCCGCCGAGATTGCCCATCGAATTGACCAGCGCCAGGCCGGCCGCGGCGCCGCTGCCGGTCAGGATTGCGGTGGGCAGCGACCAGAACGTGCCGATGGCGCCATAGATGCCGATGGTGGCGAGCGTGAGCGCCACCATGGTCAGCCACAGCGGGCCGGTGAAGGCCGACCAGGCGAACGCCGCGCCCCCCAGCACCAGCGGCAGCGCCACATGCCAGATGCGCTCGCCGGTGCGATCGGACCGCGCGCCCCACACCACCATAAGGATGGCCGCGAACAGATACGGCACGGCGGTGAGGAAGCCGATCCGAAGCGGCGCCAGCCCGTAGGCCTGGATCACCTGCGGCATCCAGAAGCCGATGCCGTACAGCCCGACTACCAGGCAGAAATAAATCAGCCCCAGCACCAGCACGCGCGGGCGGGTGAGCGCCTGGCCGATGCCGGCATAGCCGCTCGCGCGCGTGGCCTTGGCCTCGGCCGCCAGCGTCTCGGCCAGCGCCGCGCGCTCCTCCGGGCTGAGCCAGTCGGCCTGCTCGGGCCGGTCGTCGAGGACTTTGAGCGCGACCACGCCGAGCAATATCGCCGGCAGGCCTTCGATTACGAACAGCCACTGCCAGCCTTTGAGCCCGCCGAGCCCGTGCAGTTCCAGCAGCGCGCCCGACACCGGGCCGCCCACCACCGTCGCCAGCGGCACCGCCGCCATGAACAGCGACACGATGCGCGCCCGCTCGGCGGCCGGGAACCAATAGGTGAGATAGAGGATGATGCCGGGGAAGAAGCCCGCTTCCGCCACGCCGAGCAGAAAGCGCATGGCGTAGAAGCTCTTCTCGCCGCTGACCAAAGCCATCGCGGTGGCGACCAGCCCCCAGCTGATCAGAATGCGCGCGATCCAGATGCGCGCGCCGAATTTTTGCAGGGCCAGATTGCTCGGGATCTCAAACAGGATATAGCCGATGAAGAAGATGCCGGCGCCGGCGCCGAATATCGTCGGCGTGAAGCCGAGATCTTCGTTCATGGCCAGCGCGGCGAAGCCGACATTCACCCGGTCGAGGAAGCTGACCGCATAGCACAGGCAGAGAAACGGGATGAGGCGGCGGCCGGCCTTGGAGATGGCCGATTGCCTCGCTTGATCCATCGCGCGTTCCCCCTAGCCCGCCCCTCATTGGGGTATTCTGGCCCCGTCGGCAAACTGATTCGATCTGCTCTGGGAGGAGACAGAAATGGCGATGACAATGGCACAAGCATCGGCCGCCATGCGCGAGGCCATGCGCGAGACGGTCAAGCGTTATTCGCTTTGGTATCTGTTCGAGGGCCTGTTGCTGGTGCTTGCCGGCCTGGTCGCGCTGGTCTATCCGCATGTCGCGTCGGTGACCCTGGTGTTTCTGCTCGGCTGGATCCTCATCATTAGCGGCGTGCTGCAAGCCGTCGGCCTGATCGGCGCCAAGGACGTCCCGCATTTCTGGCTCCAGCTCGTCTCCGCGGTGCTGGCCCTGCTGATCGGACTGCTGCTGCTGCGCAATCCGAATGCCGGCTTGCTGATCATGACGGTGCTGCTGATCGTGTTCTTCGTCGTCGAGGGCATCTCGAAGATCATCTTCGCCCTCAATATCAGACCGTTCATGGGCTGGGTGTGGGTGCTGCTCAGCGGCGTCGTCGGCCTGCTGCTCGGCGCCTATCTGTGGGCCAACATGCCGCTCAGCTCGGAATGGGTGCTCGGCGTGCTGCTCGGCATTCAGCTCATCTGCGAGGGCGCAGCCTTGGCCTTCCTCGCCTGGATGGTCCGCGCGAGCTGATCGTCATTGCGGTGGCGGTGCCCGCTATCGTGCGGGCACCTCGGCCGTCTCGATGAAGCGCGCATAAACCCAGCCGGCCTCGGACGTGGCGGGGTCGGTGACCTGCACCCAGTTGCCCTTGCGGCCGGTCACCCGAAGCTTGGCGCCTTTCTCCGCGATCCGCAGCGTATCGGCGGTGGAGGACGGCGCCGCGCGCACATTGACGTAGCTGACCAGCGCCACCCATTCGCCATTGGCGGGAAGACGCGGCGCTTCGGCCACTTCCTGCGGCGGGGTCACGCTGGCTGAGCTCGAGGCATCGGCCGGGGCCGGTGCCTCTTCGGCGGCGGCGACAGCGGTGACGGGCTCGACGACATCAGGCTTGGCCTCCGCCAGCGCCGGCGGCGCGGCGGCCGCTTCGGTCGCTTGGCTTGGACCTTGGTGAAGGGTCCAGTCCTCCTTGAGCGCCCTGAGCTTGGCCTCGGCGCCCTCGACCCCGAGCTGCTTGGCGCGGTCGTACCAGCTGCGCGCCTCCTTGGGATCGGCCTTGATGCCATGGGCGCCGATCCGCTCGATGAAGTCCGGATCGTAGGTGGCGCCGAGCAGCAACGCCGCATCGCCACTGCCGGCCTCCGCCGCCCGCTTGAAATAGGCCCGGGCCCCGGCGAAATAGCCGACCGAGATCATCTTCTGGCCGTGAGCGATGAGAGTGGCGACGCGGCCGCTCTCCTCGGCGCGGAGGATCAGCGCCGCCCGCGGGTCGGCCGCGACGTCGAGCCTGGTGGTGGCGCTGGCGAGGATGGCGCCGTCGGCAGCCATCAGCTCGACGCGCAGATCGGAGCCGCCATTTGCCGTTCCCGGCAGCTTGAGGCGCAGATCGCCGATCTCGTCGGGTCGCAAGGTCCATTCGGTGGTGCCGTAGGGGCGGCCTTGCGAGAAGGCGGCGCCGGCCGGTATGCCGCGGATGGCGATGACGCTGCGCGCAGGCAGCGGCTCGTCGGAGTCGATGGCTATGGCGAAGTCGAGCGCCTCGCCGGTGCTGGCCTCGATACGGCCCGGCGCGGTCAGCACGATCTCGGATTTGGGCGGCGGCGCGATGGCCAGAATTGGCGCGGCGGCGACCGAGGCCTGCCGGCTGTCGGCGACCCGCTCCGGTGCGGCGGTCTTCGGCGTGCCGCTCGGGCCAGGCAGCTTGATCGCGCCCTGCCACAGCAGCAGCAAAATGAGCGCGGTCGGCACCAGCGATACCAGCAGCGACGCCAGCAGCAGACCGCGGCCGGCCGACGAGGCGCGGGGGAGCGGCGGCACCAGCCCCGGCATCACCCGGGGTTCGATCATGGGCCGGATCGGAGCCTCGGCCTGGGCCTTCTGCGCTTCGGGCGCGAAGCGCTCGGCCATGGTGGTCGGTGTCGGTTCGGGCAACGGCGGCGGCTCGGCCTGAGCCTTTGCCGCCAGCCGGTCGGTCAGGCTGGCCGGCCTGATGACGATGTCGGACGGACTAAGCATGAAACCCTCCTACGCATCACAACAACAAGAGAGGTAAGGACGGTTGACCTCCGTCAGTTCTGGTTGTGGCCCCGGTTCCATTCGAGGAACGCCCGGAACAGATCGGCGCGCTCCGCGTCGGAGATCGGCGTGTTGCGGCCCCCGCTCGCCTGAGCGAGGAACGCATCGAAATGATTGCGCGAGGCGCTGTCTTGCGGCGCCGCCTTGGTGCGATCGATCCAGCTTTGTGCCAGCGGCGAGCGCTTCCAGCCTTCGAGCGTCGCGGCGAAATTGACTTCGCGCCATTTGGGATGACGCGGCGCCGCCAAGAACGCATCGAAATTGGTGAAGAAGCGATCAACGAATTTGCCGATCTTGGCGTAGCGCACCGAATCGCTCGGCCAGTTGAACGACACCAGCACGGCGCAGACCGATATCGTGTCGACCCGCTGACCGGCCGGGATCAGCGCCGGATAATCGTCATGGGTCAGCGTCGCCGGGTAGTACTCGTCCTCGAGCCCTTTGGCATAAGGAACGGCCAGCAACTTGAGCCCGGCGGCGTCCTTGAGTGAAATCAGCACCGGCGCGGGCTTGCCCGTCAGCGCGATGGTGGCGTCGATGTCGCCCGCCTTGAGCTTCTGGATCGCGTCGGCGTCGCTGAGATGGACCTCCTGCGCGTCGATGCCGAGCGCGGAGAAGATCAGCCGCCCGGTGATCTCCGCGCCGCTGCCCTCGGCGCCGAAATTCACATATTTGCCGTTGAGCTCATGGATGTCGTTGACCTCGGAGCGCACCAACACGTGCAGCTCCTCGTTGAACAGCTTGGCGATATAGGCGATCTGCCCCTTGAGATTCGGCCCCATCTCCCCGGTCTTGTCGAAATGCTTGAGCAGATTGGCCTGGGTCACGCCCATGTCGACGCCGCGCAGGAACATCACATCCTTGATGTTCTGCTCCGGTCCCTTGCCGACCATCGGCAGCACCCGCAAGCCGTCGCCGTCGTCGAGCACCTCGGCGAGATCCTGGACGATGGCGAGGTCGGTGCCGCTCGGGCTGCCGGCCATGATCGTCACCACGTTCTCATTGATGCTGGCGCGGAAATTCTCGCGCATGTTCTGACTGGACACGGCCGCGTTGGCGACGGG
>JBBQXL010000035.1:0-20853 GCA_038209695.1 Hyphomicrobiales bacterium
GGCGCAGCATCGCATAAAGGATCGAGAAGATCGCATCCAGGGCGATGACCAGAAAGATCGACATGACCACCGAGCGGGTCGTCTTCTGGCCGACCGCCGCCGCCCCGCCGGAGACGCGCATCCCCTGGAAGCAGCCGATCAGGGCAATGGTGGCGGCGAAGACCGGGACCTTGATCAGCCCCAGCCAGAAATGCTTGATCGCCACCGCCGCCTTCAGCTGGGTGACGAATTGCAGCGGGGTGATGTCCAACGCCGCCATCGCCATCGCGGCGCCCCCGGCCAGCGCCGCCATGTCGGCGAAGAAGGTCAGAAGCGGCAAGGCGATGACCAGGGCGATCATCCGGGGAAGGACCAGAAGCTCGGTCGGGTCTAGTCCCATCGTCCGCATTGCGTCGACCTCCTGCCCCACTTGCATCGCCCCGATCTCGGCGGTGAAGGCCGAGCCCGAGCGGCCGGCGACCATGATGGCGGTCAGCAAGATGCCGACCTCGCGCAGCGCCAGGATCGCGACCATGTTGACGGCGAAGGGCTCGGCACCGAACGGCTTCAATTGGACCACGCCCTGCTGCATCACCACCGCACCGATCAGGAAGCAGATCAGGGCGATGATCGGTACCGCCCGGAGGCCGGCATGGTCGAGGTGATGAACGAAGGAGGTAGGGCGGAAGCGCCAGGGCTGGCGGATCATGCGGCCAAGCGCGGCGGTGACCTCGCCCAGGAAGGCGGTGAGCTGGACGGTATCGCGCCAGACGCCGGTCAGCGTCTTGGCCATGTCCTCCGTGAAGAATTGCAGCGCGCCGCGCTTCTCCAGCTTCGGCCGCTCGGCGTGGCCGCGGCGCTGCACCTCCTCGATGAGGATGCGGAAGGATTCGGTCGCGCCGGCATAGCGCGTGCGCAAGCCGCTCTTCTCCCAGGCGGCAGCGGTGCGTTGCAGCAGCATCGCGCCGGCGGTGTCGATCTCGGCGATGCCGGCGATGTCCATCTCGCCGGTGAAGTCGGGCGTGGGCGGGATCGGTACGCGCAGGCGCTTCAGCGCCGTGTCGAGTTGGGTGGCCTCGTGCACGGTCCAGGCGCCGGTGGCGACGAGGCGAAAGGTCGTGCCCCTGAGCTCTACGCGGAAGCCCGGGGCACGGGCTTGGGTCGGCAAGACAACCTGGTGGTCGCGCTTGAGCATAGAAGGGCTTAGCTTGCCGGAATTGACGATTGAGGGCCGACGGCGGCGGTGGCCCCCTGTTTTTGAACGAAAATCCAGGAGAAAGAAAGGCGTTATGGCGGGTCCTGAGGGTGAGCTTAACGGCCCGCGGGCCAACGGTCCGCCCAGCCTCACAGTCAGCGTCGAGCGCTGGCCGATCCGGGGCGGCTTCACCATTTCGCGCGGCGCCAAGCACGAGGCCGTGGTGGTGGTCGCCGCCATCAGCGATCGCCTCCATACCGGACGCGGCGAATGCGTGCCCTACGCGCATTACGGCGAGAGCGTCGAGGCCGTGACCGCCGCGATCGAGGCTTGCGCCGGACCGGTCGCTGCCGGCTTGAGCCGGTCGGACCTCGCGGAGCGGCTTCCGGCCGGAGCGGCACGCAACGCGCTCGATTGCGCTCTGTGGGATTTCGAGGCGAAGCGCGCGGGCCGGAGCGCCGCCGCGCTGGCAGGACTCGGCACGCTTCAGCCGGTGCTCACCGCCTTCACCATCTCGCTCGGGACCCCTGACACCATGGCCGCCCAGGCGCGCGAGGCCGCCTCCTATCCCCTGCTCAAGCTCAAGCTTGGCGGGGACGGCGATGCCGAGCGGCTGGCCGCCGTGCGCGCCGCAGTGCCGCATGCACGGCTCATCGCCGACGCGAACGAGGCGTGGCAACCCCATGAGACCGAATCGCTTCTCGCCATCGCCGCGGCTTCAGGCGTCGAGCTGGTCGAGCAACCCCTCACCGCGGGAAAGGACGAGATGCTGCAGCATATCGCGCGCGCCGTGCCGGTCTGCGCCGACGAGTCGGTCCATGACCGCGCTTCGCTTCGAGCGATCGCTCAGCGCTACGACGCGGTGAATATCAAGCTCGACAAGACCGGCGGGCTGACCGAGGCGCTGCTGGTGGCGGCGGAGGCCCGCGCACTTGGCTTGAAGATCATGGTCGGCAGCATGGTGGCATCCTCACTCGCCATCGCTCCCGCTTTCTTGCTGGCGCAGCACGCCGAGTTCGTCGATCTCGACGGACCGCTACTGCTCGCAAGCGACCGCGACCCGGGGCTGGTTTATGACGGCGCCATGGTGTTGCCGCCGCGGCCGGAGCTGTGGGGCTAGTCGCTGGACTAAAGGCTGGCGATGACCCGCTGGAGCCTGCCTTGGACCTCGTCGGCTATTTCGGCGAGGCGGGGATTATTGATCGCCTGCATCGAGGCCACGGGATCGACGGCCGAGACCTCGACGCCGCCGCCGTCATATTGCTGCACAACGACATTGCAGGGCAGCATGGTACCGATCTTGTCCTCGAGCTTGAGCGCCCGGTACGCCAGTTGCGGGTTGCATGCGCCGAGGATGCGGTAGCGACGGAAATCCTCGCCCAGCTTCGCCTTCATGGTGGCGCTGACGTCGATGTCGGTCAGCACGCCGAAGCCTTCTTTTTTCAGCGCTTCAATCACGCGCGCCACCGCCAGGTCGAAGGGAAGGTCGATCGTCTTGGAGAAATGATAGGTCATTGCATCCCGCCGCAACCGCCGCCCAGCAATTGATCGGCCTTTTTCTTCTGCTCGTCGGTAAGCGCGGCATAGAGAGCTTCCGTCGCGGGCTTCAGCGCTTTCAGGCTCTCGATCTTGCTCTCCATGGCTGCGATGCGGGCATCCATTCGCTGCAAGGCACCTACCCCCTCTCTCGCTTTCGTCATGTCGGCACGCATGCTTTCCATCGTGGCGTGCTGCGCCCTGACCGCATTAGCATAGGCGTCCCACGCGGGAGCCTGAGCGTCGGTGATCTCGAGGTCGGCTTTGATGTAAGCGAGCCGCGCTTCCATCATGGGGCCGGAGTGCATCATGCCGTGCCCCATCCCCTTCCCCATGCCGTGCCTGCCGGAGGAGCCCATCATGTCGCCCATCATTGGGCAGCCGTCCGATTTGCTGCCCTGGCCCATCATGCCGGCTTGGCCTCGGCCCATCATGCCGCCTTGCCCCATCATGCCGCCCATGGCGCCGCTGGGTGCTTGCTGGCTGTCCGGCTGATCCTGGGGGCCGGGGACATCAGCAGGGTCCTGACCTTGTTGGGCGAGCGCGGGAGCGCTTACGAGCGCAATCGCAGCGCACGCGGCAAACATCAAAGTTCCAAATCTCGTCATGGTGCTCATCCTTTGTCATAAGCCCCCAGCCGCCAAGCTCTAGGCGTTTGCCCATCGCCCGCCTTGAGCAGGATCAAGTCGGGGAAGTCGCACCCACGATCAGCCCGCCGCGCCAGCGCCGCATCAGGACAAAGGCGCAAGCCGCCCCGGTCAGGGCCAGCACGGCCATGGCGGCATAGGCTTCTCCAGCGAAGGCGCGGTAGAGCGGCCCCGATGCCAGGGTGACGGTGCCCAGCACCAGGCCCGCGACGATGGCCGCATAGACGCCTTGTGCCGTGGCGGCCCGATCTTCGGGCACGGCATGGGTCAGGAAGTGGATCGCGGCGAGATGGGCCGCGCCGAAGCTCATGGCGTGCAGGATCTGCAGCAGCGCCGTCGGCCAGAGCGGCGGGTCCAGCGCCATCACCCCCCAGCGCAGGGTCGTCGCAACCCCCGCCAGCATCAGCAGCCGCGCCGTGCCGCAATAGGCGATGACGCGGCCCGACAGCGCGAACAAGCCGACCTCGGCGACCACGCCAACGGACCACAGCATGCCGATGGCGCCGTCGGGGATGCCCTGCGCCCGCCAATTGAGCGTGCCGAAGCTGTAATAGAGCGCGTGGCTCGCCTGGATCAGGCTGGCGGCGAGCAGGAACCAGAGGAAGAGCGGGGCACGCACGAGGTCGAAGGCGTCCTTGAGCTTGAGGCCGCGCAGCAGGGCTGGGGCCGCAGACCCCTGCCCGGCAAATTCGCGCGGCAGAAGATGGGCGCCAAGGATCAACAGCACCGTGGCGGCGACGAGCAGCGGCACCACTGCCCCGGGGCCGGCCTGGCCGATGATCACGCCCGTACCCAGGCTCGCCACGATGAAGCTGAGCGAGCCCCACAGCCTGACTCGGCCATAGTCCAGCGCGCCGGTGCGGATGCCGGTCACCGCCACGGTCTCGACCAGCGGCATGATCGTGGTCCAATTGATGGCGAGCAGCACGGTGGCGAGCAGCATCTGCCAAAACCCGCCTGCGGCCCACAGCAGCAGGAACGAGAGCAGCGAGCCCCAAGCGAGCGCGATGAGGATGGTGCGCCGGCCGCCGACCCGGTCGGCGGCAAAGCTGATGACCGGAGTGAACAGGATACGGGTGAACAGCGGCGTGGCCAGCAGCACCGCGATCTGGTCGGCACCGAGGTTGCGCCAATGGAGCCAGACCGGGAGATAGGGCAGATAGCAGCCCACCACCAGGAACAAGGCGGCGTAAAGCAAGCCCAGCCGCCAGGCCAATGAGAGGCGCGCAACGCCTGAAACTAACGGCCTCTGCATGGCGGTTAACGAATCCCCGGTCGATCCCTTGTACACTCCGCTACCCCGAATCACGCTAGCCTCGCTACCCATGCCGGAACGCGCCCCAGACGGCACCAACTCATCGCATCCCAGCGCTCCGCGCCAAGTAGGCCTCGCCGAGGCTTACGCGGCGCTCGAGGCGTTGCTGCGCGCGTCGCCGCGCGGCCGCTGGTTCCTCGGCGAATATGCCCGGCGCAACCGCAGCGCCGAGACCGACCTGCTGCTGGAGGCGATCGCCAGGATTGAACGGGCACTGCTCACGCAGCAGCATCCCAGCCAGGCGGCGCCGAGCAACGTGTTCGCCGAATTGGTCGAGATGAGCGAAGCGATCGCGCGCACCCGGCGCGAGATCGCCCAGATCAAGCCGCCGCACCAATTCGACAAGCAGCTGCTCAGCGCCAGCGAAGAACTCGACCACATCGTCGAAGCGACCGAGAAGGCGACCTCCGACATTCTGCAAGCCGCCGAGGAAATCCAGGAGGTGGCCTGGATCTTGCGCGAGCGCGGCACCGACATGGAGCTGTGCGACAAGATCGACCAGCGCGCCACCGACATCTACACCGCCTGCTCGTTCCAGGACATCACCGGGCAGCGCACCGGCAAGGTGGTCAAGGCGCTGCGCTTCATCGAGCAGCGGATCAACGCCATGATCGAGATTTGGGGCGTTGACGACATCGCCTTCAAGGTCGACGGCATCACCTCGAAGATGGACGCGTCCGCCGACACAGTGCGCGACGATGACGTGTTGCTGCACGGGCCTCAGCCGAGGGGACAAGGCCTGAAGCAGGACGACGTCGATCGCATGATGAAGGGGCGCGATGCCATGGCGCAGGCCGCGATGTCCGCTGCCGCGGCGGCACTGCGCGAGAGCGAGGGGCTGGCCGCGCCCCAGATGCCCTCAGGGGCCCCGGAGGATGGCGGGTTCCAACAGCCTGAGCCTTTGACACTTGAGGAACTGGACGCCATCAAGCGGGCGGCGCTATTCGGTTAGTTATTTTTATACAATCATTTCAACAGATTAGCCAAGATGGGCGAAGAATTTGAATCGCCCTCTTGAAAGCCGCTAGGCCGCTAACCATCTCTGGGAGGACGCAATGTCCCCCAAAGCGTCCCCCAAACTGACGCATGAGAATAAGACGGCCCGGTTCCCCCCCAACCGGGCCGTTTTCTTTTGCCTCCACGGTCTCAGGAGGGGCCGCCTGGCCGGCAGGCCCCGATTATGGGCGGCCAGCACGTTCTCGATGAACTGCCGTGCCGAATTCTCCCAGCTATAGCGCAGCGCATGCGCCCGCGCCGCCACGGGGTCGAGCTGAAGCGCCCTGAGCGCCGCCGCCCGCAAATCGTTGTCGAGCACGCCGGCCCTCGGGTCGGTGATCACGTCGAGCGGTCCGCTGGCCGGATAAGCAGCCACGGGCACGCCGGCGGCCAGCGCCTCGAGCAGCACCAGGCCGAAGGTGTCGGTGAGGCTCGGGAACACGAACACGTCGGCGGACGCATAGGCCTCGGCCAGCGCCTCGCCTTCGCGATGGCCGGCGAACAGCGCCTCGGGATAGCGGCGCTTGAGCTCTTCGGCCTGGGGCCCGCTGCCGACCAGAACCTTGCGGCCGGGAAGATCGAGATCGAGAAAGGCCTTGATGTTCTTCTCCACGGCGATGCGGCCGACATAGAGGAACACCGGCCCATCGCCGAACAGCCGGACATTTCTCGGCCTGAACAACTCGGTGTCGACGCCGCGCGACCACAGCATCAGCCGCTCGAAGCCGCGTGCCTTAAGCTCGGTTTCGAGCGAAGGCGTGGCGATGAAAGTGCCGGCCGAGCCGTTGTGGAATCGCCGTTGCAGCGCGTAGCACCAATCCTCCGGCACGGGCAGGCGAGCCGAAACATATTCGGGGAAACGGGTGTGGTAGCTGGTGGTGAAGGGCCAGCGTCGCTTGCGGCAATAGCGCCTGGTCATGAATCCGATCGGCCCCTCCGTGGCGATGTGGATGAAGTCGGGACGCAGGTGCTCGATATGCCGCGCGATAGCTCGCGGGTTGGCCAATACCAATCTGATCTCGGGATAGGTGGGACAGGGCAGCGTGTGGAACAGCGGCGGGGCGAGGAACACCACTTCGAAGTCGAGGTTGGGCGCTTCCAGCGCGAGCCGTTCATAGGTGCGCACCACCCCATTGACCTGGGGGTGCCAGGCGTCGGTTGCGACCAGCACCCGCATCAGGCAGCCGCCTCGAACTCCTCGACAAGGGGTTGGGGCATACTCATGCCCTGGAGCGGGTGCGTCCAGCGGATGATCTCGAAAACGCCTTCGTCGGTCTCGGCGACGGCGGTGCAGCTTTCGACCCAGTCGCCGGTATTGATGTAGACGACGTCGCCGACCTGGCGCATGGCGGCGTGATGGATGTGGCCGCACACGACCCCTTGGGCCCCGTGGCGGCGGGCCTCCTGGGCCAGCGCCGTTTCGAACTCACCGATATAGTTCACCGCGCGTTTGACCTTCTGCTTGAGATAGGCCGACAGCGACCAGTAGGGCATGCCCAACCAGCGGCGCACGACATTGAAATGGGTGTTGGCCCACAGGGCGACCATGTAGCTCCAGTCGCCGAACAGGGCGAGCCATTTGGCGTAGCGGACCACGACGTCGAACTCGTCGCCGTGCATGATGAGATAGCGGCGGCCGTCGGCGCCGACATGGATGATGTTGCGCTCGATGGCGATGCCGCCGAATCTCATGCCGCAATAGTCCCGCATGGCTTCATCGTGATTGCCGGGAATGAACGCCAGGCTGGTGCCCTTGCGGACTTTGCGCATCAGCTTTTGCAGCACGTCGTTGTGGGATTGCGGCCAATAGAGGCCGCGCCTGATGCGCCAGAAATCGACGATGTCGCCGATCAAATAGAATTGGGAAGCGTCGTGGCAGCGGAGGAAATCGAGGAAGGCTTCGGCCTGGCAGGCTTTCGTGCCCAAATGCAGATCCGAGATGAAAAGCGCACGGTAATGCCTCATCCCCGGCTCATGCTGCACGTCGTCTTCGCCCCGCTTTTTCAACACGATGGAAGCGGACTTAAAGTGATTTTGTTTCAGGCTTGTGACATTGGCGGACAGCGTTAACGGCGAGGAGATGGTTAGCGGCGCACTCACGACGCGGCTGGAGAGAGTGCTGGGCTCGACCGTGGTCGAGGCCGATTCCTTGCCGGTCGGCTTCGGCCTAGAGGGGCTTAAGGTCGAGCTTGCCGATGGACGGCTGCTGGCGGTGAAGGTGCGGCGCGGCGCAGGCGACGGCAAGCCGAGCCTCGAGCTTGAGGCCCTACATGCTCGGCGAGCTGGCGCGGTTAACCAAGCTGCCGGTCCCTCTCGTTCATCATGCCGAGCCTGACCTGCTGGTGATGGACTTCATCGAGAACGATGCGGGCGGCGTCACGCCGAGCGTCGAGCGCCATGCCGCCGAGCTGATCGCCAAGCTCCACGCCACGAGCCGAGAGCGATTCGGCTATGCCCGCGACACGCTGATCGGACCCCTGCCCCAGCCGAACCCGAACTATGAGCGCTGGATCCCGTTCTTCCGCGATGCGCGCCTCCTGTTCATGGCGCAGAACGCCTATGCGGAACGGAGCCTGCCGGCGTCGCTGTTCGGCCGGATCGAGCGTCTGGCGGAGCGGCTCGACGACTACCTGATCGAGCCCGCCTTCCCGAGCCTGCTACACGGCGATCTGTGGACCGGCAACGTGCTGGTGCGGCAGGGGCGGGTCGCGGGCCTGGTCGACCCGGCCATCTCTTGCGGCAACCCCGAGATCGAGCTGGCCTTCACCACCCTGTTCGGGACGTTCGGAGAAAGGTTCTTCGCGGTCTATGAGGCGCTGATGCCGCTGGAGCCCGGCTTCCACGAGTTGCGCTCAAGCCTGTACCAGCTCTATCCGCTTCTGGTGCATGTCAGGCTGTTCGGAGCGGGCTATCTGGCGGGGATCGACCACACCCTGGCGCGGCTCGGGCTTTAGCAGTGCTAACCGCCGGCAAAAAAAGAACCGGCCCGGACAGCGCCGGGCCGGTCTTCCCTGCGAAACGAGCCGAGCGCTTTACAGCGGGCTTCGGCTCGCCCCCCCATCAATTCCTGAGCCTACATTTTGGAGTTTGCGTCAGGTCCCTCTAAGCTCTGTCGTTCGGTAGTTGACTAGGCCCCCCAGCCCCGTCCCCCACTTGTGATGCAAAGCTAGCCCAGCGCCGCGGCAAGCTTCAACGTTGCTGGAGGGCCGGACCGCAAAACGGCCAGACACTGTGGCGCAAATGCCAATGGGCCGACCCGGGACTCATCGGATTCCATATATCTCAGCCTTATCAATGCGTTATGACGTAAGGCCGGCGCCGGGCCGAGCCTCCCGGCAGGCTCCGTTCCGGGCCCAGGGCGGGGCCAAAGGGGCGGCGAAGACGGGAAACTTTGTCGGGCTTTGTTGCAGTTCGGCAACGGGCGGCCGGCCGGGCCACAAAGGGGGGCCAAGTGATTCATTTGCGCGCTCGGAGCCTCAGCCGAACAAGACCCCAATGCCTTGAGGGCCTTGGCGTTATTGCTCGGACTATAGTCCCGACCGGGCGGCGCCGTTGCCGCCCTTGGTGCCCGCGTGCATCATGCAAAAAAACCATAGCCGGGGGAGATCGGATGAAGCTGTTGCGATATGGCGAGATGGGCGAGGAAAAGCCGGGGATTTTCGATGCCGGCGGCGCGATCCGCGACCTGTCGGGGATGGTGGACGACTGGGCCGGCGCCGCTCTCGGGCGGGAAAGCCTGAATCGCATCAGGGCGCTCGATCCGGCGGCGCTGCCCATGGTTCAAGGCTCGCCGCGGCTTGGACCGCCGGTGGGAACCGTGCCGAAATTCCTGGGCATCGGCTTGAACTATCGGGACCATGCCGAGGAGACCGGCATGCCGATTCCCGAAGTGCCGATCGTGTTCGCCAAAGCGAGTTCCTGCGTCTCAGGACCCACCGACCCCGTGCTCGCGCCCAAAGGATTCGAGCGCATGGACTATGAGGTCGAGCTCGCGGTGGCGATCGGCACCCGCGCCAAGAACGTGACCGAGGCCGACGCGCTCGATCATGTCGCCGGCTATATGATCGGCAACGATTTGTCCGAGCGAAGCTTGCAGAAAGGCGGGCCCGGCGAGTGGATCAAGGCCAAGAGCTACGATACGTTCGGCCCGATCGGCCCCTGGCTGGTGACCACCGACGAGATTCCCGACCCGCAACGGCTCGAACTCACGCTCGATCTCAACGGGGCCCGCATGCAAACCGGCTCGACCGCGACCATGATCTTCGGGGTGGCGGCGCTGGTAAGCTATATCAGCCAATACATGACCCTGGTGCCGGGCGACGTCATCACCACCGGCACCCCCCCCGGCGTCGGCATGGCGCGCAATCCGCGGGTGTTCCTGAAGCCGGGCGACGAGATCCGGGCGACCATCTCCGGCTTGGGCGAGCAACATTTCAAGGTCGTGGCTGAGAGCTAGGCCTTCGGCCACCAGCGATGGAAATGGTGCACGGGCCCCCTACCCTGGCCCACGTCAAGCGCGTCGGCGGCGGCGATCGCGGCGGTGACATAGGCCTTGGCCGCCGTCACAGCCTCGCGGAGTGAGGCGCCCTTGGCCAGCTCGGCGGCAATGGCCGAGGACAGGGTACAGCCGGTGCCGTGGGTGTTGCCGGTCGCCACTCGCGGCGCGGCCAATCTCAACTCCCCGTCGCCGTCGAGCAGCAGGTCGACCGCCTCGGCGCCTTCGGCGTGGCCGCCTTTGATCAGCACGGCCTTGGCGCCAAGGCTTCTCAGCGCCGAGGCCTGGGCCGACATCTCGCGCTCATCCTTGGCCTCATCACTGTCCAGCAGCTTGGCCGCCTCCGGCAGATTGGGCGTGATCAGGGTCGCGCGCGGCAGCAGCACGGTGCGGAGCGTCTCAATGGCGTCGTCATCGAGCAAAACATCGCCGGAGGCCGCGACCATGACCGGATCGAGTACCAGTGGCACGCCAGGCAGAGCTTCGAGCGCCACGGCCACGGCCTCGATGATCTCGCTGGTCGCCAGCATGCCGATCTTGACGGAGCCGATGTTGAGGTCGCGGGCCACGACCCTGATCTGCCGCGCCACGAAATCCGGAGGCACGACCAGCACGGCCTCGACCCCTTGGGTATTCTGCGCGGTCAGCGCAGTGATCGCGCTCGCCCCATAGACGCCGAGCGCGGAGAAGGTCTTGATGTCGGCCTGAATGCCGGCGCCGCCGCTGGAATCCGAGCCGGCGATGGTGAGAGCGATGGCGGTCATGGCCACTCATTATCGGCGCGCGGCGCAAAAGGCGAGCGGCCGATTCAGCCGATGGTGGCAAGCCCCGGAAACAGCTCGAGCATCCAGGCGGCGATCAGGGTCATGGAGTTGGTGAGAAAGAGAATGCCGGTCAGCACCAACAGGCCGCCCATGACCTTCTCGACCGCCGCCAGATGGGCGCGAAACCGTTGCATGGCGCGCATGAACGGCTTGATGGCCATGGCCGCCAGCACGAACGGGATGCCGAGGCCGAGCGAATAGACCAGCAGCAGGCTGACGCCCTTGCTCACCGAGCCTTCGCCCGCGGCGATGGCCAGGATCGCCCCCAGCACCGGCCCGATACAGGGCGTCCAGCCGAAGGCGAAAGCGAGGCCGATGACATAAGCGCCGACCAGTCCGGCCGGGCGCGCGTCGGCGTGATAGCGCGCCTCGCGATGCAGCAGGGGCAAATGGATCACCCCGAGGAAGTGCAAGCCGGCAATGATGATGATCACGCCGGCGATCTTGCTGAGCAGCGGCAGATTGGCGACCAGGAGCTGGCCCGCCACGGTCGCCGTGGCGCCGAGAATGACGAACACGGTGGTAAAGCCGAGCACGAAGGCGACCGACGACAGCACCACGGTGGTGTAGACGTGGGACGGAGTCTCATCCTCGCCGGTGAGCTGGTCGAAGGTGGTGCCGCCGAGGAAGCAGAGATAAGGCGGCACCAGCGGCAGCACGCAGGGACTGAGGAAGCTCAACAGCCCCGCGATCAGCGCGCCGATATAGGTGACGTTCATGGCTCTTGCTATTGCGCTTGCTCAAGGAGAGCAAGGGCCGCCACCAACTCGTGATGAGGAGTGATCGTCACGCGGCGGCAACGCGGGCGCGCAAGGCGGTGGCCCTAATGGCGGCGATATTCTCCTTATACTTGCCGCCTTTGAACACGCCCGAGCCCGCCACGATCACATTGGCGCCGGCCTCAACCACCAGCGGCGCGGTCTCGGCATTAATGCCGCCATCGACCTCCAGGTGAATGGGCCGCGCGCCGATCATCTTGCGGATGGCTCTGATCTTGTCGAGCTGGGTCGGAATGAAGGCCTGACCGCCGAAGCCGGGATTGACCGTCATCACCAGCACGAGGTCGACCTTGTCGAGCACGTATTCAAGCGCATCCTCGGACGTGGAGGGCGTGATGCTGACGCCCGCTTTCTTGCCGAGGCTCCTGATGAGCTGGAGCGAGCGGTCGAGATGCGGGCCGGCCTCGGCATGCACGGTGATGATGTCGGAGCCGGCGGCGGCGAAGGCCTCGATGAAGGGGTCGCAGGGCGCGATCATCAGATGCACGTCGAACAGCTTGTTCGAATGCGGGCGGAGCGCCTTCACCACGTCGGGCCCGATGGTGATGTTCGGCACGAAATGTCCGTCCATGACGTCCACATGGATCCAGTCGCATCCGGCCTGGTCGATGGCGCGCACCTCTTCGCCGAGCTTGGCGAAGTCGGCGGAAAGGATCGACGGGGCGATGATGATGTCGCGGGCCATGGTGGCCTTCTCCAGTCCAGGTTCAGCGGTTCTTTTAGACCACATTCCCCTTAACCGAAATTGTCATGCCCGGCTTTATGCCGGGCATCCACGTCTTTCTAAGTGGTGAAAAGCGTCGATGGCCCGGGCCAGCCCGCCCACCTAGGCGGTGCGAGCGCCGCTGCGGGCAAGGGCCAGGACCGCCGGCAGCTCGTGGCCGCCAAGCCATTCCAGGAACGCGCCGCCCGCGGTCGAGACATAGGTGAGGTCGGCGGCAACGCCGACGGCATTCAGGGCCCGCACCGTGTCGCCGCCGCCAGCCACGCTCACGAGCTTGCCGTCCCTGGTCAACCGGGCGAGTTCGCGGGCCAGCGCCAGGGTTCCGGCGTCGAAGGGCTTGGTCTCGAAGGCGCCGAGCGGGCCGTTCCACAGCACCGTCCGGATTCCGGCCAGTCGCCGCTTGAGACTGGCGAGACTTTGCGGCCCGACATCGAGGATCATGGCGTCGGCAGGAACCTCGTCAACCGAGCAGATCCACGACTCGGCATTCTCCTCGAGCTTCATGGCCACCACCTCGTCGACCGGCAACACGATCTCGCAGCCGGACCGCTCGGCCAGCGCCATGATGTCCTTGGCGGTCGGCACGAAATCGGGCTCGCATAACGACGTCCCGACCTCCTTCCCTTGCGCCAGAAGGAACGTCGTGGCCATGCCGCCGCCCACCACGAGCTGGTCCATGCGGGTGACGAGATTGCTCAGGGCCTCGATCTTGGTGGACACTTTGGCGCCGCCGACAATGGCCATGACCGGCCGCTCAGGCGTTTCAAGCGCCCGAGCCAGCGCGGTGATCTCGGCCATCATCAACAAGCCAGCATAAGACGGCAGCAGATCGGCAATGGCCTCGGTCGAGGCATGCGCCCGATGGGCCGAGGAGAAGGCATCGTTGACATAGATATCGCCCAGCGCGGCAAGCGCCTTGGCGAAGTCCTTGTCATTGTTCTCCTCGCCCTTGTGGTGGCGCAGATTTTCCAGCACCGCCACGTCGCCGGGGTTCAGCGCATCGAGGCCGCGCCTGACCTCATCCCCGGTGGACGCCGCGATGAAGCGGACCTTGGTTCCCGGCATCAGCTCCTGCATCTTGGCGGCGACTGGACGCAACGAGGTCTCCGGCGCCGGCACGCCTTTGGGACGGCCGAGATGCGACAGCACCACGACCTTGGCGCCGTTCTCCGCAAGCTTGACGATTGTGGGCAAGACGCGGGTGATGCGGGTGGCGTCGGCCACCACGCCGCCTTCGAGCGGCACGTTGAAGTCGACGCGCACGAGGACGCGCTTGCCGGCGACATCGAGCCCGTCGATGGTCTTGATGCGAGAGAGGTCGATAACGCCGCCGCCCTTGGCTTGGGCGCCGGCCGACCTTTCGGTCATATCAGCCGGCCCATGGCGGCCGCGGTGTCCGACATGCGATTGGAGAAGCCCCATTCATTGTCGTACCAGGACACCACGCGGCAGAACGTGCCGTCGACCACATGGGTGCCGTTAAGGTCGAAGATCGAGCTCAACGGATCGTGGTTGAAGTCGGTCGAGACCAACGGCTTGGCATTGACGCCCAAAATGCCCTTGAGCGGACCTTTGGCCGCCTCGATCATCGCCTGGTTGATCTCATCGACGGTGGTCGGCCGCGCCGCCTGGAAGGTCAGGTCGACCAGGCTCACATTCGGCACCGGCACTCTGATCGAGGCGCCGTCGAGCTTGCCCTTCAATTCTGGGAGCACGAGGCCGACGGCCTTGGCGGCGCCGGTCGAGCTCGGGATCAGATTGATGGCGCTGGCGCGCGCCCGGTAGGGATCCTTGTGCAAGGTGTCGACCGTGCGCTGGTCGCCGGTATAGGCATGCACCGTGGTCATATAGCCGTGCTTGATGCCGATCGCCTCGTTCAGCACCTGCGCCACGGGAGCGAGGCAATTGGTGGTGCAGGAGGCGTTGGAGACGACGTGGTGCCCTTGGGTGAGCTTGTCGTCATTGACGCCGAATACCACGGTGAGGTCGGCGCCCGAGCACGGGGCCGAGACCAGCACGCGCTTGGCGCCGGCGGTCAGGTGCTTGGCGGCGCTGTCGCGATCGGTGAAGCGGCCGGTGCATTCCATGACGATGTCGACATCTAGGTCGCGCCAGGGCAGCTTTTCCGGCGTTGCCTCCGACAACACGGCGACATCCTGGCCATTGGTCTTCAAATGACCGTCAGCGACGTCGATCCTGCCGCGGAACCGCCCGTGCACACTGTCGAACTCGAGCAGATGGGCATTCATCTCGGCCGAGCCGAGATCGTTGATGGCGACGAAATCGAGATCGTTGCGGCCAGATTCGAGATACGCCCGGAATGTGAGCCTGCCGATCCGGCCAAATCCGTTAATGGCCACGCGCTTGTTAGACATCCTCTCCCTTACCTCTTGGTCTTGCCGATCCGGTCACGAGCCGCGGCGGCGACGGCCTCGGCGGTGATGCCGAAATGCTTATATAGGGCTTGAGCGGGCGCCGATGCACCGAATCCGTGCATACCGATAAAGGCGCCGTCGGGCCCGAGCCATTTGTCCCAGCCGAACCCGACGGCGGCCTCGACCGCAACGCGGGGCGCTGAGCCCAGCACGGCGTTCCGATAGGAATCGCTTTGCGCCTCGAACAGCTCGAAACAGGGCATCGACACCACCGCGGCGCGGACCCCCTCCGCCTCGAGCACCTTGGCCGCCTCAACGGCAAGGAAGACCTCGGAGCCGGTGCCGATCAGGGTCACGTCGCGGCCACCCTTGGGCTCGATCAGCACATAGGCGCCTTTGGCCGACAGATTCTCCGGCGTATCGGCGGTGCGAAGGAGCGGCAGGCCCTGGCGCGTGAGCGACAGGATGGTGGGCGTGGACTTGGCGAGCAGCGCGATCTCCCAGCACTCAGCGCATTCGATCGAATCGGCCGGCCGCATGACGTTGAGATTGGGTATCGCGCGCAGCGCGGCCAGATGCTCGACCGGCTGGTGGGTTGGGCCGTCCTCACCGAGGCCAATCGAATCGTGGGTCATCACATAGATCACCCGCTGCTGCATCAGCGCCGAGAGGCGGATCGACGGGCGGCAATAATCGGAGAACACCAGGAAGGTGCCGCCATAGGGCACGATGCCGCCATGCAGCGCCATGCCGTTCATCGCCGCCGCCATGGCGTGCTCGCGCACGCCGTAATGGATGTAATTGCCGGCGAAATCGCCGGGTTTGACGATGCCATGCTGCTTGGTCAGGGTGCCGACCGAGCCGGTCAGATCGGCCGAGCCGCCGATCAGGCCGGGTACCACCGGCAGCAGCTTCTCCAGCACCTTCTGCGAGGATTGCCGCGTGGCAAGCTTGGCGCCCTCGGCGGTGAAATCCGCCTTCAACGCGGCGACGGCGGCGACGATGGCGGGCCGCACCTTGTCGTCGACCGGATTGGTGAGCCCGGCGCGGGCCGAGGCATCGAGGCGCTTGGCCGCTTTCTCCCAAGCCTCATAGGCCGCATGCTGGCGGGCGCCCGCCGCCCGCCAACCGGCCAGGATCGGTTTCGGCACCTCGAAAGGCTGATGCCGCCAGCCGAGCTTCTCGCGCGCGCCGGCAATCTCCTCGCTGCCGAGTGGGGAGCCGTGGGTCGCGGCGGTGCCCGCCTTGCTCGGCGCGCCGTAGCCGATCACGGTGCGGCAGGCGATCAGCGACGGCTTGTCAGTGACCGCCAGCGCATTCTCGATCGCCAAGGCGATCGCCTCAGGATCGTGACCGTCGACGCGCGCGGTATGCCAGTGCGACGCCCGGAAGCGCTCGAGCTGGTCGTCGGAGACGGCAAGGCTGGTGGGTCCGTCGATCGAGATCTGATTGTCGTCGAACAGCACGATGAGACGTCCGAGCTTGAGATGGCCGGCCAGCGAGATCGCCTCGTGGCTGATGCCCTCCATCAGGCAGCCATCGCCCGCCACGCAATAGGTGTAATGGCTGACGATGTCATCGCCGTAACGGGCGTTGAGCAGCCGTTCGGCCAGCGCCATGCCGACGGCATTGCCGAGCCCCTGGCCGAGCGGCCCGGTGGTGGTTTCGATGCCCGGGGCATGGCCATATTCCGGGTGCCCGGGCGTGCGAGAGTTCATCTGGCGGAAATTCTTGATCTCCTCCAGCGTCATTTCGGGGTAACCGGTGAGATAGAGCAGCGCGTAGAGCAGCATCGAACCATGGCCGGCGGACAGCACGAAGCGGTCGCGGTCAGGCCATTCGGGGTGCGCGGCGTCGAATTTCAAGAATCGGGTGAACAGCACGGTGGCGACATCGGCCATGCCCATGGGCATGCCGGGATGGCCGGAATCGGCTTTCTGCACAGCATCCATGGCGAGCGCCCTGATGGCGTTGGCCATGTCCTTGTGGGACGCCTCCAGTAACGCCTGATCCTGCCTCAGGGCTTCAGCCATCGATCCTCCCAAACCTGTGAAATTCACTAATACGCGCGCACGCCCATCGCCGCCTTGACCGCGTGATACCCAACCAGGAGCTGGGTCAGCGCCAGTGGGTGGCTCTTGGCGCCGTTGGCGAGGTCGATGCGACCGACCTGGTCGCGCAGATGGCCCGCCTCCGGGATAAGGTTCCACAGCAGATCTTCGATCCGCTCGGCCCTCTTGTCGGAGATATTGCCGTTAATCTCAAGCACGTCGACGGGCTTGCCGTCGCGGTCGCGGGCCAGCTCGAGATGCAACCCGGCATTGCTCGACCCGTCGAACAGCGGCGTGAAGTCGGGATGAGGCAGCGTCGGGCGCAAAATATGGCGCACGTCGAGCCTGGTGTCGGAGCCGTTGGCATCGGCCGACCGCTGAAACCTGATGACGATGTCGGCAAATGTGCGCTGCGGATGGATGAAGTTGGGGCTGTCGATCTCGCGCCGTCCGAGCTGCGACAGTACTTCCGCTCGCGTATAGCCGCGCTTGGTGGTGTCGCGGCGCATCTTCCACTTAACCCGCAGCTCCTCCTCGGGGTCGAGATAGATTTTCACGTCGTAGCAATCGCGCATGGTGCGGGTGGTATAGCCGAGCAGGCCCTCGGCGATGACGAATTCCTTGGGCCTGACATATTCCGGCGGCTGGAGCGTGCCGTACCGGTGGTCGTAGACCGGCTTCAGGATCGGTTGGCCGGCGCGCAGCTGCCGCAAATGCTGCTCAAGGATGTCGACATAGTTGGCGCGCGGGTCGAGCGCCGACAGACCCGCCGCGGCGCGCGCCTTGCGATCATAGCGATGATAGTCGTCGGTGCAGATCACCGTGCAATGCGCTTCGCCTAGAATCTGGGCGACACCCACCGACAGCGTTGATTTCCCCGACGCCGAATCACCGACGATGCCCAGTATGATCGGGTGATCGACTCGCTTCGACATTTAGCACTCCAGGCACTCCTCCCAACATCGGGCTTCAAGCGACGTCGCGCGCGGCGATGCTCGCCATGCGCTCGTTCGGCATGTAGGTCGTCAAGATCTGCCGTTCGCCGGTTGCGCCCGTTATCATCATAGTCTGCACCTTAAAGTGGGACCTGGTCCGCTCGACGCCTTCGAGCATCAGACCGGTGGTGATCCCGGTGGCGCAGAAAAACACGTCGTCCGAAGTAATTATCTCGTCGCGATCATACCATTTGGTGGTGTCGATCCCGGCCTCCTTGACTGCCCTCGTCTCGGTCTGAAGCTGGGGATCGAGCCGCGCCAGGAATTCGCCGTCGATGGCCCTGATGGCGCATGCGGACATAACGCCTTCGGGCGTGCCGCCTGTTCCCATCAAGGCGTCGATACCCGAGCCGGGGATGGCGGCCATGAGCGCGCCGGCGACGTCGCCCGCCGGATAGAGCGCGACCCGCGCGCCCGAAGACAGGATGCGGTCGACCAGCTCGCGGTGACGCGGCTTCTCCAGCACGAACACGGTGAGCTCGGAGATGTCCTTGTTGAGGACATCGGCCAGGGTGGTGAGTTTCTTCTCCACCGGCCAGCTTGGGTCGATCTTGCCGCGGGCCGGCGCGCTCGCCACGAATTTCTCCATATAGAAGGCGGGCCCTGGGTTCAACATGGCACCGCGGGGGGCCACCGCCAGCACGGCCAGCGCATTGGTCTGGCCGCGCACGAGGTAGCTGGTGCCCTCGACCGGATCGACCGCGACATCGGCCTTGAAGGCGGCGCCCGGACGCCCGAGCCGCTCGCCGCGTTGAGGCTGGGGCGCCTCGCCACGCGTCGCCTCGCCGATCGCCACCACGGCGTCGATATCGACCTCGGCCAGCGCCGCGCGCATGGCGTCCAGTGCCGCGCTGCCGGCATCCTGACTGTCGCCCCGGCCGATCCAGCTAAAGGCGGCACAGGCGGCGGCCTCCGTCACGCGGCGGAGAGAAAACACGAGTTCCGGACCTGGGGTCTCCATAAAGGCTCCTTAAACGGCAATCCCGGCCTGAACCGGCCGGGGCGCTTAACGCGGGTTCCGCGCACTATATCTTATGGTTCGAAGCCCACCTAGGTTTCAAGGGCTTAGCCACAGCCAACTGCGGTTTTGATTCAATGGGCTGTCCCTCTTGGATCCAGCGCATCGCGCAAAGCATCGCCGAGCACATTGACGGAGATCAGAACGGCGACCAGCACCAGGCCGGGAATGACCGTGATCCACCAGGCACCGGCAAAGATCAGGTCGTAGCCCGACCGGATCAAGGTGCCGAGGGACGGCTTGGTCACGGGCATGCCGAGGCCGAGAAACGACAGCGCCGCCTCGGCCATGATGGCGCCGGCCACTTGGGTGGTGGCGATCACGATCAGCGGCGACTGGATGTTGGGCAGGATGTGGCGCCACATGATGCTGGCGCTGCTCGCGCCCAGGGCGCGCGCGGCGCGGACATAGTCCTTGGCGGTCTCGACCTGGGTCGCGGCCCGCGCCGTGCGGGCGAAATACGGCCATTCGGCAAAGCCGATGACGAGGACCAGCAGCGGCACGGCGAAGCGGCTCAAGCTCTCTCCGCCAAGACCGGCGCGAAACAGAGCCAGCACGATGATGGCCATCATCAGGGTGGACAGCGAGAGCTGAATGTCGGCGGCGCGGGTTACGACGGTATCCGCCCTGCCCCCGACATAGCCGGCCAGCAAACCGAGCGGGATGCCGATCGCCGCCTGGATGGCGACGGCGAGCAGGCCGACAATCAGCGAGATGCGCGTGCCGTAAAGGATGGCGCTGAACAGATCGCGGCCTTGCGCGTCGGTGCCGAGCAGAAAGCGGGGATCGCTGCCCGCCAGCCAGGACGGCGGCAGGCCGGCATCGAGCACATCGAAGCTGGCGAGATCGAACGGGTTCTGCGGCGCAATCGCCGGCGCCAGCGCCACCGCGATGGCGATCGCACCGAGCACAATGGCGGCAATGGCTCCGCCCGGCCGCTCGGCGGCAAGCGCGAGGAGCGCGCGCGGGCCGGTTCGGAACGCGGCGGCGCTCATCGCGTCCCTTCCAGGCTGATGCGGGGATCGAGCATCAGGCTAATCATGTCCACGATGGTGTTGGTGATGACGAACAGGAAGCCGACAAAAATGAGATAGGTGGTGATGAGCGGTATGTCGGCGCGGGTCACGGCTTCCAGGAACAGGAAGCCCATGCCGGGCCATTGGAAAACCGTCTCGGTCAGCAACGTGTAGGCGATCAGCGTGCCTACCTGGAGCCCGCCGACGGCAACCAGCGGCAGCAGCGCGTTGCGGAGCGCATGGCTGAGCCACACCCTGAGCGGCGAGGCTCCCTTGGCACGCGCGGTGCGAACATAGTCGTGACCGAGCTCGTCGAGCATGGCGCCGCGCACCAGCCGGATGAACAGCGGCAGCATGATCGAAGAGAGCGTCAGCGCGGGCAGGACCAGGTGCCTGAGCCCGTCGCCGGTCAAGAGGCCGGTCTCCCACCAGCCTAGGCGCACGGTCTCGCCGCGGCCGAAGGCGGGAAGCCAGCCGAGCCACACCGCGAAGATGGTGATGAGGAATATCCCGGTGAGAAAGACCGGGATCGAGATGCCGAGCACGCTCAAGCCCAAAACCAGCCGCGCGCCGAGCGAGCGGGGGCGCACCGCGCAATAGACCCCGCCCGGCAAGGCGAACAGGAGCACGATCAGGCTCGCGCCGAGGACCAGCTCGAAGCTAGCGGGAAACTTGGCCAGGACGACCTCGAGTGTCGGCCGCTTATAGATGATGGAGGTGCCGAGATCGCCGTGCGCGGCGCCGCCGAGATAGCGGGCGAACTGCACAGGCCAGGCGGCATCGAGCCCAAGCTTGTGGCGCAGCTCCGCGCGCTCGGCTTCGGGCACCGCTTCGCCCATGATCTCGCGCAACGGGTCGCCGAGGGCGGCGCGGACGGCAAAAGCGATGACGAGAATCGCCAGCATCAC
>JBBQXL010000036.1:0-20471 GCA_038209695.1 Hyphomicrobiales bacterium
GCGGGCACGATCGCCACGCGGTAACCGGGCGGCAACTCGAGCAGCTCGGCGGTGCGCTTGAGCGCGAGCGCGAGCCTGGCCAAAGTATCAGGCTGGCGGTGGCTACGGCCGACCAGCGCACCCTTGAGCCGGTCGAGCGACCAGCCGGGATGCTTGGTGCACGGCCCCGAAGAGAAGCGCGGATTGGTGGGGCGCAGCGCCGGCTTTGGCACGCTCGTCACGACATTGCTCCCAGTGTTCATCCAGTGACTCTTCGTCATGCCCAGCCGGGGTGCCGGGCCTCCACGAATTTGAGTTTCGGCAAAGACGTGGGATGGCCGGGACAAGCCCGGCCATGACAGCACCTAAGATCGGTTACGTCTTGATGGAAATCAGGTCAAGGCAGCGCAGGAGACGCCCTGCACAAAAAAAGCCGCCCGTCGAAGTGACGGGCGGTTTGGTCGGCTAGCAATCAATGGTTGAGGGGCTTTTATTTAAAGGCGACCGGCATCGGCGCTGGCTGGCTGCCTAGAGCCAAGCGCACGGAAAGCATGACGTCGTTGGAGGTGATGTCCTCGATCTGCAAACCACCCGAGGTCGACACATTGTCGAACGTGGCGATCTTGCCCGTCCTGATGTCGCCGAGATCGGTGTAGCGGTAGGACAGATCGATGGTCAGACCAGGCGTGACTTTATAGGCGAAGCCGGCATAAGCCGCCCAGGCGAAATTGGTCTCGGTGTTGTTCTGGCCATAAGCGACGCTCAAATTCGGAACGTTGACGTCCTTGTAGCCGGTGATGGACAGCGACGCGAAGCCGACGCCGCCGCCGACATAGGGCGTGATGCAATGCCACGTGCCAATGTCAATATAGGCGTTGGCCAAGCCGACCCAGCTCTCGATATCGGCCGTATATTCGTTCGTGCCGGGGCCCGACCCTGGACCGTTATAGTTGAATGAGCCATCCGGCCCTGGATATTTGTCGTGGAAGACGAACAGGGCATCGCCGCGATATTCGCCGGTGAGGTCGAAGCGGAAATAATGGCCCGTGTCGTAGCCGATACCGAGGCCGAACAGCGGCGTGCTCTTGATCTCTTTGTCGTAGGTGACGAAGTCAGGCGTGATCAGTGAATAGTCGATGCCGCCGACATGAGGATTGGCGGAACCCACGAAGCCCTTGACGTACCAGGGGCCGGCGCAGCCCTCGCAGAGCTCGGGCTCCGGAGGCGGCAGGCCGAGATCGGCGGCATAGGAAGCTGCCGTCTGGCCTAGAACCAAGGCAAGTCCAACGATAAGCGCGCGAGTCTGTCCCATCTCTATCCCCTCTTACTGCAGCCTGAGCGATTAGGCCTTGGGGGCTAAAAACCGCGCGGCTGTCTCATTTCGGGACTATGAAAGGGAAATGGTTAACGAATTACTAACAGGAGTTGCAGGACGGCACGGCTGTTGCAACCGGGCCACAATCGGCCCATCCCGCGCTAGTGCCCTGATCGAAAATGGCTGTCGAGACGAGGCGGCCCGGCCTAGGCGGCCGCGTCGGTCAAGGCGTGAACAATATCGGAGACGACGGTCTTAACGAGTTTCTCGTCGTCGCCTTCGGCCATGACCCGGATCACGGGCTCCGTGCCCGACGGGCGGATCACCAGACGCCCCGATTTGCCGAGCTTCGTCTTGCCGGTGTCGATCGCTCTCCGCACCGCCACGTTGTCGAGCGGCTGGCCGCCATTCTTATAGCGGACGTTCTTCAGGATCTGCGGCAGAGGCTCGAACCGATTGCAGATTTCGCTCACCGGCTTGCCGCTCTGGGCCACCACCGAGAGCAGCTGGAGCGCCGTAACCAGGCCGTCCCCGGTAGTCGAGAAGTCCGACAGCACGATATGGCCCGATTGCTCGCCGCCGACATTGTAGCCATGCTGGCGCATATGCTCGACCACGTAGCGGTCGCCAACCGGCGTGCGCGCCAAGCCGAGATCGAGGCTTTCCAGATAACGCTCGAGCCCGAGATTGGACATTACCGTGGCGACGACGCCGCCGCCGGCGAGCCGTCCGCGCTTCTGCCACGACTCGGCGATCACCGCCATCAGCTGATCGCCGTCGATGATGTTGCCCTTCTCGTCGACGATGACCACCCGGTCGGCGTCGCCGTCGAGCGCGATGCCGATATCGGCGCGCACTTCGTTGACCTTGCGGATCAAATCCTCGGGCGCCGTCGAGCCACAATCCTTGTTGATATTCAGACCATTAGGATCGACGCCGATCTTGATGACCTCGGCCCCGAGCTCCCATAGCGCCTCCGGCGCCACCTTGTAGCCTGCGCCATTGGCGCAATCGATCACCACCCTGATGCCGTCAAAGCGAATATTCTTGGGCAGGGTGCGCTTGGCGAATTCGATATAGCGCTCGCGCGCGCTGTCGATGCGGGTAGCGCGGCCGATCATCTCCGGGTCGGCCAGCAGCTCGGCCGAGTCGCCGCCCATCAACTGCTCGATCTCCTCTTCCTTCTCGTCGGACAGCTTGTAGCCGTCAGGCCCGAACAGCTTGATGCCGTTGTCCACGAACGGATTGTGCGAGGCGGAGATCATCACGCCGAGATCGGCGCGGAGCGAGCGGGTCAGCATTGCGACGGCCGGCGTCGGCATCGGCCCGAGCTGGAACACGTCCATGCCCACGGCGGTGAAGCCCGAGACCAGCGCGGACTCGATCATGTAGCCCGAGAGCCGCGTATCCTTGCCGATCACCACGCGATGCCGGTAGGAGCCGTTGGTGAACAGCTTGCCTGCCGCCATCCCCACCCGCATGGCCACTTCCGAGGTCATGGGAAAGGAGTTGGCGCTGCCACGGATGCCATCCGTGCCAAAATATTTGCGAGCCATGATCTGGCCCCCCCGTTCGGTCCCTCTGGGCGCCGGTCGCATGTTCTGTTCTGACTGGCGCCTCATGGGATTATGCTCCTGGTGTACCACCCTTGGGTTCAAAAAATATAAGCGAAAGTTACACCAATCTAGGCCGGCCAAAGTCCCGCATTTTACTTAAATTTCAATGCCGAACACCGAGGCGCGCCACACCGCCAGCGCCTGGCGGCTGCCCGCCACGTCATGCACCCGCAAAATCTGTGCCCCTTGCGCCGCCGCGGCGACCGCCGCGGCCTGGGAACCCGGCTCTCGGCTACTCGGCTCCTCTCCCCCCGCCACGCCTTTGATGAAGCGTTTGCGCGAGGCGCCGATCAGGAGCGGCACGCCTAGGCCGTGAAACAACGAGATATGGGCCAGCAGCGCGAGATTATGAGCCAGCGTCTTGCCGAACCCGAGGCCGGGGTCGGCGGCGATGCGCGCCGGCTCGATGCCCGCCGCCACGGCCGCGGCGATGCGCGCCTTGAGATAGTCGAACACCTCAAGCACCACGTCCCCATAACGCGGATTGTCCTGCATGGTCTTGGGCACGCCTTGCGCATGCATGAGGACCACGCTCAAGCCGGTCTCAACCGCGACCGGCAAGCTGTTGGCATCATGGGTAA
Source organism: Hyphomicrobiales bacterium (assembly GCA_038209695.1). Taxonomy (GTDB): domain Bacteria; phylum Pseudomonadota; class Alphaproteobacteria; order Rhizobiales; family Methyloligellaceae; genus Methyloceanibacter. Next base: position 3,492 of record JBBQXL010000036.1, read on the forward strand.
GCGCCGACACGTCGTTCAGGATCTTGGCGCCCTTCTTGGCGGCTTCGCGCGCCACCGAAGCCTTGCGCGTGTCGATCGAAATCACGGCGGGAAGCCCGGCGAGGCCTGCTATCACCGGCACCACGCGGCCAAGTTCCTCCCCCTCTTCCGCAGGGTCGGAACCCGGCCGGGTCGACTCGCCGCCGATATCAACGATGCCGGCGCCTGCGGCCGCCAGCTCGGCGGCATGAACGATGGCGCCTTCAGTGGTGTCGTAGAGGCCACCATCGGAGAAGCTGTCGGGTGTGACGTTGACGATGCCCATCAGCACCGTGCGATCCAGCACGATCCCGGCGAAGGGCGGCCGCTTGGCGGTGATCCGCGCCAGCAGCGCGGCAAGATCGGCCTCCCCGGTCGAGGCCAGCGCGGACGCGGCGAACAGCCGCATCCTGGTCTTGCCCGGCTCGCCTTCGATCAGCTCCGCCGCGGTGAAGGCGATGGGGCCGCCCGCCAAGGGCAGGGCCAGCCCGTCGGCCACCGCCGCCTGGGCGGTGGCGCCATAGAGCAAGCCGACCGGTCTCACGTAAAGCTGCGCCGTCATGCGCGAGCCTTAGCACGAAGACTTTGTGCAGGGACCGCCGAAAACAAAATGCCCGGCACAAGGCCGGGCATTCGATGGGTGCAGGCGAACCGCCTAAGTCGACGGCTGGGGCTCGAGGCCGCCGGTATCCGGCTCGGGCTCGGGCGGGCGCTTGCCGCGTCCGGCGGTCGGAACGGCGGAGGCCGGCCCTGGCCGCGGCGTGACCTCGGCGACAAACTCGCGCACCGGCGGCTTGCCCTTGAGCAGATCCTTGATCTCTTCGCCCGACAGCGTCTCGTACTCCAGCAAGCCGCGCGCGACCGTATGCAGGTCGTTGATGTTCTCGGTGAGGACCTTGCGCGCCGCCTCGTAGGACTCATCGACGATGCGATGGATCTCCTCGTCGACGATGGTCTGGGTCTCGTCGGACAAGTTCTGCGTCCGCGCGATCGAATGGCCGAGAAACACCTCTTCCTCGTTGTCGCCATAGGACAGCGGCCCGAGCTTGTCGGACATGCCGTATTGCGTGACCATGGCGCGCGCCAGCAGCGTCGCCATCTTGATGTCGGAGGAGGCGCCGGAGGTCACCTTCTCGTAGCCGAACACGATCTCTTCGGCGACGCGACCACCCATGGCGACGGTGATGTCGGCCTTCAGCTTGGCGCGGGTATAGGACAGCATGTCCCGCTCCGGCAGCCGCATGACCATGCCGAGCGCGCGGCCGCGTGGGATGATGGTCGCCTTGTGGACCGGGTCGGACGCAGGCATATGCAGCGCCACCAGCGCGTGGCCGCCCTCGTGATAGGCGGTCAGCGTCTTCTCTTCCTCGTTCATCACCATGGAGCGCCGCTCGGCGCCCATCATGACCTTGTCCTTGGCGTCCTCGAACTCGAACTGGGTCACCAGGCGCTTGGACCGGCGCGCGGCCAGCAGCGCCGCCTCGTTGACCAGATTGGCCAGATCGGCGCCGGAGAAGCCGGGCGTGCCACGGGCGATGACGCGCAGATCGACGTCGGGCGCGAGCGGCACCTTCCGCACATGGACCTTCAGGATCTTCTCGCGGCCGATGATGTCGGGGCGCGGCACCACCACCTGGCGGTCGAATCGGCCGGGACGCAGCAGCGCCGGATCAAGCACGTCGGGGCGGTTGGTCGCGGCGATCAAAATGATCCCCTCATTGGCCTCGAAGCCGTCCATCTCGACCAGCAGCTGATTCAAGGTCTGCTCGCGCTCGTCATTGCCGCCGCCAAGGCCAGCGCCTCTGTGGCGGCCAACCGCGTCGATCTCATCGATGAAGATGATGCACGGCGCGTTCTTTTTGGCTTGGTCGAACATGTCGCGCACGCGGCTGGCGCCGACGCCCACGAACATCTCGACGAAATCGGAGCCGGAGATGGTGAAGAACGGCACGTTGGCTTCGCCGGCGATGGCGCGCGCGAGCAGCGTCTTGCCGGTGCCCGGAGGCCCGACCAATAGCGCGCCGCGCGGGATGCGCCCGCCGAGCTTCTGGAATTTCTGAGGGTCGCGAAGGAACTCGACGATCTCCTGCAAATCTTCCTTGGCCTCGTCGACGCCGGCCACATCGTCGAAGGTGACGCGGCCATGCCGCTCGGTCAGCAGCTTCGCCTTGGACTTGCCGAAGCCCATGGCGCGCCCGCCGCCCGACTGCATCTGGCGCATGAAGAAGATCCACACCGCGATCAGGAGCAGCATCGGGAACCACGACACCAGCACGCCGAGCAGCGACGGCACGTCGTCCTCGGACGGCTTGGCGGTGATCTTGACGCCCTTCTGGTTCAGCTTATCGACCAGATTGGGATCGTTCGGCGCATAAGTCTGGAAGTTGCGGCTGTCGGTGAAATGGCCGGTGATGGTGTTGCCGGCGATGGTCACATCCTGGACGTTGCCGCCCTCGACCTCGGACAGCAGTTGCGAGAAGCTGATCTCGTTGCCGCGGACATGGACGCCCGGTGACTGGAACAGGTTGAACAGCGCGACCAGCAGCAGGCCGATGAACACCCAGATGGCGAAGTTACGGAAATTCGAGTTCATGTACTGGACCTAACAGCTCGGTTCTGGCGCGCGGCTACCGGCACCCGGCAGCCTCTACCCTTCAGTGTAGGCGGAGAATAAGGCTAAGCCTTGGTAACATAGGAACATGCACCCATTTTGCCAAGTTGAGGCTAACGCAAAGAGGTGGATGCTTCCTCAACGGTTAAGCAGTCGCTTGGTCACCGCCCTATGGGGCATTCCGGCCCTGACGAAATGCGCCCGGCAATCGAGGCTAAGCCCCTGGCCCATTTCGGTCCGCCCGAACAGCGGCAATCCCAGCAATTCATCGCCCCGCCAGCATGCGGGCAGCGTGCGGCCCGCAAGGCGCGGCAGCGAGGACGCTAACGCGGAGCTGTCACGCAACGCGCGCCAGCCAGACTCGCCCAGCGCCCGCACCATGATCGGCTTGGTCTCGTGCGGCCCAAGCTCGATCCTGAACCGGTTGTCCCATAGCAGGCGCTGACCCGGCAGCAGTGCCGCCTCCGGCAATCCCGCCGCTCTCAATTCGCGGAAAATGCCAAGATGGCCGGACCACGGCTCGAGCCGGCAGCGGCCGAGCGTGTGGGCCTTGCCGGCATCGTTGCGCAAGCCGGCGAGCAGAGTCTCCAGCTTGGCGAGTTGCACCGGGGTCTCACCGCCGCCCACAATACCGATCAATTGCGCCAAGGCACGCAGCGCGATTTCTTGCGGCGCGCCGTCGAGCGCGTCGCGGTCGATCAGGGCGTAGCCCGCTTCGTGCATCTCACTGCTTGCCGCCAGGAATTCTCCGGCAGCGTAGTCGAGCGCCGCACGTGCGCGTCGCAACCGCCGCGCCGACAGTGCCAGCGCCTCCGAAGTCAAGCCGAGCGCGGCAAGCGCGTCTTTGCCGCCTCGCAGCCGCACCCGCTCGAAGCGCGCATCCTCATTGCTCGGATCGGACACGAAGGCGATGTCCGCTTCATCGAGGCTCGCCACCAGCCGCGCCTTCGCCACATCGAGCAATGGCCTGAGCACGGAAATACCCGCCCATGTGCCGGCTACCGGGATCGCCGCCAAGCCATCGAGACCGCTACCGCGCTTGAGCCGCATCAGGAAGGTCTCGGCCTGGTCGTCCTGGGTGTGAGCGGTGACCAGCGCCGCAATGTCGTTGGCATGGCAGTAGGCTGCCATGAGATCGTAGCGCGCGGCCCGCGCCTTGGCCTGCACACCTGCCGCAACCGGCGCGCCGCTTTCCCAGCTCAAGATTTCATGGGGCAGACCGAGCGCCGATGCCAGGCGCGCGACCATTTCGGCTTCGCTCCGCGAACCGTCGCGCAGCCGGTGATCGACCGTCAGCACGCTGAGCGCCGGGCTTCCGCCCCGCGCCTCTCGCCAGCGCGCCGCGAGATGCATCAGCGCGACACTGTCGGGCCCGCCCGACACGGCGAGAACGACACGCGGAAAGCGCGCCAGCGGCTCCAGCAGCTCTTGCGCCTCCGCGCGCGTGATTGGCGACGCGTTCATGTCAGCAGCCAGTCTTCTTGCGCCAGGCCATGGCCTCGTCGCCGATATATTCCGGTGCGTTCGGATATTTGGTCTGGAGCTCGTTCAGCGTCGAGCAGGCCGCATCCTTCTGGCCGAGTTCGGCCAGCGCCATGCCGAGCTTGAGCAGCGTGTCGGGCGCCTTGTCGCCGGACTTATATTTCTTGTAGCCCTTGAGGAAGGCGTCGGCCGCGTCCTTGTACTGGCCGCGCACGTAATAGGTCTCGCCGAGCCAATATTGCGCGTTGGCCGCCAGCGGATCGCTCGGGTAGGCGTCGACCAGCTGGCTGAACGCGACTTCGGCACCTGGATAGTCCTTTTGCAACAGCGCCCCGTAGCCCTGCTGATAGAGCGTCTGGGCATCGCCGCCGGGCGCGCCCCCGGTCAGGCTTTGCGGCGCGGAAGCGGCGTCGCGTTCCAGCAGAGCAGCGAGCTGGTCGCTGCCCGGCTTGGGCCCGTACCAGCGCGGCTTGGAGGGATCGCTGTCGCCGCCGCTATCTGGTGGAGCGGCGTCTGTGGCGGTATCGGGCGGCGGCGGCGCACTCGGCGCCGGCGGGACCCGCGCGGCGGCCAGCTTCGCCTCCAGCGCACTCATCTTCCGCCCGATCTGCTCGATATGGCTGGTCAGCGCGGTGATCTGGGTCCCCAGCGCATCGATGCGGGGGCCGACATCGCCCTGGGCGACCGGCGGGGCCTCTTGCGGCAACACCGTGCCGGGCTTGGCCCGGACCAGCGATTCGAGCGTGCCGACCGTGACCTGGAGGTCCTTGATCTTGGCCTCAAGCCGACCCAGCCGCGCGCTCACCGAGTCGGCCGACTGGCCTGGACTCTCCTGGGCAACGCCCGGCAGCGCCGGCAGGCAGAGAAGCCCCGCCATCAACGCGTAAGCCGGGCGCGATCGCCTGCGCCATGTGAAAGCCGAGAGACTCAAACGAAAGAGACCTTGCCGTTAGGGTAGCGCTATTCTGGCGCTCCCCTTTGGTGGGGAGCGCCGAACGTGGCGAACCATAGCCGATTTGTTCGGCCCTTTGCGGCAAAAAACAGGTCTCAGCTGACGAGGTGCCGGGCCGTAACGGCCGTCCGGCACCTCTTGCCGGTACTTAGTACTGGGCGACCGCCCCGTTGTTCAGCACCGTCTGGGCACGCCGGTTCTGCGACCAGCACGAGATGTCGTCGCACACCGCCACCGGCCGCTCCTTGCCGTAGGAGATGGTCCTGATCCGTGCCGCCCTCACCCCCTGACTAGCCAGGAACGCCCGGACCGCCATGGCCCGCCTAGCGCCAAGCGCGAGATTATACTCCCGCGTGCCGCGCTCGTCGGCGTGGCCCTGGATGGTGATGGTGTATTGGGAATATTGATTGAGCCAGCGGGCCTGGTTGCGCAGCATACCCTGCGCTTCGCCCGTCAGTGACGTGCTATCGACCTGGAAATGCACCACATCGCCGACATTGACGGCGAATTCCTGCGGCGACCCCGGCGAGGCGACCCCCCCGGTGCTTCCAATCCCATATTCTTTAGGCTGACTGCGTGCGCATGCTGAGATCAGCAATGCAAACGCGATTACGCCCGCGACCCGACAGGCGCGGCTCATCCCACCACTCCAACGCATTACTGGTTACTCCCGCTAGCCAAATTTTAGGAAATCGTAGAAGGAAATTCCTTAACGAGTTCCTAGTTCCCTCGAAAATCGGGCGATTTGGCGCTGGGAGCTTAAAAAGGTGGGCCCAAAAAAGGAAGGGATGCCTGAGACGCCGCCGCATCACGCTACGGCGTCCCGGCATCCATATCCCATAACGCGGAAGACGATGAGCTTCCGCAATTCCTCGGCCGCAGCTTAGACGCGAACAACCTGCTCGACCACGACATCAGCTGAGCTGAGCTTCAGGGGCTCGCTCATCACTGCCTTTTCGTGGTGGCCGACGCAGCCGCTCAGCGCGATGGTGGCGGCCGCGATCGTGGCGACGATGATAACGCCCTTCAAACCCTGCATGGTCTTCTCTCCTTTGGTTAAAACGGCAGTAGCCGTCTTTGCATGTACCGGCGCGGCGTTTTCAGATCAAGAACGGACTGCCGTCCCCCAACCGTTTTCCGGGTGATTGGTGCCAAAATGCAACGCCGAATCTGAACCCTTGGCTCAATGACGCTATCTCCCTCGGAGACGGCGAGCAAGCTTGGTTAACACGCTGAAGGCCTCTAATTAAAAAACGGTAAGCCGGTAGTTGCCTTTGGGACACAGGCCGTAAAAAATGGCTGAATTCAGCCAAAAATCTCGGAAAAAAGGTGTCAGTTGATGAGCGGCGACCAGGCTGGATCGGAGCCGAACGCGGGCGTGGCGACCTGGCGCTCATTATAGCCGGTGAGGTCGATCGTATAGAGCTTCGGACCCCCTTTTGCGCCCGGCGATTCGCGGAAGAACATCAGCACGCGGCCGTTCGGCGCCCAGGTCGGGCCCTCGTTATGGAAGCCCTCGGTGAGGACGCGCTCGCCGGTCCCGTCCGGCTTCATTACCCCGATCAGGAACTGCCCGCCGGTCATCTTGGTGAAGGCGATCAGGTCCCCGCGCGGCGACCAGACCGGGGTCGAGTAGCTGCCCTGGCCCCGGCTGATCCGGTGGGGGTTGGCCCCGGTCGCATCCATCACGTAGATCTGCCGTGAGCCGTCCCGATCGGTCTCGAACGCGATCTGGCGCCCGTCGGGCGAATAGCAGGGCGCGGTGTCGATGGCATTGTCATTGGTCAGCTGGAGCGTGCGCCGGCTGCGCAAATCCATGGCGAACAGGTTGGCATTGCCGTCCCGCTCCAGGCTCATGACGATACGCTGGCCGTCGGGCGAGAACCGCGGCGCAAAAGTCATGCCCGGGAAGGTGCCGACGATCTCCTTCTGCCCGGTCTCGATATTGAGCAAATAGACCTTGGGCGTCTCGCCCTCGAACGAGGTGAAGGTGATCTCCTGGGTCGATGGGCTGAACCTAGGGGTCAGCACCAGGTTCTGCCCGGTGGTGAGCAGCCTGATGTTGAAGCCGTCCTGATCCATAATGGCCAGGCGCTTCACCCGCTTATCCTTGGGGCCCGATTCATCGACGAACACGATGCGGGTGTCGAAATAGCCCTTCTCGCCGGTGATCCGCTCATAGATCGCATCGGCGATGATGTGGCCGATGCGGCGGGCGTCCTTGGGCCGGGCAAAGAACTGCTCGCCCGCCAGCTGAGTGCCAGCGAACACGTCCCACAATCGGAACTCGGCCTTCAGCCTGCCGTCGGCGGCGCCGATGCGGCCGACCACCAGGGCCTGGGCGTTGACCACGCGCCAGTCCTCGAAGCGGGGCATGCTGTCGGTGCCGACGCCCTTCTCGATGAAGGCGGCCGGGTCGATCGGGATGAACAGGCCCGAGGACCGCAAATCATTCGCCACCACGCCGGAGATCTCAGCCGCGGTCTTCGGGTCGATCGCGCCGTCGGCGGCGAAGTCGGGTATGGCGATCGGCAGCGGCTGGATGGTGCCTTGGGTGATGTTGAGCTCGACCACGGCGCGGGCCGGGCTTGCCGTCGCCAGCGGGCCGAGCGCCAGAAGCACGAGCGCCAAGCGCCAGGGACGGCGGTCTGACATCGGATTGGCGATACGGGTCATGGCGGTCTTTGCTCAGGAGCACACGCGGGCTTTAACCCGCGCGATACATCTCGCTTGGGTCAAAATTGAGGATCATGTCGCGCCACAGCGCATATTTATCGCCTGGCAGCGTGTAAGGCTGGCACTGATAGACGGCTCTGACCGCGCTGTCGGCGGCGGCCTGAAAGAACGGCGAGGAGCCGCGATTGGCCACGGTCGGAAAACCGACCAGCGTGCCGTCCTCGTTGAGCTTGAGCCGAATCTTGACCACTATCTGCTCGGCGCCGAGCCCTCCGGGCGGCGGGCTCCAGCATTGGGCGATGCGGGCTCTAAGCGCGTCGATCTCGTTGACCCCCATGGTCATTTGCGTGCCGTTCGATTGCCCGTGCACCTTGTTCGGCGTCTCGTCCGACGGCACCACCGGATTGGGCGCGTCCGTGGCGTCGGGGATTTTGTTGAGCAGCGCGGCGATCCGGTCGGTGTTGAAGTCGCGCTTCTTGTCCGCCGCTTTAGGCGCAGGTTTTTTCGAGGCGGGCTTGGCCGCGACCTTGGGCTTGGCCGGTTTCTCCTCGGGCTTCTTCTCTTCGGTTTTCTTGGCCTCAGCCTTGGGCTCTTTGGCCGCCTCGGCCTTGGGTTTTTCCTCGGGCTTCGGCTCAGGCTCCGGCTTATCGGCGATTTTCGTCTCTTCCGGCTTCGGTTCCGGCTTGCTGGCTTCCTTCACCGCTTCGGGCTTTGGCTCTTTGGGTTTGCCGGCCAGCGCCGCGTCGTCCTTGGCATCGGCCATGCCTGCTTTGATCTTGGTGACGTCCGCCGGCGTGGCGAGATCGACCGGAATGGCGACCAGCGGGGTGCGGTCCATCCTGGCAGCCGGAAAGGCGACCAGCGCGAACAGCAGGATCGCCGTATGCAGCGCGGCCGAGATGAAGGTGCTCTTGCCCATCATGCTCTTGCGTCGAGGCGTCCCCTAAGGTTGGTCCATCTGGTCGGTGACGATGGTCACCGGGAAGCCCGCTTGTCCGATCCGTGCCAGCACTTTCGCCACGTCGCCGTAAGGCGTGCCTTTGTCGCCGCGCACCCAGACCTTGCTGCCGCCACCGGCATCACGAATAGCCGTGAGTTTGGGCACAAGTTCGTCAAAGCTAAGTTCGGTGTTCTGGAGGAAGATCTTCCCTTGCGCGTCGACCGTGACGCTCAATGGCGCCTTCTCGGGCTCGACCGCACCGGCCTCGGTCTTCGGCAGCTCGACCTGGGGCAAGGTTCCTTTCGATTCGACATCAACCCCGACCGTCAGCAGCGGCGCCGTCACCATGAAGATGATGAGCAGCACCAGCATGACGTCGACCATAGGGGTCACGTTGATCTCGCTCATCGGCGCTGACGAGCGGCGCCGGGCTCGCCGGCTCGAGAGCGCGCCTCCTGGCTGTAGACCTATCCCCATGGTTTGACCCTCACGCAGATTTGTCGATCTGCCGCGACAGAATGGCCGAGAATTCGTCGGCGAAACCTTCCAGACGGGCCGCGTGGCGCGCGGCATCGCTATTGAATTTATTGTAGAAAATTACGGCAGGAATGGCGGCGAGCAGACCCAGCGCGGTCGCGAACAACGCCTCGGCAATGCCCGGCGCCACCACCGCGAGGCTGGTGTTCTTGCTCACGGCGATCGCCTGAAAGCTGGTCATGATGCCCCACACCGTGCCGAACAGGCCGATAAAGGGCGCGGTCGAGCCGACCGTGGCGAGGAAGGTCAATCTGCGTTCCAGCCGCTCCACCTCGCGCGAAATGGTCACGTCCATGACCTTCTCGACCCGGTGCTGGACACCGGGCATCGGCCGCGTGCCGCGCTCTCCGCCCTCGTGCTCGGTTGAGCGCTTCCATTCGCGCATGGCCGCCACGAACAACGCCGCCATGCCGCTGTTCCGGCGCTGCGCCAGCGCCTGATAGAGCTCCTCCAGCGACTGTCCCGACCAGAACACCTGCTCGAACTTGTCGGTCTCCTTGCGCGTCTTGGCGAACAGGAAGAGCTTTTCCAGGATGATCGCCCAACTCCAAACCGAGGCGAACAGCAGGCCGAGGATCACGAATTTGACGACGATATGGGCGTTCTTGAACAGTTCAAGAATCGAGAGGTCGACGACGACATCCGGCGGGTTCATTGACGGCCTCTTGGCATGGCTCAAAGTTCGCCGCCTCTGGCCGGTCGGCCTGAAGGAGGCGGCTTGGCCCCGCGGCACGTGCCGCGGGCTTGGTGGCTTCGCCGGAAAAAGCGCGCTTTGCGCTCGCGAACCGACCTTTCGCCAGCGAATGTGACTAAACTTGGGCTCGCTTTGCTGACTGGCGCCGCACGCGACTCCGTCCAGCCGAACGACACTTTACCGGCATTTGCTACGTTTCACGCGCTTGGTTAACGAATCGTTGAAGCGCATTGCGAACCAGCGCGCCGAGACGCTGCGGCTTGCCGGCGCTCGACACCAGCACGACGCTGACCCGGGCGCGCGCCAACAGGCTCCCGTCCCGGCGGACATCCTGCTGGAGCACGAGGCTCGCGGTGCTGATCTCGACGCAACTGGTGACGATTTCGAGCACGTCATCCATGCGCCCTGGCTTCAGATAATCGATCTCCACCCGCCGCACGACGAACACCGCGGGCTCGCCCTGCTCGGGACTGGCCAGGCCCTTGGCATCGATGCCGAGCAGCCTGATGAAATCGGAACGGCCGCGCTCGCAGAATTTGAGAAAGTTGGCGTGGTAGACGACGCCGGCGCAATCGGTGTCCTCGAAATAGACGCGGACCGGCAGGATGTGGGTCTCGCCCTCGATCCGGCCCGCCAGGTCAGGCCACGAATTGCTCATCCCTCGTCGCCGCCGTTGAACAATGGAAATTGCGTGGTGGACTGGGCCGGCTGCTGCATGCCGAGATGGGCATAGGCGATTCCGGTCAGCACCCGGCCGCGCGGCGTGCGGGCGATGAAGCCCTGCTGCAACAGATAAGGCTCGATGATTTCCTCGATGGCGTCGCGCGGCTCGGACAGGCCGGCGGCGATGGTTTCGACCCCCACCGGGCCGCCGCCGTAATTCACCGCGATCAGCCGCAGGTAACGGTGGTCGAGCGCGTCGAGACCCTTGTTATCGACTTCGAGCTGGGACAGCGCCCGGTCGGCGATTTTGGCATCGACCGCGCCCGAGCCCTCGACGGACGCGAAATCGCGCACGCGCCGCAGCAGCCTGCCCGCCACGCGTGGCGTGCCCCGCGCGCGCCGGGCGATTTCATGCGCGCCTTCGGCGGTAAGCGGCAGGCCGAGCAGGCGCGCGCCGCGCCGCACGATCTCCTCAAGCTCCTCGACGCCGTAAAATTCGAGCCTGATCGGAATGCCGAACCGCTCCCTGAGCGGAGTGGTGAGCAGTCCGGTGCGCGTGGTGGCGCCGACCAACGTGAATCTCGCGAGATCGATGCGCACCGAGCGCGCCGCCGGCCCCTCGCCGATGATGAGGTCGAGCTGGAAGTCCTCGAGCGCCGGATAGAGAATTTCCTCGACCGCCGGATTGAGCCGGTGGATCTCGTCGATGAACAGGACATCGCGGTCTTCGAGATTGGTGAGCAGCGCGGCGAGATCGCCGGCCTTGGCGATCACCGGTCCCGAGGTCGCGCGGAAATTGACGCCGAGCTCGCGCGCCACGATCTGCGCCAGCGTGGTCTTGCCGAGGCCGGGAGGTCCGGCGAACAACACGTGGTCGAGCGCCTCGCGGCGGCCGCGCGCCGCGTCGATGAACACTTTCAGATTGGAGCAGACTTTAGGCTGGCCGATGAACTCGGCGAGCGTTTGCGGCCTGAGCGAGGTCTCCGCCTGGTCCTCGTCGCGCCGCACCGCCTGGAGCATCCTCTCGCTCATTGCGCCAGCTCCCTAAGCCCGAGCCGGATCAGCTCCTCGGCGCGCGCCTCGCGCCCGACTTTGCCGATCGCCGCCGAGATGGCGGCCGCAGCCTCGCCGTGGGCATAGCCGAGATTGGTCAGCGCCGAAACCGCGTCGCGCGCGGCTAGCCCCTCCGGCAGTGTGGCGATTGGCGCGAGCCCGCCGCCGGGCCTGATCGCCGGCGCCAGTGTCGGCATCTTGTCTTTGAGTTCGGCGACGATGCGAGCGGCGACCTTGGGACCGACCCCGGGGGCACGGGCGACCTGGCCCTTGTCCTGAAGCGCCACGGCATTAGCGAGGTCGGTCGCTGACAGCGTGCCGAGCACCGCCAGCGCGACCTTGGCGCCCACGCCCTGCACCGTCTGCAGCGCCCTGAACCAGGCACGCTCATGCTCGGTGGCAAAGCCGTACAGCTTGATCTCGTCATCCCGCACATGGGTGTCGATCGCGAGCGTCATGGTCTCGCCCACCGGCGGCAGGCTGGTCAGCGTGCGCGTGCCGACCGTCACCTCGTAGCCCACGCCGCCGACATCGACGATCACCGCGCTGAGCGACACCTGATCGACCTTGCCGGTGAGCTTGCCGATCATGGGGCCGCCCTCCCCGCCAGCGCGATCGAGGCGGTGAGCCTCGCCCAGCCGCGCGAGTGGGCATGGGTGATGGCGATGGCCAGCGCGTCGGCTTCATCAGCGCTGTCGGGGGCCGCACGCGGCAACAGGCATTTCACCATGGCGCGGATCTGGCCCTTGTCGCCATGGCCGGCGCCGATCACGGTCTTCTTCACCGCATTCGGCGCGTATTCGGCGATGGTCAGCCCGAGCAGCGCCGGCACCAGCAGGGCGATGCCCCGCGCCTGGCCGAGCTTCAGGGTGGCGGCGCCGTCGCGATTGACGAAAGTCTGCTCGATGGCCGCCTCTTCCGGCTCCAGCCGCGCCAGCACCTCCTGCAAGCCATCGAAAATCTGCCGCAGCCGCAGCGCTAGGCTCTCGGCGTTGTCGGATACGACCGCACCGCAGGCCACGAAGCCGAGCCTGGCCCCATCGCTGTCGATGACCCCCCAGCCGGTGCGCCGGAGGCCCGGGTCGATGCCGATGATGCGAATTGGGCTCATTTTCCCGTCAAAACGCCCCTCTCAGCCTGCTCCGCCGCAGGCTGGGTGTGGCCCCGTAGAGGCCCGAATCACTTGCGGGATTTTGCCATGCAACAGGGGGCACAGATAGCGGTGGAACGGAGCGGAACATTTGGCGTTAGGAATTTGGGGTGTAGACTAAGGGTTGCGGCGGTTCGACGGGGAAACGCCGGTTTGCACGCCCGCGTATAAGGGCGCCGGCAACGACACGCATATCGCCTGCGCCTCAAATGAGGGAACAGCACCGTGACGGGTGCCAGCGATACGCTCGACCCGATCGCGGCCGCCGAGGCCGGGATTGTCGGCTCGAAACATCTGATCGCCTCAGTCGCCAACGATCTGAGCCAGCAAGAGCGTTGGCTCGCGCATTATCGCGTGGCCGAAAAGCGGCGCGCGCGCCGAGTCAAATTCCAGGAGATCATTTACTGGCTCGAACTCAAGCGCCGCCGCGTCATGCGCTGGTCGCGGCGACTGGCTCTGCATGGTCTGCGCTTGGCGAAAATCGCCGCCGCATTCTTGTGGCGAACTTCCGTTGCGCTGTTCGTAGTCGTTCGACGTGCCGCAACGGCGTGCCTCAACTGGGTCCGTCCGCGCGCTTACGCCCTCGCGCTGACGATGGCGACATGGACCATTGCGTTTTTGGCTTGGGCTGCCACCGAGGCCCGACATCTTGCCCGCGCCATGGCCAACGCATCTGCGGTCGCTGCGGCATGGACCGCGCATCAATCGCGAGCTCTCGGCGCGATCTTGCAAACATGGCTCATAGCCGGCTGGGCCTGGACCCGCGTCGAGGCGACGCGCCTCGCCCGGGTCTCGATCAAGGGAGCTACCACCGGCGGGGCCTGGAGCGCGGCGCAATCGCGCGCACTCGCCACGTCGCTGCGGTGCGAGTCGATTGAACTCGCGTCATGGACACGGCGGAAGGCCGGACATTTCTCGCGCGCGTCTCTCGCCACGGCGTCGCTGGGCTTTTCCTGGACGAAGCAGCCCGGTCAGCACGCGGATACCCATCCCCGCACTCTGGCGATCAGACGCTGCACGGCGCTGATCTGCATCGAGCCACTCCGCGCACGCCTGCCCGCCATTCGCGCCGGCTGAGCCCGCCGCAGCCGATCAGCTCGAATGCGGGCCGCGCATCTCCTTGATCGCGGCCTGAATCCGCCGCCAATCGCCCGCTTGATCCTTCTCGCCTTGCCGTTCGCATTGGGCGGCGCGCTGCGCGGCCTCCAATTCGGCCTTGTCGCCATGCGCGCCGACAAAGCGCCGCGCGTAATCGTGAATCGCGTTGCTGTCCATGGCCTCTCCTCCTTACGACTTAGTGTGTCGCCGGTGTTGTTCCCCCACCTTAAGCTGGATCATACATCTGCGATTGGACGGTTCTGAGGCGGGCGCGATTGCTAGCGCGCGCCGGTCCTTACGCCGGCTCGTCCGACGCCAACGGCAGCTCGACGATCTGCGACAGACCGCCGTCTGCCCGATTGGCGATGCTGATGCTGCCCCCGGCGCGCTGAATGATCTCCCGCGCGATGGTGAGGCCGAGTCCGGCGCCGGGGATATCCTGGCGGCGTGCCGGGTCTGCGCGGAAGAAAGGTTCGAACACTTGGCCGATCAGGCCGGGCGGAATTCCAGGGCCGTCGTCCTCGATAACGATGCGCGCCGCCGGACCGTCCGCTCCGTCGACCTTGACGCGCGCGCGAACCCCGTGCGTGGCCGCGTTGATGATGAGGTTGCGCAGCGCCCGGTTGAGCTTGAGCCGGCTCGCCCGCACGGTCACCTTCTGCGCCGCCGTATTCGTCACGTCGAGATTCTGGTCTCTGAGCTCGGCGCCGATACTCTCGACCAGCTCGTCCAAGCGGATCAGTTCCGGCGACGCCTTTCCCGATTCCTCGCGCACGAGCGTAATCGCGCTGTCGGCGATGCGCTCCAACTCATCAAGATCGGTCAGCCACCGCGCGCGCTCTTCCTCATCCTCGACGAACTCGGCGCGCAGCCGCATGCGGGTGATCGGCGTGCGGAGATCGTGACCGGCCGCCGCCACCATTCGCATCCGGCTCTCCATGGCCCTCTTCAAGCGAGACGAAAGCGAGTTCAACGCCTTCGCGGTCGCCCGCACCTCCGCCGGCCCCCGCTCGGGCAGCTCCGGCAACACGCCGTCGGCCCCCACCGACGCGACGGCATTTTCCAGAAGGACCAGAGGCCGAACCATGCGATTGGCGACGAACACCGCGATGGCGGCGGCGCCGACGGTGATGAGCGCAAGCCACCTAAGCAGCCCTTTCCAGGGCACGCCTTGCGGCGGCAGATCGGAAATCGGCATCGCCAGCCAACCCCGCTTCTCGATGGGGATCCAGACGATAAGCGGAGCGCGCCTGCCGTCACGCGAAACGACGACCGCAAGATCGAGCCCACGCTCAGCCAGCCGCGCCCGCAACGTTTCAGTCATGGTGTCGTAAACGTGTCCGAGCGAAGGCTCCGCTGCCAGCGTGAGGCCGGACGCGCCTTGACTTGTCAGGCGGACGACCATCTCCACCTGCTGGGCGACCGGCTCCAGCGCGCGTGCCGACCGCGGCGGCGGCCCAAGCAGATAGAACAGCACGACGGTCAGCAAGCCTACGACCGTGACGATCGCCGCAACCAGGAGCAAGGCGATCTTAGCGCGCAGCGTGTTCATTTCGATGCGTCCTCGACGTCGACCCTCACGGCCAGCTGATAGCCGCCATTGCGCACCGTCTTCAGCAACTGCGAGGCCCCGCCACCGCCAAGTTTGCGGCGCAGCCTGCTCACGAGCACGTCGATGGAGCGGTCGAAACCGTCGCCGTCGCGGCCGCGCGTGAGATCGAGCAGCTGATCGCGCGACAGCACGCGGCCCGGCCGGTCGAGGAAGGTCTTGAGCAGGTCGAACTCCGCGCCCGTCAGCTCGACGTCGTTCCCGCCTGGACCGACCACGCGCCGCGTCTGCGGGTCGGCCGTGAAGCCCTCAAAGCGATAGATTTTCGCCTCGCTCGACGGAGGTAGCGTCTCCGCGTGCCGCCTGAGCACGGCGCGCACGCGGGCGATGAGCTCCCGCGGGTTGAACGGCTTGCCGAGATAGTCGTCGGCGCCAATCTCGAGACCAATGATGCGGTCCACGTCCTCCTTCAGCGCGGTGAGCAGGATGATCGGCACGTTCGACCGCTGCGCCCTCAAGTCCCGGCACATATCGAGGCCCGAGCCATCCGGCAGCATCACGTCGAGAACGATCAGGTCGACCTGGTGGGTCGCGAGCTGATCGCGCAGTTCCCGGCAGTTCGCGGCAAGCAGCACGCGGAAGCCCTGGCTCTCGACGTAGCGGGCCAGGAGCTTGCGAATTTCCGGATCGTCGTCGACGACGAGAATGCGTGGCGCGGTCGAGTTCATGTGATCGAAATCATGGACTCCGTGAGAGCATCTGAGGCTCCCCCTTCTAGCCTCGCCCAGCCCCGTCAACGAGGGCAATTTTGTAACGAAAACCGGCCGTTCCAGCCGACAGCAATGTTTCGTCACAAATCGCGCTCACGCGGCAACATTGGGACACGCCAAGACCAAAACGGGCAACGAACGCAGCCTAGAACACGGAGAACACCAACATTGGAGGATGTCCGACTATGAAATACCACCCAAAGATGGCCTCGATCGTCGTCGTGGCCATTCTCGGCTTGGCCGGCCTCACCGCGCTGACGGTTTGGAGCGGCGCCGGCGGACGCCTCGTTCATCACGCCTGGGCCGGCGAGCACAAGGGCGAGCATCACGGCCCCAAGCACGGATGCGACCGCCACCGCGAGGGCCCGGGCGACCGGAGCGATATGCATCGCATGCACGGCCCGGATGAGCTTGCCAAGAGACTGAGCGTGATTGAGACCGAGATCGGTATCCGCGCCAATCAGCTCAATGCCTGGCGCGATTTCACCGACGCCTTGCAAGCCACGATGAAGCGGCCAACGGGTCCCGGCTCTGCCACGCCGGCCGCGGATGAGAACGCCGAGCCGTTCTCCCTGCCTGAGCAGTTCGCCGACAATACGATTGCCCGCGCCAAAAGCGCCGAGGACCTAAAAAAGGCGATCGCCACGCTGAAAACGGCGCTGACGCCGGAGCAGCTCGACAAGGTCAAGGCGATCGAGGCGCGGATGCGTGCGCATTTCGGCCGGCATCACGGTCCTGGTCCGCAAGGCGGCCCCGACGCGTCCGAGGCCGCGCCTGATACCGGACC